>NZ_JBHMIR010000005.1:0-327168 GCF_048060285.1 Micromonospora sp. LOL_025 | reverse complement strand
AGGGCGGGCACTACATCAGCGTCGTCGGCTACCGCGACAACGGCAACACCGTCACCATCGCCGACTCCGCCAACCCGAACCAGGCCTCCTACCGGATGAGCGTCGACAACCTCGCCGACTGGATCGCCACCCGCGGCTACACCGCCTGACCGACGACAACACCCGCACCACGACAAGAGCCGGACCCCGCACAGGGGCCCGGCCCTTTCGTCATGCCCAGGGTTCTCTCCCGCCCCTGCCGCCCGCCCCGCTCAGGACCGGCGGTTGCGCTCCTGACTGAGCCGCTCGTCGAGCCGGCCGAGTTCGTAGATCGCGTTCAGTTCCGTCGGCAGGTGGGTCACGTTGTCGACCACGGGTCCGTCGTCCGGATCGGAGTCGAGGGCGGGTACGGGGGTCGGTGGGCCGGCCGGCCCGGCAGGGCCGGTAGCCGCGGCGGCGGATCGGCGCCGTCGGTGCAGGACGAACAGCACCGGCACCGCCAGGGCACCCAGCACCAGGCCGTAGACCAGCCACCGGTCCGTGCCCCCGTCGCCGTCGCGTGGTGCGGCCGCGACCGTCGGGGGAGTCTCGGAGGCGACGCCCCGCCCGGACGGCGCGTCGGCCTCCCGTTCGGCCGGTCGCCCGGCGGTCCGGTCGCCGGCGGGTGCGGGCGCGGACGCACCCCCCGGGCTGGGCGCGGGCGCGGACCGGCCCGGTGCCGCCGGGACGGCCGGCGCGGTCGACGGGCCGGCCGGGGACGGCGCGGGAGCCGCCGAGCTGGACGGCGCGGGTGTCGGGGAGGCGCCCGGGGTGGCCCTGCCGCCTCCCTTGAGCAGGTCGTCGACGACCCGCCCGACGCCGCCGAGCAGGTCACCGACCGGCCCACCGGAGGCCGACGGCGTCGGCGCGGGAGCGAGCGCCAGGGTCAGGGCGAGCGCGGCCACGACACGCATGGTTCACCTCGAGAGGGGGTCGATGTGTCAGGCACCGTACCGCACTCCGGGTGGTCGCCGCGTGACGCCCCGGTCGTACGACCGGCGACGACGCTACGGGGGACGCCGCACGCGGCGTCCCCCGTAGCGGGGTGGGTCAGGCCGGCAGGCCGCCGACCTGGGTGTTGATCCAGGACCGGATGGACGGCAGGTCCACGTAGATGGACGGGCCGGTGGCGCAGGTGGAGTTGTTGTTGCCGGCCCGGCTGGTGGCACCGATCAGGGCCCACGCCCCGTTGATCCGGCGCACCTGGGGGCCGCCCGAGTCGCCGTAGCAGGCGCCCGCGTTGCCGTTGGTGTTGTTGGTGCAGATCTCGTACGGGCCGTTGATGCCGAGGCACCGGCTGTCCGCGACGATCGAGGTGTCGAGCTCGTGCGCGACGGTCGGGGCGCTGCCGCAGCCCCGGGGGGCGCAGGTCTGGCCCCAGCCGATGATCCGGGTGGCGGTGCCGACCGCGCCGGAGGTGGTCGGGATCGGCGCCGGGGCGTAGCTGACCGAGCTGGCGAGCTGGAGCAGCTTCACGTCGACGCTCGGGTGGTTGACCGCCCGGACGACGGGGACGACGGTGCCGCCGCTGTTGCGGTAGATGCTGCCGACGCGCACCGAGGAGGGGGTCCCGCAGTGCTTGGCGGTGACCGCCCAGTTGGCCTTGATCAGCGTGCCGGTGCAGCCGGAGACGTACACCATCCACGGGTAGTTCTCGGTCGCCGGCCGGCCGTTGACCACCTGCGGCGAGATGTCGTCGGTGTCGTTCCACGTGAAGGTTCCGGTGGGCACCTCCGACGCGGCGAGACCACCGGCGAAGAGCTGGTTCACCCGCGACGCCTCGGCGGCGCTCGGGTACGCGTTGGTGCAGGAGACCGGCGCGCTGCTGCCCGACATCAGGTCGGAACAGAGCCCGGTACGCCGGTCGGGCAGGCCGAGGATGTGGCCGAGCTCGTGGGTGGCGATGCGGGTGCGGTTGTACCCCTGGTTGACGGCGGTCCAGCCCATCCAGACCCGGCCGGCGCCGAGGCTGGTCACCTGCGCGCGCGGCCAGCCGCTGTCGACGTAGATGGTGACGTTGCCCGGCGTACGGGCGACCAGCTGGACGTTGCTGACCCGGCTGTTCCAGATGGCCGCGGCCTGGTCGAAGTTGGTGCGGAACTCGCCGGCCCGGCTCGCGTCGTAGTAGACGGTCCGGGCGGCGGACGCGCCCGTGTCGGCGGACGCGCTCGCGCCGGTGGCAACCTGCATTCCGGTTGCGGCCAGCACCGCCGCCAGCGCGGCGGTCGCCGCGTGCAGCAGTTGTCGTCGGAACATACACGCACTCCTCGGGTTGTCCGGCGGCGTGCCACCGCCGGTCATCGATGTACGTGAATGCTAAGGCGAAGGCCGCCGATATGCGGCATAGCGGAACCGTCATACCGGCGCAGACGGATGTTGCCCGTGATCCCCGCCGGCTGGCTCAGTGAATCGCCCGCAGGACCCGCCCCACGTCCCCGGCGGCCGGGGCGAGCAGCGCCAGACCTCGAGTTCGGCACGGATGACGGGAAGCAGGATGCGGCTGCCGACAGCGCCGTCGAGGTGCCGCAGCTCCACCACGCCGGGCTTTGAGGGCTCGGTTCAGGCCGACGCCGATGCGCCGACCGGCACGCAGACAGCGGATGACGGGCGGGTTGCCGAGGAGCCATTCGTGGGTGCGGCGGACCGGGCTGTGTGGGGTGCCGACCGGCACGCCGAGGACGTGTTCGTACCGTTCGACAACGTCGGGGGTGGCAGGGCGGCGGCCGGTTTCGACGAGGCCGAGGCAGGGCTTGGTGAAGTGGGTGAGCGCGGCCATCCCGGCAAGACTGTGCCCGGCGGCCTCACCGGCGGCCCACAGCTTCGCGCCGAGGTCAGCGGTGTCGGGTGTAGACGGGGGAAGACCCTGCGGTGGCTCCATGGTGATCTCTTTCCGCTGATCCTGGTGGCGGGCCCAGCGGGGACGTGCATCGAGTTGAACAAGGACACCGCCGCCGCCTGGCAAGCCACCGAGAAACTCGCCACTCTCCAACAAGCACACACCGACCTCGCCGACGACCTCGCCGCTTACGAAGCCGACCTCGGACGAGCCGCCGGCACCACCAGCACCGGGCCTGCGAGCCGGCCAGCACCAAGACGAGGCCGCGCCCCAAAGGCGTAGCCCAGCAGCCCGCCAAGCCGACGGAGCCACTGGGCTAAGAACTGCTTCACCAGATCGAGACGGCCCGGCTGACGCCGGGCCGCGCGCACGCGCCCACACAACCGACCACCCGAACCCGCCGGACGTAACGAGCCTTCAAGCGCAGCAAGGAAGCCGATCGGCGCATCGACGAGGGGGCCGACGGGATGGAGTGCGACGTCCGGCTGACCCAGGACGGCCACCTGGTCTGCGGTCGCCTCGCGGGCGATCAGCCCGACCTGGAACGGGCCGTGACGGTCGCTTCATCAAGCAAGCACCGCCGTGGCGTCCGGGGATCGACGCCACGCCGTGACGCGACGCGCCGAGGAGCAGCCGCAACCCGGGGTCCAGGTCGGGCATATCCATGATAGTCAATTTCCATATATTCCAAGCATCCGACATCAGCCATCACAGCAACCGGGAAACACGGCCGCACCCACCAGCCACACAGAAGAATGGCACCAATACTTATGGTGGTACAACCACTCCGCCGCCCACCATCAATCCAGCGTTGCGACAATGCCGCCTCGGCCGAGGTTAGTCACCTATGAAGACGAGGTATCGGTGAGGCTTTGCGTCCACCAGTTCAGTCAGAGCCAGCAATTCTTGGGCAGCATCGGCCGCGCCCTCTGGAGCAGAGTCAGCGAGCATCCGCAGTTCGGAGACAACAAGGCTCATTTGCATACCATTAAATCGGGTATCGTCGTAAGGATCGACGTTTCCCAGCATGGGCAGCTTCAATGACTGAGCAAAATCCACTAGCCGATTAAGGTCCGGATGAATGCAACAAGCAAGGTTCATGTCCGGCAGGGTCCACACCCTGACACTCAGGGGCATCCGATCCACTCCTCTCAGTATGACCAGGTTGGAGACGCCAGACGTAGTCCGATCCCTCCAACCTGGTCACAGCAGCGATCTGTCTTCGGGCTGAGCGCCAGACTATCGCGGAACGCCCGGATGCATGGTGATCACGCCACCGTACTTATCCGTGATTACTGTATAGGTGGATGTCGGCAAGCCGGTTTCGACGTCAGTTCCGATGGACCGCCCGGCGTCGCAGACTCTGGCGCAGCGACCGTTGGCTTGCGGCGTGGCGTGGAAATTGCTGGAGTCATCCGCGAGTTTGTACAGATCCTCGTCCTTGTTGAACAGACCCTTGGTTTCATCCGTTCCTGCGCCGCCGGCCGTGTGGTTCTTTCGTACGTATACCTCACCAGCGTTGTCCAGGAAAGCCTCACCGCAGTTGTGCACCAGGACCGGAGTGCCACCGGCGACTACATAGTACGTGTGGATGTCGGCGACGGTGAGATCGCGCATCAGTGCCTCGCCCGCACGTCCGCCGACAGCCTCGACCGTGACGCGTGCCGATCCCGATCCGGAGCTGCGCAGCCTGTCCCCCGGCGCGAGCTGGCCAGCGTCCGTCCACTCACCCCTCGTGCTGTTCCAGAACGGGTGGTGCGCGGTGGTCCTCACCGTGCTGGTGCGGTTGCCGGTTCGGACGCTGACGTCGACCAGGTCACGGTCAAGGTTGCGGTGCGTCGCCGTGACCTGGCGTCGGTCGGTCCGCCCGGTGCGAGGCTCGGTGGCGAGCACGGTGTCCCCGGGCTTGATGTCGCGGATGGCCGTCCGTCGCCCGTCGCCCATCACGACCTTGGTGTCGGGGTGGAAGCTGTGCCTCACCTTGCACGAGGAACCCGACCTGGTACCGCCGCCGCTGCCGCCCTTCCGTGCGGAGGAGCCCGCCGGCTTCTCCCGGGTGGGGCTGGCCTTCTCGCGCTTGGGTGCGGATTTGGACTTGGTCGCCTTCGGTGACTGCTCGGCGCGGCGCGGGACGGCCTCGGACGCCTTGCGGGACTTCGACGCCTTCTGCGCGCGCCGGTGCGAGTCGAGGATGCGGTCGGCCCGTTTGACGTTCTTGCGCCATGCCTGCACGCCGTCCCAGGCCCGTTTGACCGCGCTGGCGAGCTTCTTGGCCTTGAGGATCTTGCCCCACGGGATGAGGTCGAGTGCGAGGGAGAGGCAGGACGACACCTTGCCCTTGCCGAAGCAGCGCTTGATGTCGTTGATGCCGAGGAACTCGCTGAGGATCTTGCCGCCGGCGTTGATGGCGACCCGGACCACGCTCTGCTTCTTGACCTTCTTGGCCCAGGCGAGGTCCTTCGCGGAGGGGCCCTTGCCTCCACCGGAGCGGCAACCGGAGCTGCTGCACGGCTTGAGGCCGTCGGGGTCGCTGAAGGTGGCGGGGGCGTTGTTGCCGTAGGCGTACCCGTTCATCTGCTGCGGGTCGCCGGGGTCGATGATGGGATCGACGGAGACGAACCTTCCGGTGCCCGGGTCGTACTCGCGGGCGCCCAGGTGGACGAGGCCGGTGGACCTGTCGACGGTGCCGCCGACGAAGCCCTTCTCGCCGCTCCAGGCGGTGTCGGGGCCGCGTTGCTCGCCGAAGGGCAGGAAGCGCCGCTGCCGCACGGTGAGGGTGTCGGCCGAGACGGCGGTCTGGTGGGTGCCGTGGTGGTCGCCGCCGAGCCAGACGAGACCGTCCTGGCTGGTCCGTACGGCCACGGTCTCGCCGTCGTGGCCGTAGTAGCGGGTGGCGGTGATCGCACCGCCGTCCCTGTCGGCGTGCACCTCCATTGTCCCGAGGTAGAGCGTGCTGCCGGTCGGGTCGTGGCGCAGCAGGCGGTTGCCGTCGGCGTCGTAGACGTAGGAGGTGGTCCCGCCGCCGCCGGTGACCGCGCCGAGCCGGCCTTCCGGATCCCAGGTCAGGCGCTGGGTGTTGCCGTCGACGAGGCGCTCCACCAGGTTGCCGGTGGCGTCGTAGCGGTAGCTGTCCCGGCGGGTGACCGTGGCGGTGGTGGTCTCGACCCAGCTCACGGCGTGCGGCTGCGGGTCGCCCGCGGCCGGGTAGCGGTACGACGCCCGGGTGGGCTCGCCGGCGCCGTGGCGGGTCTCGGTGAGCCGGTTGCCGCTGCGGTCGTAGGTGTAGGAGTGGTGGTACGGGGCGGGGCCGGCGCCGTGGTAGGCGGGCTGCCCACAGGGGTCGGGGGTGGTCCAGGCGTCGGTCATCCGGCGCAGGTGGTCGTAGCGGAAGCACTGGATGTCGGCCGGGCCGCCCCGTGGCGTGTCGGCGATGCGCAGCAGGTTGCCGGCGTCGTCGTAGGTGTGCTGCACGTCGGCGACCCGGGGCGAGCTGGCCAACTCCCGGTCGGTGATCCTGCGTTCGAGCCGGCGGGTGCCCTCCTGCCGGTAGTAGGTGTGCCACATGCGCTTCCCGGTCGCGCCGAGGGTGAGGCGTTGCGGCTCGGCGTAGCCGTTGTAGGTGGTCTCGGCCACGTAGGTGGCCAGCGTCGAGAAGGTGCGGGTGGGCAGGCCGAGCGGGTCGTAGGCGTGCTGGACGGTCTCGGCGGGCAGGCCGCCGACGGCCGGGGTACCGGTGGTGGCGAGGCTGCCGTCGGCGTGGTAGGTGGCGGTGAACTCGTACCGGCCGGCGAGCCGTCCCGCCGCGGCCGCCGGGACGTCCACGGCGGTGCCGGTGGGCCGGTACGCCTCGTCGAGGCCGGTGACGGAGGTGGTGTACGCGTCGGCGCCGACGTAGCGGGTGGCGGTGCCGAGGTGTCCCTTGGCGAGGGTGTCGTAGCCGTACTCGAGGAGTTTGGGCCCGTCGGTGCCGCCGTGGTGCACCCGCACGACGCGGCCGAGCGGGTCGTACACCGGGGTCAGCTTCTGGTTGCGCGCGTCGGTGACGCTGGCCAGGTCGCCGCCCTGGTCGTAGGTGAAGGTGCTGGTGCCCCGGTCGGGGTCCTCGGTGCGGACGAGTTGGCCGCGCAGGTCGTAGTGGTAGCGCCAGGTGTTGCCGTCGGCGTCGGTGACGCGCTCGAGGGCCCCGTTGCGGTGGTAGTGGTAAAGGGTGGCGTCGTAGTCGGAGTCGGGGCTCGCGCCGTGGTGCTGGCGCAACTCGACGACACGCCCGTCGGCGTCGGTCAGCTCCGTGGTCGCGACGGCGCCGGAGGGTGGGGCGACGCTCTCGCGGTCACCGCCGTAGGCGGTGGTGGTGCGCCAGCGTTCCACCCCGAGCACGAGGAATATCTCGGCGACGGGCCGCTCGGCGCCGTCGTACACCGTCCGGGTCTGGGCCGGCACCGTGTTGTCGGCGGCGACGCGCAGCGTCGTGTCGGGCGGCGCGGTGTGGTGGTAGGTGTCGTTCTCCCGGACCGGCAGACCACGGCTGTCGTAGCTGGTGTCGGTGACCAGCCGGCCGCCGCCGGGCGCGGGTGCCTGCGTCTGCCGCAGGCGCAGGTGCCCGTCGTAGAGGTCGTGGCTGTCGATGTGGCCGCCGTCGGGGGCCAGCGAGCGGGTGGTGACGACGACCGGGCCGTCGGTGCGCACGAGGTAGCGGTACTCGGTGGTGGGGGTGTGCCCGGCGGCGCGGGAGCGCCCGGGCAGCCAGGCCGCCGTCAGCCGGCCGAGCGGGTCGTACGCCAGGTCGGTGCGCCGGCCGTTGGCGTCGATCTCGGCGGTGGCCACGCCCCAGGCCGGTTCCAGCTCGGTGGTGGTGGTGTGGCCCAGCGTGTTGGCGGTGGTCGTGGCGGTCACCGGCCCGCCGCCGTCGGCCTGGTAGGTGGTGACGGTCCGGCGCCCGGCGGCGTCGTGGGCCTCGGTCACGCGTCCCTGGGCGTCGTAGCGACGCCGGGTGGTCACCGCGTACGTGGGCGTGCCGCCGGAGTGGCCGGAGACCTCCTCCACCCGGGTGACGTCGCCGCGGGTCGGCACGGCGCCGTGCTCGTCGGCGTCGTCGTGGTAGCTGCGCACGTCGCTGACCAGGTCGTCCGGGTAGCGCGGGGCCTGCGCGCAGGGCACCGCCACGGTCTCCACGCGCGAGGTCAGCTCGACGAGCCAGGAGTGCGGGTTGCGGGCGTAGCTGAACCGGGTGCACTCGTCGTCGTCAGGGGTGCTCAGGTCGCCGCGGTCGTCGATCCGGCTGACCTGCCCGTACCCGTCGAACTCGGTGCCGACCTCCGTGCGGCGCCAGCCGCCGGCCGCCAGCGCGGTGCGCACCTGCGTGCGGCCGACCTCGACGTCGAAGGCCTCGACGGTGACGCCGCCGCGGTTGCGGGTGGCCGTGGGTCCGCGCCGCCAGGGATGGTGGACGGTGGCGGTGACGACGGGGCCGCCGTCGCCGTCGTATTCGATCTCCTCGCGGAGGAAGCCGGCCAGGGCGGAATGGTCCTCCACGCTGCCGCCGTCGGTGTCGGCGACCCAGACGTCGCGGCGGCCCCCGGAGGCGAGCCGGTCGTCGTCCATCCCGCGCAGGTAGCGGTGCTCGGTGACGGAGCGCACGACCCCGGGAGCGGGTTCGCCGTGCAGCGTGCGCACCCGCCCGTAGCCGCGCCACTGCCCCCAGGTGCGCAGGTGCTGCGGGGTCAGGTCGTTGTCGTCGTAGTGCCAGGCCGCGCCGTCGAGGTACTCGTAGGTGGTGACCTCGTTGGGAGAGCCGCCCGTGCGGTCGGTCTCGACGACCTGCGTGACGACGTGCTTGTGGAACCAGTCGAGGACCGGCGCCGTGGCCCCGTCCGGCATCCAGTGGGCGGGGAAGCACCGCATGGTGTTGCGGTCCGGGGCGGTCGGCATGGCCCCCGCCCGGCGGCACTGCGGCGGCGAGTAGCTGACACCGAGGACGCCGCCGCTCTCGTTGTGCACGGCGGCGATGCGGGGGCGGTTGAGCGGGGGCACGCCCTCCAGCGCGTCGACCCGGTTCGGCAGGTGGACCGCGTCGAAGTTGACTTCGGGTACGGCCTGGTTCCCGCCAACGTGCCCGGTGTGCCGGACCGCGTTCAGCCACATGCTGGGCGCGGTGCCGTCGCCGGGATCCGGGAAGGTGTGCGCCAGGGTCCACGAGTCGACCGGGCGGTAGCCGTCGCCGGAGCGCACCTCGGTGGTCACCTTCGCCAGTCGCTGGCGGGTCCAGAACGTGGGGCTGAGCCGGCCCGTGCAGGCGGTGCCGGCCGCGCAGGCCCGGTCGAGCGGCACGTCGGGCAGCTGGGCCGGCTGCCCGTCGCAGGGTCCGGTCGGCCGGCACCGGTCGGCGACGTCGAAGACCACCCTGGCGGGGGCCGGAGCGGAGGTGTCCTGGCGGGTGCCGTAGTCGATGCGCGCCAGCCAGCCACCACGGGTGTACGCGGTGCCCGCGGACGCGGTGAGGTTGCGGCCGTAGTGGTTGGTCTCGGTGCCGTAGTGGTAGGTCATCGTGTTGCCGTGGGTGTCGATGACCGTGTCGAGGTTCCACCGCCATGTCTGCTGGCACCAGGAGGCGGCGAACGTCGCGGCGTGACAGGGCTCGCCCGGGTGGTTGCCGAACACCGGTGCGGTCCACGCGGAGTCGGGCCGGCGGCCGAACACGTAGCGGGTGCCGTCGGTGGTGGTCAGCTGCCAGTACTCGCCGTCGTTGTCGCCGTTGCCGGCGCCAACGAGGCGCTCGACGCGGCTGCCGTCGTCGCGGCGCGGCCGCCACTGCCCGGTGGCGTCGTCACGGACGAGTTCGCCGCCGCCGGCGCCGAGGGAGTAGCTGGCGTTGTCCGCCTGCCAGCACAGGTCTCCGGTCTTCGGGCTGCCGGCACCGGCCGTGTCGTCGGCGCAGCCGGTGTAGCGGCGTTCGATGAACCCGGAGCCCAGGTCGAAGCCCTCCCCCGCCCAGGATGCCTGGTTGTTGGTGGCGGCGGTGCGTCCGTCCACGGAGCCCGAGGAATAGGCCAGCTCCAGTTCGGGGGCGGGCCCACCGAGCGACGGTGGCACCCGCATCGGGTAGGACCAGGAGAAGTCACCGGAGGGTCCGCCGGCGTCCCAGGTCGCCGAGGCGGCCAGGGGCGTGGCGCCGTGGTCGCCGGCGGGTCCCGACTCGTCCGCCGTCAGCGCGTACACGCTGCCGCCGGCCGCCGCGGTCACCACGGCGCTGGCGCGGTGCGTACGCGTGTCGTTCGTGCCGGCCGCCGGCTGTCGCCGTGAGCAGCGGACGGGGTCGGGCTCGGCCAAGACGCAGTCGGGCAGCGCGACCAGCCGCAGCCGCGATGCCCAGTCGCCGCCGTATGCCTGCCGGAAGCCCCGGTAGTCGACGCCGACGCGCACCCGACCGGCGGCGCGGGTGCCGGTGGGACGCACCGCCAGCAGCAGTCCGTCGACGCCGGCCCGCACCGTCGACGACCGGTCCGCCACCGCCACCTCGACAGCGGTGGCGCTGCCGGGCCCGACGGCGCGCGCCACGGACACCGGGCTGTCGCCGGCGGGTACCGCGTGCGGCCGGCCGGCGGCGGGTCCGGTCGCGGCGGCGGGCAGGACGAGGGTGCCGGTGTGTGCGCGCGGCCACCGGGGCGATCCGGCGGGAGGCGACGCGGAGCCGGCTTCGGGGTCGGCGCCGCGCGGCGCGACCGGCACGGCCGTGGCGGGCACCGACCGCTGCTGCGGCAGCGGCGGCAGGGTGATCCCGGCGGCGGCCGCGGCGGCCGGCGGTACGACGGGAACGCCCGCCAGCAGCACGACAGCGGTCACACGGCTATCGGGCCTCGGGCCCGCTCCAGCTTCATCGCCGGCTCACCTCTACTTCGTAGACGCGGGCGGCCGGGTCGCCGTCCTGAGTGGGCACCCGGACGGCGACCCGCAGGTACCGGGCGGGCGTCGTCTCGCCGAGGTGGTGCCGGGACACCGCCGTCGTATTGGCTCTGACCTGCGCGACGGTGGCCCACGTGAGGCCGTCGTCGGAGGTCTGCAGGTCGAAGTCGCGGGTGTTCCACACGGGGTTCTCGCCACCGGCGGCGGCGTGCCGGACCGTCACGGTGCCGATGGCCTGCCGGACGCCGAGGTCGACGGTCAGCCACCGGTCCCCGCTGGAGGAGCACCACTTGGAGTTGGTGGCCGTGCTGCCGTCGACGGCTCGCGACGGGCCCTCGTCCGGGGCGCAGGCCGAGTCGGCGGTGGCCGGCTGCCGGCGGGCGAGGTTGGCGGTGACGTAGTGCCCGTTCGAGGCGGCGAGCTGGTGCAGTTCGTCGTCGGTGACGACCCGGTCCCAGATCCGTACGTCGTCGATGTCGCCCAGCCACTGGCCACCGACGGCGCCGTACCACCAGCCGGTGCCGATCCACACCGGCCCGGCGGCGTGCCAGGCGTGAGTGTGCGGCGTCGCCGCGACGAGGACGCCGTCGACGTACAGCCGGATCTGCTGGCTGCTGGCGTCGTAGACGCCGGCGACGTGGGTCCAGCGGTGCAGCACGGCGGGTTCGGTCGACATGGCCAGGGTGGAGGTGGGCTGGGCGTCCTGGTCGGCGAGGTTGAACGCCCACCGACCGCCGTCGACCGGTGCGTACTGCAGGGCGAAGCGGCTGCTGTGCACGCCGTCCTGCACCACGGCGGTACGCCAGGTGCCGCCCTCGCCCAACCGCAGCCACCCGGCGACGCTGAAGCTGGTGTCGGTGCGGGTCACCGGGCCGACGGTGGCGGCATGGTCACCGTCGGCATCCGTGGTGAGGTAGCCGGAACCGGCGGGCGCCCCCGCGTCGGTCGTGACGCCCGCCGTCGCCCGCAGCGTCAGCTCGTGTGCCCCGGACTCGTCCGGGCTGCGCCCCGAGGGCGCGGCGTCCAGCCGCCAGTGTGCGACGGGCGGCGCGCCCGCCCAGGCGTAGAAGAGGTAGCGCCGTACCGGGCCGAGGTTGCCCGCGCCGTCACGGCTGCGCACGAACAGAATCTGCGGCCCGTCGGTGACGGGAGTGACGGTGGCACTCGCCGGGCCGCCCGGGTGGGTGGCGGGGACGAACGACGTGGGCGGGTCGTGCAGGCCGTACAGGTAGCCGGCGACGTCCTCGACGGCGTTGGCGGCGAAGGTGACCGCGGCGGGACGGCCGACGCTCGCGCTGCCCCACTCGTCCTCCGGCAACTGCTCGGACGTCACCGCCGGCGGACGCTCGGGGGCCGTCAGGTCGACGGCGAGCTCGCACCACGGACCGTGCTCACCGGTGGTGACGCCGTCGTCGGCCCGCACCCGCCACGCGATCACCGCGCCGTCGACGAAGTGCCCGTCGGGTACGCGTACCTGGAACGTGGAGCCCGACGGCGCCGCGGCACTGTGGTACTCGCCGCGCAGCTGACCGTCCCGGATCCACCATTCGAAGCGGGCCGACACGTGCTGCCCGGCCCAGCCGTCCGGGTCGGTCAGCACGGCCTTCAGCGTCGGGGTCGTGGTGGCCACGAACGGCCGCTGCTCCCCGGCGACGCACGGCACCGACGCGTCGGTGTGCTGGCCGCCCGGCGGATCCGGTCGGCTGTTGTACTCGATCTCCAGGACGGGGTCGTTGCGGAACTTCTTCCAGCCGAAGGCGTCGCCCTCGTTCTCGGCGCGTAGTCCGAGGGTGAAGACGTGCCAGCCGGAGTCGGCCGCGAGCTGGGTGCCCCAGGTCGCGTCGAAGTCCACGCCACCCTGCGCGCAGTTGCCCGAGTAGCCCTTGGCGGCCCAGACGGTGCCGAGGTGGTGGTGCCAGCCTGGCTGGTTGTTCCAGGTGGTGTTCGTGTCGATGCCGCCGGTGTTCCACAACTGCACGGGGCGCGCCGAGCACGACCAGGCATAGGTCTCGAAGGCGCGGAACGTGGCGCGGATGATGCGCCTGCCGACCACCCCGGAGGTGTCCATGGCGAACAGGGAGCGGTTGAGGTTGCCCTCCTGCGACTCGTAGCCGACCCGTGCCACGTCGCCGGAGTTCCAGTAACGGGTGTTCGGGAACCTGCGCCACACGGAGGTCCAGTTGACGCGTCCGCCGGTCAACCCCGGATCCAGGTAGACGGGATAACGGGTGCGCGGGTCGGACAGCATGGCCAGGTCGGGACGGACGACCACGGCGTCGTCGCGCACGGCGACGCCCATGGCGCGCACGCGCGAACCGGTCGGCGGGCCGGCGACCGCTCCGGCCCGTCCCACGGCTGCCACCGTGCCGGCGTCCCACATCTGCGGAGTGGCGCCGCCGAGCACCACACGCCCCTGCCGGTCGCGTGCGCTGATGTTGCCGGCGGCGTCGGCGCCGACGTGCAGGCCGGGCCCGCGCAGGCCGAAGCGGATGCGCCGCAGATCCGGGTTGGCCGCCGCCGTGGCGGTCCTGACGACCAGGGTCTCCGCGAATCCCGTGACGTCGGCGCGGACGCTGAGGTCCACTCCGGGCAACACGTCGGCGTAGGTGGCGACCGGCCCGTCGAGGACGGGCTCCGGCAGCGGGGCGGGCCAGGTGAGAGCCAGTCGCGACGGACCGGCGGTCACCGTCGCCACGGTGTCGTCCCCACCTCCGGAGAACGCCACGTCGAGGGCGGTGGCCCGCGGTGCCACCGTGCCGTCGGACCGGGCTACGAGCGTGGTGTCCACCGGCACCCAGCCCCCGCCCTGGCGCACCCACTGTGGGCGGGCGTGCACCACCGTCGTGAGCGTGCCGTGCGGATTGGCGTAGACCTCCGCGTAGGCGGAGCGCCCCGAGGCGACTTCGACGCGGCGGCCCGTGAGCGCGGCCTCGGCCAGCGCGGCACGCTCGCCGCCACCGGGTGGCGGCGCACCGGCGGCCGGGCCCGTCACACCGGCCGCCGGGGGCGGGCCGGCCGACAGGGTCAGCACCATGCCCAGGACCATCGAAACCGTCCGGCCGACCGTCATCGGGCCACCTCTTTCCGCTCGCCGGTGCACCCATTTCGACAGCGACCGGGGACAATGTCTGCGTCAGATGACGCACACCGCTCGACGATGAGAGGACTACACTGACGCCGTGTTGGCGACGGGACATTTCTGGGGCCAATTGACCGGCCCCGAGCGGGACGCGTTCGAAGCCCGCAGCGACGCGCTGGAACTGGCCCATGGTCACGTGCTGTTCCGGCAGGGTGAACCGGCAGGAAAGGTCGTACTGGTACAGCAGGGCTGGTTGAAGGTCGTCGGCAACTCCGCCACCGGCTGCGAGGTGATCCTGGCCTTTCGCGGTGCGGGCGAACTCCTCGGTGAACTGTCGATTTTCGGATCTCCGCAAAGGTCGGCGACGGTACAGGCGGTGGGTCGTGTGCAGGTGCGGTTGATGAATGCCGCCGCATTCACGTCATTCCTCCACGAGTTCACCCGGCTGCCCTGGGTCATGCTCGCGGTCCTGGCCGAGCGTCTGCGGCACGCCGACCGGCATCGCACCGGCTACGCCAGCGCCGACGTGGTCCAACGGCTGGCCGCCCTGCTCGTCGAGGTCAGTGTGGATCGACAGGACCCGATCGCGGCGTCCGGCGCCGCGCTGCCCCTGACGCAGACCGAGATCGCCGCAGCCGTGGCCGCCTCGCGGGAGCAGGTCGTCCGGGCCCTGCGGGTGCTGCGCGAACTCGGGCACGTCAGCACCGGCCGCGGCCAGGTGCGGGTGCACCATCTCGAGCCGCTGCGCGCCGTCGCCACCGGGTCGCGCCGGCGGCAGGCATCCGTCGACCCGAAGGTGGCCTGACGTGTCATCCACCGCCACCTGGGCGACGGAGCACCCCGCGACGGACGGGCCCGCGTACTTCACCATCCTGGCGGTGGACGTGGCGAGTTTCAGCAAGCGACGCAACGTGCAGCAGCAGGTCGTTCGCGAGCACCTGTACCGGTGCGTACGGGAGGCGCTGCGAGAGGCGGGCGTCGACTGGGAGCGCTGTTACCACGAGGACCGCGGCGACGGCCTGTTCCTGCTCGTGCCGCCGCAGGTGTCCAAGCTGCCTCTGCTGGCCCGCCTGCCGGTCCTGCTCGGCGAGCGGGTGGCCGAGCACAACCGCGGCGCCGACATCGACGAGCGGTTCCATCTACGCCTCGCCGTGCATGCCGGCGACGTGCAGGCCGACGAGCACGGCTACTCCGGCGAGCCGCTCATCCACGCCTTCCGGATCCTGGACGCACAGCCGGCACGGGACGTGTTGCGCCTGAGCGGAGGACCGGTCGTGCTGATCGCCTCCGACGACATCTACCGGGCGATCGTGCGCCACGACTACCGGGATCTCCCGTCGAACACCTTCCAGCCGGTGCGGGCGCCGGTCAAGGAGACCCGGACGACGATCTGGCTGCACGTGCCGGGGCTGTTGCCTCCGTTCAGCGGCCTCTCCCCTGACCCGGAGACACCCGGCGCCGCGCCCCGGCGCCTGCGCCGCTGGTGGCCGCTGGCCGCGGCGGTGGCCACGGTCGGCCTGTTCCTGCTGATCTACCTCACGCTCCGCGCCGGGCACGGAGTGTTCAGCGCCGGGCTGGGAGTGCCCGCCTCCGAACTGCCGGTCGACGAGGCGGGGATGGCCGCGTCCGCCGCTCTCGCCACGGCGCTGGCGGCGCTGGTCGGCCTGGCCATGGTGGCGGCGATGGGCGTCGGCTACCTGCTGGGCAGCAGCGCCCGCCTGGCCCACGCCGTCGGTGAGTCGGCCGCTCTCGCCGTCGTCGTCCTCGGCGTCCTGGTGCCCGTCCTCGCGGTGACCGGCGGGCTCCGGGCCCAGCTCGGATACGCGTTCGCGCTCATGGCACTGCTGGCCTTCCACTATCCGCTCGCCAACCGGCGGGCGCCGTGGCAGACGTACACCGCCGGATACGCCCTCGGCGTCGCCACTCTCGCCCTCGCCGCCGCAGCAGGCGTCGGTGCCAGCCGCATCCTGGCCGCTCCCGCGCCGGCGGTGGGGTACACGACCGTCCTGGCCGCGGCGGCGACGCTCCTGTGCGTCAGGATCGCCCGGCGCCGCCCGGCCACGGTGCTGCGGTGGTCGCCGGCGTCGGTGCTCGACGCCGTGCGCCAGGACCTCTACGCCATCGCCCGGCGATCGCAACCCTGGTGGGTCGCCGTCGCCGCGACCGCGATCGTCGCCGTCGTCGCGGGGCTGGTCGTGACGTCCGTGTCCGAGTGGCTGAACGGCCGTGAGCAGGCGGCCTCCGTGGCGCTGCGCGACGGTCACGTGCCCTCGGAGCTGCGCACCGGCCTGCTCGACCAATCCGTCACGCCGGCCACCGTGACGCTGCTCGAACCATCCGTCGATCCCCTCACGCTGTGCGGTCGGGCCGGGGCACTCGCCGTCAGCGTCGTCGCCCGGGAGGGCGGTGCGACGGTGGTGCTCGCCCGCGACCTCGGTGCCGACTCGGCAGCGACGGTGTTACGCCTGCCCGACCGGTACTACCTGGTACAGCGGCACCCGCTGGCCGATGAGGTGCAGCAGCGTGGATCATGGCGGCGCCCGGCGTGCTGACGCCCGCGGTTCGACACGGATTGACCACCAATCGACAAGCTGCTATTCGTTAACAGGGTTTCCAGTGTTGTGGTGTCGCGTCGACGCGACGCAGCGCGAGGCCCGCAACCGCAGGTCGGCCCACCCTTCCCCCTGAGGAGCGCCACGCCTCGCAAGCGGACAGTCGCCCAGCTCTCGGGGGCCCTCGCCGTCACCGTCGCCGCGATCGGCTACGGCCTGCCCTCGGCCAGCGCCGCGGCGGCCGGGCCGGTCACCGGCCTCGGCGGCAAGTGCGTCGACGTCGCAGGGCCAGTCCCGCCAACGGCACGCCGATCCAGCTCTGGGACTGCAACGGCACCGCGGCCCAGGTCTGGACGGTCGGCAACGCCGACGGATCGCTCCGCGCGCTCGGCAAGTGCCTGGACGTCACCGCCGCGTCGACCGCCGACGGCGCCAAGGTGCAGCTGTACGACTGCAACGGCACCGGCGCACAGAGGTGGACCGCCAGCAACGGCACGCTGGTCAACACCGGCTCGGGCAAGTGCCTCGACGTCACGGACTGGAGCACGGCCAACGGCACCCGGTTGCAGATCTGGAGCTGCTCCGGCACCGCCAACCAACGGTGGACCCTGCCCGGCGGCGGCGCCACGCCCACCCCGTCCGCCCCGGCCGGCGTCCCCCTCGACGACCCGGCCAAGAAGGACGTCGCCATGCAGCTCGTGTCGGCGGCGGAGAACTCCTCCCTCGACTGGCGCGCGCAGTTCTCCTACATCGAGGACATCGGCGACGGGCGCGGCTACACCGCCGGCATCATCGGCTTCTGCTCCGGCACCGGCGACATGCTCGAACTGGTGGAGGCGTACACCCGGACCAAGCCCGGCAACGTGCTGGCCGGTTACCTGCCGGCGCTGCGCGCCGTCAACGGCAGCGACTCGCACGCCGGCCTCGACCCGTACTTCCCCCGCGACTGGCGCACCGCCGCCGCCGACCCCGTCTTCCGGGCCGCGCAGGAGGCCGAGCGGGACCGCGTCTACTTCAACCCGTCCGTCCGCGACGGCAAGGCCGACGGGGTGCGGGCGCTCGGGCAGTTCGCCTACTACGACGCGGCGGTGATGCACGGCTACGAGGGCATGCGCGCGATCCGCAGCCGCGCCCTGGCCCGGGCGAAGCCCCCGGCCCAGGGCGGCGACGAGCGGACCTGGCTGCACGCCTTCCTCGACGAGCGGGTCGCCGAGATGAGGAAGGAACCCGCCCACTCGGACACCTCCCGCGTGGACACCGCGCAGCGGGTCTTCCTCAACAACGGCAACTTCAACCTGAACACGCCGCTGGTGTTCGCCGTCTACGGCGACCAGTACCGCATCGGCTGACACCCCCGGTCACGACTCCGACGCGACGCCGGCGGGGGCGCCGGTCTCCCGCAGCCGGCCGTCGGCGAGCCGCAGCCAGCGGTCCACGCCGATCGCCGCGAGGAACCGTTCGTCGTGGCTGATCACGACGAACGCGCCCTCGTACGCGTCGAGCGCGCTCTCCAACTGGCCGACGCTGACCAGGTCCAGGTTGTTGGTCGGCTCGTCGAGCAGGAGCAACTGCGGTGCCGGTTCGGCGAACAACACGCAGGCCAGGGTGGCGCGGAGCCGCTCGCCGCCGGAGAGCGCCCCGACCGGGAGGTGGGCGCGGGAGCCCCGGAACAGGAAGCGGGCGAGCAGGGTCATCCGCTGCGCCTCCGGCATCGCGGGCGCGTACGCGGCCAGGCTCTCCGCCACCGTGCGGTCGAGGTCCAGCAGGTCCAGCCGCTGGGACAGGTACGCGATCCGGCCGTCGGCCCGCCTGGTCCGACCGCCCTCCGGCTGCACGTCGCCGCTGACCAGGCGCAGCAGGGTGGACTTGCCGGCGCCGTTCGGACCGGTGAGCGCGATCCGCTCGGGCCCCCGGATCGTGAGGTCCACGCCGTCACCGGCGAACAGGGCACGCTCGCCGTAGCGGACCTGCATCCCCTCGCCGTGGAAGACCGTGCGGCCGGCCGGAAGGTTGGTGCCGGGCAGTTCCAGCATGATGCGCTGCTCCTCGCGCAGGGCCCGGCCCGCCTCGTCGAGCCGGGCCTTGGCGTCGCCGACCCGCGCGGCGTGCGTCTCGTTCGACCGGCCCGCCGACTCCTGGGCGCCCCGCTTCATGGTGCCCGCGAAGATCTTCGGCAGGCCGGCGCTCTTCAGGTTGCGGGCGGCGTTGCCCGCCCGGCGCTCGGCCCGCTCGCGCGCCTGCTGCATCTCCCGCTTCTCCCGCTTGACCTCCTGCTCGGCGTGGCGGACGTTCTTCTCCGCGACCTCCCGCTCCGCGCGTACCGCCTCCTCGTACGCGGTGTAGTTGCCGCCGTAGGAGCGGACCTCGCTCCGGTCGAGTTCGAGGATGCGGTCCATCCGGTCCAGCAGCGCCCGGTCGTGGCTGACCAGCAGCAGGCAACCGTTCCAGTCCTCCAGCACGGCGTACAGCTTGCGGCGGGCGTCGAGGTCCAGGTTGTTGGTGGGCTCGTCGAGGAGCAGGACGTCGGGCCGCCGCAGCAGTTGCGCCGCCAGGCCGAGGGAGACGACCTGACCGCCGCTGAGGGTGTGCAGGGGCCGGCCGAGGGACACGTCGTCGAGGCCGAGCCGGTCCAGTTGGGCGCGGGTGCGCTCCTCGATGTCCCAGTCGTTGCCGATCGTGGTGAAGTGCTTCTCGTCGGCGTCCCCGGACTCGATGGCGTGCAGCGCCCCGAGCACCGGCGCGATGCCCATGACCTCGGCCACGGTCAGGTCGCCGGCCAGCGGAAGGCTCTGCGGCAGGTAGCCGAGCAGCCCGTCGACGGTCACGGAGCCGCCGGTGGGCCGGTGCTCGCCGGCGATCAGCTTGAGCAGCGTGGTCTTGCCGGCGCCGTTCGGCGCGACGAGGCCGGTGCGGCCGGCGCCCACCGTGAAGGACAGGCCCTCGAAGACCGGGGTGTCGTCCGGCCAGGAGAAGGAGAGGCGAGAACAGATGATGAACGCATCGGACATGCGGAAGCCCTTGGTGTGACGTGGGCGCGCGGGGCGCCCTGGGGACGGGATTCGGGAACGACGGCCCGCGGCCACGGCGGCGGTCGAACGCCTGCCGCTGGCCGGGCACTTCCGGTGTCACCCGGAGATGTCGTCGTCACCCGCCACGTCTGGTCTCCCTGTCCCGATCACTCGCGCCCATCCTAACAGCGCGGGTCCGGTGCCACGGGTACCCGCGACGGCGTCAGAGGCCCGCGCACGGGTCGTCGCCCAGCGAGCAGTCCTCGGGCGCCCTGGTGAGCTGGTCGACGTCGCGCACGGCGAACGTGAAGGTCCGCGAGCGGCCGGCCGGCACGGGCGGCCCGGTGAAGGTGACGACCTGCCCGTCCCGCCGCCAGTCCGCCCCGCTGACGTCGGTCAGCGTGCCGCCCTCGGCCAGCGTGACGACCACCGCCCAGCCGTTCACCGCCGTGCTGCCGGGATTGTCGACGACCACCTCGCCGGTGAAGCCGAGCAGCCGCGTCGACACGGTCTGGTAGCGGGCGGTCATGGCGGGGGCCGACGGCGCGTTCGAGGTGGGCGTACGCGAGGGCGTCGCCGAGGGGCTCGCCGACGGCGTCCGGCTCGGGCGGGACGGGGTCGGCGTGGCGCTGCGCGTGGGGCGGGCCGACGGGGTCGCCCGCGGCGTACGGCTCGGGGTGGCCGCGGCGGTCGGCGACGGCGTCGCGACCGGGCCGGCGACCAGGTCCGGCTCGGCGGGCAGGACCGCCCACGCCGCCGCCCCGGCGGCCAGCACGACGCCGGCCAGCCCCGCGACCAACAGCGGCCAGCGGCGGCGGCCGGCCGGTGCCGGCTCGTCGCCGACCACCTCGGTCACCGGCATCTCGGCGGTCATCCCGGCCTCGCCCCGACGCAGGTCGACCTGCCGGAAGGCCAGCCAGTCGAGGATCGCCGGCAGTCGTCCCGTCAACGCCTGCCGGTAGGACTCCTCGCGGCGCTCGCGCTGCTCCTCGCTCCAGCTGCCGTGCTCCAGCACCTCGCGGACCGACAGCCGGCACCCCTCGGCGGTGGGGGCGACGGCACAGACCAGCCGGCTGCGCCGGCCGCCCTCGAGGCACCGCAACGCGATCAGCTCCGGCTCCCGCCGGTCGGTCACCTCCGCGTCGACGGCGGCGTCGAACCCGGGCAGGCCGGCGGTGAACAGCAGCAGCCGGCCGCGCGCCCCGGCCATCGGCTCGACCTCGGTGAACCACCGGGCGAGCAGAGCGCGATCCGTCAATGCGTGCCACAGCCGGTCCGCCGGATGGAACAGGTCGACCTGTACGTCGATCTCGGTCACGGCGAGACTCTACGGGTATCGATCGCGGCCCGACCCGGACGGGGGGATCCCCACCGGGCGTGGTCGGCGTCGCGCGGGCCGCCGGAGGGGTGCGACCGGCGCCCTCCCCTCCCGGGCGCCGGTCGGCGGTCATCCCTTCACGCAGACCACCTGCTTGAGGTGCGCCACCACCTCGACCAGGTCCTCCTGCTGCGCCATCACCTGGGTGATGTCCTTGTACGCCCCCGGGATCTCGTCGACCACTCCGGCGTCCTTGCGGCACTCCACGCCGGCGGTCTGCGCGGCCAGGTCGGCGGTGCTGAACGTCCGCTTCGCCTGCGCCCGCGACATCCGCCGCCCCGCCCCGTGCGAGGCCGAGCAGTACGCGTCCGGGTTCCCCTTGCCCCGCACGACGTACGAGCCGGTGCCCATCGATCCCGGGATGATGCCCAGGTCCCCCCGACCGGCCCGGATCGCCCCCTTGCGGGTGACCAGCACGTCGACGCCGTCGTAGCTCTCCTCCGCCACGTAGTTGTGGTGGCAGCTGATCGGCTCGTCGTAGCCGACGTGCGGGAACTGCTCCCGGACCACCCCACAGAGCAGGGCGAGCATGACCGCCCGGTTGCGCCGCGCGTACTCCTGCGCCCACCACAGGTCCCGGCGGTAGGCGTCCATCTCCGGCGTGCCGGCGAGGAACACCGCGAGGTCACGGTCGGGCAGGTCGGTGTTGTGCGGCAGCCGCCGGGCGACCGCGATGTGCCGCTCCGCCAGCTCCTTGCCGATGTTGCGGGAGCCGGAGTGCAGCATCAGCCACACCCGTCCCTCGTCGACGCCGCCCTGCTCCAGGCAGACCTCGATGAAGTGGTTGCCGCCGCCGAGCGTGCCCATCTGCCGCTGGGCCCGGGTCTCCAACTGCGCCACCCGCCGGTCGAGGTCGGCGAACCGGCGCCAGAAGTCGTCCCAGCCGGCCTGCTCCAGGCCACGGACCCGGCGCGGGTCGACCGGCTTCTCCCGCTGGTTGAACCCGACCGGGATCGTGGCCTCGATCGCCGAGCGCAGCCCCGCCAGGTCGTCCGGGAGGTCGGCGGCGGTCAGCGAGGTGCGCACCGCGGACATGCCGCAGCCGATGTCGACGCCGACCGCCGCCGGCGAGACGGCCTGCCGCATCGCGATGACCGAGCCGACCGTGGCGCCCTTGCCGAAGTGCACGTCGGGCATGACCGCGACGCCCTGCACCCACGGGAGCGCGCCGATGTTGCGCAGTTGCTGGGCGGCCTGCGGCTCGATGCCGTACGGGTCGGTCCAGACCCGGACCGGCGCGCGGGTGCCCGCGAGCGGGGTGTAGCTCATCGTCGTCTCCTCGTGTCGTCGGCCGGCCGCCACCGAGGCGGCGGGACCGGAAGGCATCGACGACCGCCCGGGAATCGAACCCGGCGGGAGTGGCCTGCACGGCCTCTCCGCGCCCAGCGCGCGGCCGGCCCGCCGGGCGGGACCCGACGGGTGCAGCGGGTGGGCCGGCCGGGCACCGGGTGAGCCTCCCGGTGCTCCGACGGCCCGTGTCAGGGCAGGGCCGAAGCCCCGCCCCTGCCGTCCGGGACCGGGGAATCGAACCCCGTGTCTCTC
The DNA here is from genome assembly GCF_048060285.1 of Micromonospora sp. LOL_025. NCBI lineage: Bacteria > Bacillati > Actinomycetota > Actinomycetes > Micromonosporales > Micromonosporaceae > Micromonospora > Micromonospora sp. LOL_025. The sequence continues at coordinate 304,856 of NZ_JBHMIR010000005.1, read as the reverse complement.
GCGCCCAAGGCGAGCGGGTCAGCCAGCTCCCTCGTCCCGGTGACGGTCGTGCTCCCGGTCGCCCGTGGTGGGGCGACCGGGTGGACGAAAAAGCCGCCCGGCCCCGGTGGGGTGGGCGGCTGCGCGTACGCGCGGGCGCTAGACGCGCCGCCACCCCCGCTGCCACCCCTGTCCGGGACGGCGTCGCCCGCAGGCTGGTGTGCCCGTGGGCAGCAGGGCACCACCGCGCGGCGTCGGCCACACGGCGTCGGTGCGGGTGCGCTGCGACACGGCGTACTCCCCTGGGTCGTTCGGTTGACCTTGCGCCGATGACGGTAGGCGGGCCGGGACGGTGGCCGCAATGGATATTCGCGTTCCGTTCGGCCGGCACCGGCGCGGGCGGGAACGACACCTGTGTCACAACCGCTTCCCTATCCTTCCCCATCGGGGCTAGATTGAGGAACGATGAGTGAGCAAGTGTATTCGGTCGAGCAGGTCGCCGAGCGGCTGGGCCTGCACGTGCGCACCGTGCGGGGCTACATCCGCGCCGGTCGGCTCAGGGCGGTGCGGATCGGCAAGCAGTACCGGATCGCCCGCGCCGACCTCGACGCGCTGACCGGTCGACCGGCACCCGCCCGGCCCGGCGGCCGTGCGGCGGTGGAGGTGTCGAGCATCGTGCAGATCGACGGCGTCGACCGGGCCGGGGCCGACCGGCTGGCCACGCTCGTCCTGGCCGCCGCGAACAGCACCCACCACCACCCCGCGCACCCGCTGCGCATCCAGACCGTCCACGACGAGGAGCGGAACCGCATGAAGATCGTGATCCTGGGCGGCGCCTCGGCCACCGCCGACGTGCTGCGCCTGGTCGACGCCGTGCTCGACGGCGACAACGGCCTGCTCGCCGGGGAGGCCGGCGATGCCTGACGTCATCCAGGAGCGGGCCGGGGTGCCGGTGCTGGTGTGCGACCCGGACGGCCCGCCGGTGACCACCGAGCAGGACGCGCTGGACCTGATCGGCTCGGCCTTCCTCGGCGCCCAGGTGGTGGCCGTGCCGGTGAACCGGCTCGACGCCTCCTTCTTCGCCCTCGGCACCCGCTTCGCCGGCGAGATCATGCAGAAGTTCGTCAACTACCGGCTCCGCCTGGTCGTCGTCGGCGACATCGGTGAGCACCTCGCGGCCAGTTCGGCCCTGCGCGCCCTCGTCCACGAGTCGAACCGCTCCGGCCACGTGTGGTTCGTCCCCGACCTCGACGCCCTCGACGCCCGCCTGGCGCCGGCGGCGGGACCCGGTGGGGCCGCACCCGCGCCGGACGGGGCGCCGACGCGCGGCTGACCGCTCCGGGGTTGCCGGCGCGCGGGGCGGGTAACCGGCGCGGATGAGGCCGGAGGCCGAGCCGGTGGACGTCGACGAGCCGCTGGCCGTCGACGTACCGCCCGCGCCGCACGACGCCAGCGGCGAGCGCGTGCCGACCCGCGACCTGGCCGGGCTGGCGCCGGCGGCGCGGCCGGCGCGGCGGTGGACGCCGCGCCGGGTGGTCGCCACGCCCGCCGCGCTGGAGCACCCGCACGGCCGACGGATCGTCCAGCGGGTCGAGGCCCTGGGCATCGAGGTCGAGCGGCTGCGCGCCAACCGGCTCACCGGCGTCCGCGGCGCCACCGAGCGGGAGACGTACGCGCGGGCGAAGGCGACCATGGCGATCGTGGTCAGCCCGCCGTCGCGCCGGAAGCTGCAACCCATCGCGCCCAGCGCGGACTGGCGCTTCGACCTGGCGGAGGGTTGCCCGGCCCACTGCCAGTACTGCTACCTGGCCGGCTCGCTGTCGGGGCCACCGGTGACGCGGGTGTACGCCGACCTGGACGACATCCTCGCCGGCCTGGCCGACTACGCCGGGCGGGGCACGGTGACCAGCCGCGACGCCGGACGGGCCGCCGAGGGCACCACCTTCGAGGCGTCCTGCTACACGGACCCGCTGGCTTTGGAGCACCTCACCGGCAGCTGGCGGCGGGCGGTGGAGCACTTCGCCGGCTGGGACGCCCCGGTGCAGCTACGCTGGACCACCAAGTACGCCGACGTCGACACGTTCGTGGGGCTGCCGCACGCCGGGCGCACCCGGGTCCGGTTCAGCGTCAACTGCCGCCCGGTCAGCGAGCGGATGGAGGGCGGCACGGCCCCCGTGCCGCACCGGCTGGCGGCGCTGCGCCGGCTCGCCCTCGACGGCTACCCCGTGGGGTTGACCGTCGCGCCGATCATGCCGCTGCCCGGCTGGCGGGAGCACTACGGCGAACTGCTCGACGCGGTCGCGGACGCCGTCGCCGGGGTGCCGGGGCTCGACCTGACCGCCGAGCTGATCACCCACCGGTTCACCCCGGGCAGCAAGGAGGTGCTGCTCGGCTGGTACCCGCGCACGAGGCTGGAGATGGACGAGTCCGCCCGCAGCCGCAAGTACGGCAGGTTCGGCGCGGTGAAGTACGTCTACCCGCGCGACACCATGGCCGAGCTGCGCACCTGGTTCGACCGCGAGCTGGCCGCCCGGCTGCCGGCCTGCCGGGTCCTCTACTGGACATGAGGATCAGCTACGGTCGACGACCGTGGCCCTGATGCGCGTCGACTTCCACTCCGAGGTGCTCGGTCTCAGCACCTCCATGACCGTGATTCTGCCGCAGCACACCTCCTCGCAGGTCGGCATGTCCGGCAGCGCCCCGCAGGGCGATCCGCCCGTGCTCTACCTGCTGCACGGGCTGTCCGACGACGACACGATCTGGCTGCGCCGCACCTCGATCGAGCGGTACGTGGCGCCGCTCGGCCTGGCCGTGGTGATGCCCCAGGTCGGGCGCAGCTTCTACAGCGACGAGGAGCACGGCAACCGGTACTGGACCTTCCTCACCGACGAGTTGCCCCGGCTGTGCCACGAGTTCTTCCGGCTGTCGGCACGTCGGGAGGACACCTTCGTCGCGGGGCTGTCGATGGGCGGCTACGGGGCGCTGAAGTGGGCGCTGCGCGACCCGGGCCGGTTCGCCGCGGCGGCGAGCCTGTCCGGGGCGCTGGACGTGGTCAACCGCCGCCACCATCCGACCGCGCCCCTCGACCCCGCCGTCTGGCACACCGTCTTCGGCGAGCGCACGGTGACCGGCACCGACGACGACACCGTCGCCCTGCTCGACGCGGCGGCGGGCGCCGACCTGCCCGCGCTGCACGTCGCGTGCGGCACCGAGGACTTCCTGTACGAGGACAACTTGACCTTCGTCACGGCGGCCCGCGAGCGCGGCGTCCCGCTCACCGTGAACTTCTCCCCCGGCGCGCACGACTGGGCGTACTGGGACGCGAAGATCCAGGACGTGCTGGCCTGGCTGCCGCTGCGCACCGGCGGCTGATCCGACCGACCCCGGGTGCCGGCTGAGCGGCGCCGGTACCGGTGGCCGGGCGGACCGGCGCGGGGGCGCCGCTGGCGTCGTACGCCACCTGGAAGTCGCCGGAGTCCGACCGGACCGGCGGCACGTCCTCGCCACGGGTGCGAGGTCCGGTGCGGCCGGGGCCCGGAGCGCGGGGGTGGCCGGCCGTGTCCGCGCTGTCGAGCTGCCCCGTTGATGAGACCAATCGTCACCACCGTGTGTCGCCGTGCCCTCGGGGGGCCGGGACGGCCGCCCTGCCCCGTCCATGGGGGCAGCTCGACAGCGCCAGCGAGGCGACTGCGCCCACAGTCGCGGCGCCGGGCGAGACGGTTCGGCCGCAGGCAACCGTCCGATTTGTACCGTGATGCTCCGCTGCGGCGAGTCGCGATCCCTAAATACGACGAAATTCGTCGCTCACGCACCAATATTTGACGAGTTCGCCAGGATCTATGGACAGGAACCGGCGGCACTCGTAGGGTCTCACCATCTTCCGATGATCCTGGAGATGATGTGAACACTGCCGTCACGGAAATTCCCGCCAACCAGGCGACCGAGCTGCACGCCGCCGCCACCGTGGTGGACGGGAGCACGGTCATCGAGCTCAGCGACGCCCACCTCGACCGGATCCGGCGAGGCGGCGTAACCGCCGTCAACCACACGGTCACCAGGCCGTACGCGGACACGGTCACCGCCCTGCGGGAGGTGAACCGGTGCCGCAGGTGGATCGACGAGCACTCCGACGACGTGCTGCTCGCGCTGACCGTCGCCGACATCCAGCGGGCCAAGGCCGAGGGCAAGGAAGCCGTCATCTTCGGTCCGCAGGACACCGAGATGATCGGTGCCGATCTCGACCTGCTCGGCACCTTCTACGATCTCGGCGTCCGCATCCTGCAGCTGACCTACCAGCGGCAGAACCTGCTCGGCGCCGGCTGCGGCGAGGAGACCGACTCGGGCCTGACCCACCGGGGTCGCCGCTTCGTCCAGGCGATGGACGAGCTGGGCATCCTGGTCGACGTCTCGCACTGCGGCGAGCGCACCGGCCTGGACGCCATGGAGGCGTCCGCCAAGCCGGTCGTCGTCACCCATTCCTTCTGCGACGCGATGTCGCCGCACATCCGGGCAAAGTCCGACGGCTACCTGCGCAGCCTCGGCGAGCAGGGCGGCGTCATGGGCATCACCACCCTGTCCGGGTTCCTGTACTACCCGGAGGACCCGTCCCGGCGTCCGGATCTGGCCCGCTTCGTCGAGCACGTCAGCCGCGTGGTCGAGGTGGCCGGCATCGACCACGTCGCGATCGCCACCGACTACGACGAGACGTGGACCGAGCCGATGCGGATCGCGCAGCTGAAGTCCATCGCGCAGTCGAACTCCAAGGAGCACCAGAACCTCCTCGGTGACTTCGGCTGGACCGAGCGCCGGGCGATCGGGATGGACGACGCCGCGGACTTCCCCAACTTCACCCGGGCCCTGCTGAACGGCGGCTTCTCGCCGGCGGACGTGACCAAGATCCTCGGCGGCAACTGGCTCCGGGTCTACGGACAGACGTGGAAGCCGGCCTGACCTGTAAGTGCTGATCGTGACACCAGCCAAGGAGACCAATGCGTACTCGTGTTTTGACCAAGGTGCTGGCAGTGGGCGTCATCTCGGCGCTCGCCGCCGGCTGCGGAGGCGGTGAGCCTCCGTCCAAGAACAGCGGCAACAGCTCCAACGACGGCCTGAGCGGCAGCGTCCGCCTGCAGGACGAGTCGCAGCCGGCAGGCACCCCGAAGTCCGGCGGTCGGCTGCGGATCATGATCCGGCTGGACGCCAACGAACTCGACCCGCACCGCATGTCGGAGACCTCGGCCTTCGTCATCAACGAGCAGATCTACGAGTCGCTGGTGCAGTCGTACCGGGGCGAGATCAAGCCGGCGATCGCGGAGTCGTGGACGCAGAGCACCGACGGGCTGACGGTGACGTTCAAGCTGCGCGACAACGCGGTCTTCCACAGCGGGCGCAAGGTGACCGCGGCGGACGTGAAGTACTCGATCGAACGGATCAAGGACCCGGCGACCCGGGCGCCACGGGCCCGTAGCTACGAGGGCATCAGCTCGGTCACGGCGGTCGACGAGCGTACCGTCGAGATGAAGCTGGCCAAGCCGAACGCGGCCATCCTGACCCTGCTCTCCACCGCCGCCTCGTCGATCGTGGACCGCACGGTGGCCGAGGCGGGCGGCCTCAACGGCAGCGTCGACGGCGGCAGCGGCCCGTTCAAGATGGCCTCGCGGGTCACCGGCCAGGCCATCAAGCTCGACAAGCACGCCCAGTACTGGGAGCAGGGCGTTCCCTACCTCGACGGGATGGACTTCACCTTCAACCCGGACGACAACGCCCGCGCCGCGGCGGTCCGCAGTGGCACCGTCGACTTCCTCTGGCGTCCCGCGCCCGAGTTCATCGACGCGCTCAAGCGCGACGAGAAGCTCAAGTGGTACGGCGGATCCGGGTCGCTCTCGCTGCACCTGCGGCTCAACACCTCCAAGGCCCCCTACGACAACGTGAAGGTCCGGCAGGCCATCTTCCTCGCGCTCGACCGCCAGGAGATCCTCAACGTGGCCAACTCCGGCTTCGGGACCGCGCTCAACGCGGGTTACCTGCCGCCGGACCGGTTCGGCGCGGTGAAGGAGCCGATCTACGGCAAGGCCGACATCGAGAAGGCCAAGGCGCTGCTGGCCGAGGCGGGGTTCCCGAACGGCTTCGAGGCCAAGCTCATGGTCATCGCCACCTCGGCGTTCCAGGTGCGCTCGGCCGAGGTGGAGCAGCAGCAGCTCGCCAAGATCGGCATCAAGGTGACCATCGAGTCGGTCGAGTCGACCATCGCCGACACGAAGACGAAGTCCGCGGACTTCGACATGTACCAGTCCGGCTTCGGTCTGACCTACGACCCGGACGAGCGGTTCACCGCCAGCTTCCTTCCCGGCGGCGGCCTGAACTACGGCAACTGGTCCGACAAGGAGTACGAGAGCCTCGTCGTGCAGGCCCGCTCGGAGATGGACAAGGACAAGCGCGCCGCGCTCTACCAGCAGGCCGAGAAGATCCTGGCCGAGCGCGGGCCGGTCGCCATGACCTTCCTGAACGCGGACTTCGACGTGGTGCAGAAGGACGTCATGGGATACCAGGGCGACCCGACACCGACGTACCGCTTCTACCGGCACATCTGGCTCGACCGCTGACGGCCGTGGCGGGGACGCCGACCTCCCGGCGCCCCCGCCACCACCCGCGAAGACGACGAAAGGCAGGCCCATGACGTCCGTACCGCTGACCGACCGCTATGTCATCGCCGCCCGGCTCAAGGGCTACCTCAACAAGCACGGCGAGTCGGTGGCACTGCTGACCGAGGCGCTGGAGCTGGAGCCGGGCAGCGCACGCCTGCTGCGCTTCCGGGGACACCGACGCATCTCGATCGGTGACTACGCCGGTGCCATCGCCGACCTGCGCGCCGCGGCCGACCAGCTGCCCGGCGTCGAGGACGAGTACGAGATGTACCAGCCCGAGGTGGAGAAGGACGTCGTCAGCCTGATCCTCGGCAGGCCCGAGCAGGTGCGCCCGCAGCACCTCACCGACACCATGGCCGCCCAGGACCCGGAGGCCCTCGACCGGTACAACACGACGCTGCACGCCGGCATCTGGTACCACCTCGGGGTCGCCCAGTACCTGAGCGGTGACTTCGAGGGCTGCCTGCCCAGCTTCCGCGCGGCCGAGGAGTCCTCGCGGCACCAGGAGGGCATCGTGGCGTCGCAGGACTGGCAGTACATGGCGCTGCGCCGGCTCGGCCGACCGGCCGAGGCCGAGGAGATGCTCGACCGGTTCCGCAAGATCAGCCTGGTCCAGGAGGACCACCTGGTCGGGTACGAGGGCCGGATGCAGCTCTACACCGGCGACATCACCCCGGAGCAGCTGTGGGCGATGTGCGACGGCAACGACCTGAAGACCGTCACCCAGGGTTACGGTCTGGGCAACTGGTACTACCACGAGGGTGACGTCGAGAAGGCCCGTGAGGTCTTCGACGGGGTGCTGCGGACCGGTGTCACGCACGCCTTCGCCTACCTTGCGGTCAAGGCCGAGTACGCCAACAATCCCGACTTCGCCGCGGCGGCGACGACAAAGGAGAACTGACGATGGCAATAATCCGTGCCGAGATCGGCAAGCGTGACCAGGAGACCAAGAACGCGATCATCGCCGAGCTGACCGACGTGCTGGTCAAGTACGGCTCCCCGCGCGAGAACACCCACGTCCTGCTCTACGAGGTCTCGTACGACAACTGGGCCAAGGGCGGCCTGACCTACAACGAGCGGAAGAAGCAGGCGCAGGAGTCGTCATGACCGTCGCCACCCGGGGACCCCACGTCCTGATCACGCCGAACCTGGCCGAGCTGCTGCCGCAGCTGCGCAAGCGCTATCCGCAGTGCCGGTTCACGCCGGTGCCGGAGGACGAGCCGGTACGCGAGGAGTACCTCGACGCCGAGGTGATCCTGCGCAGCGCGATGAACGAGGACACCTTCGACGAGTTGCTCAGCAAGTGCGACGGGCTGCGCTGGATCCAGATCACCGCCGCCGGCTTCGACTGGGTGGGCGGCGACATCATGCGCCGCCGCCTCGACGAGGGGCTGATCTACACCCGGTCCGGGAACTCGTACAACGTGCCGATCGCCGAGTACATCATCGGTGCCGTGCTCCTGCACCAGCGGGCGTTTCCCGAGCTGCGCGAGGCGCAGGAGCGCCGCGAGTGGGTGCGGATCGTCGGCCGCGACCTGATCGGCAGCACCATGCTGGTCTTCGGCACCGGCGGGATCGGGCGTGAGGTGGCCTGGCGTGCCCGGGCCCTGGGCGTCACCGTGATCGGGGTCAACCGCGCGGGTACGCCCGCCGAGGGCTTCGACCGGGTGGAGTCGTTCGCCGACCGCCTCGCGTTGCTGCCCGAGGCCGACTCCGTGGTGCTGGCCATGCCGCTGACCGAGGAGAACCGGTACTTCTTCGACGCCGCGCACTTCGCGGCGATGAGGGAGACCGGCATCCTGGTCAACGTCGGGCGGGGTGCGTTGATCGTCGAGGACGCGCTCGTCGACGCCATGCGGCAGGACCGGATCGCCCGTGCCGTCCTCGACGTGTTCGAGGAGGAGCCGCTGCCTCCCGACCACCGGTTGTGGAGCCTGCCCCGCACGACGGCCACCCCGCACACGTCGTTCCGGGGTTCGGGCAACCTGCAACGGCTCTACGCGGACTTCTGCGCCAACTTCGACCTGTACCTGGCCGGCGAGCCGTTGACCGGCACGAAGCGTCAGCCGGAGCTGGGGTACTGACCGACCCCGCCCGCGTCGGCAGGCGGCGGCGCACCCGGACACCGGGTGTGCCGCCGCCTGCACGTCGTGCCCGGCCGCTGCGTGCCCGGCCGCTGCGTGCCCGGCCGCTGCGTGCCCGGCGTCCGGACGGACGTGGCGCCCGATGTCGTGACGACTCGGCTCGACGGGGCGGACACGCCGTGCGCGTCCCGCAGCCACGTCGGCGGCCCACCCGGTCGACCGGGTGGGCCGCCGACGTCAGACCGTCGGAGTCGGGATCACCCCGAGCATCGAGCGGGCCGCCGCCAGCACGTCGTCCTCGCCCAGCAGCACCTGGTCTGCGGCCGGGCCCAGGGGGGTGTAGCTGTCGACGCTGTTGACGCGGGAGATGCGGCCGGTGAAGCCGCCGTCGACCAGCGCGGCCACCACCGCCTCCGAGACGCCGCCGCTGGTGCGGCTCTCGTCGACGACGAGGACCCGGGGGATCCCGGCGAGCGCGGCGCGCAGGCTCGCGGCCGGCAGCGGCGCCAGCCACTGCAGGTCGATCACCCGGGTGCCGACCTGGCGTTCCCGGGCCAGCGTCCCGGCCACCCGCAGGCTCATCGGGACACCGTTGCCGAAGGTGACCATCGCCAGGTCCGTGCCCTCGCGGACCGTCCGCACCTGGCCCAGCGGGTTCTCCGTCGCCGCCCAGGCCGCCGGCTCCGGATAGTCGGCGAGCCAGCCGCCGTCGCCGTCGGTGTGCAGGTCACGCCGGTGGTAGAGCGCGATCGGTTCCAGGAAGACACACACCCGCCCCTCCTGCTCGGCCAGGGCGAGACACTGGCGCAGCAGAGCGGGGGCGGTGGCCGGGTGTGACGCGACCGCGAAGGCCAGGCCGGGGATGTCCCGCAGCACCGCCACCGAGTTGTCGTTGTGGAAGTGCCCGCCGAACCCCTTCTGGTAGGCGAGGCCGGCGATCCGCACGACCATGCCGTTGGAGTACTGCCCGTCGGAGAAGAAGCGCAGTGAGGCCGCCTCGCCGCGCAGCTGGTCCTCGGCGTTGTGCAGGTACGCCAGGTACTGGATCTCCGGGATCGGCAGGGTGCCGGCCAGGGCCCCACCGAGCGCGACCCCGAGGACGGTCTGTTCGTCGAGGAGCGTGTCGAAGACCCGGTTGGCCCCGAAGACCTTCCGCAGCCCCCGCGTGACGCCGTAGACGCCGCCCTTGCGCGCCACGTCCTCGCCGAAGACCTGCGCCTGCGGCCAGGTCAGCAGCGCGTCGTGCAGGGCGGCGTTGATCGACTGGGCCAGGTTGAGCGGGCCACGGGACTCGGGGGGCCTGCCGCCGAACGCCCTCTCCCGCCCGGCGCCGGTGCGGCGGGCGGCGGCGCCGACCCGGCCCACCCGGCGGGCGGTCAGTGGTGCGGTCACCGCCGCCGGATCGTCCAGCCGCGCGACCCGGCCCGGGAGCAGCCGGGCCTGGTCCATGACCTGCTTGCGGGAGTGCTCGTAGCGGGTGAGGGTCTCGGCCGGGCTGAGGATCCGCCGCCGCGCGAGCAGGGCCGCGGTCGCCAGGATCGGGTCGCGGGCATGGTCGGCGAGGATCTCGGCGCGGGTCCGGTAGGCCAGCTCGGCGTCGGAACCGGCGTGGCCCATGAACCGTACGGTGCTCAGGTGCAGCACGGCGGGCTGGCGTCGGGTACGCACCCGGTGCGCCACCTCGGCCGCCGTCGCCAGCAGGCCGGCGGGATCGGTGCCGTCGGCGTACGCGTAGTGGATGCCGGGCAGGGCCGACAGCATCCGCCGCACCCAGCCCCGTGGGGAGCGGGTGCTGATGCCGATGCCGTTGTCCTCGCAGACGAACAGCAGCGGCACCGGGATTCCCTGGTGGGCGCTGTAGCCCACCGCGTTCAGGGCTCCGGCCGCCGTCGAGTGGTTGGCCGAGGCGTCGCCGAAGCTGCACACCACCACGGCGTCGGCCGGGTATCCGGTGTCGGTGACGCCCCGGTCCAGCGCGAACGCCATGCCCATGGCCCGGGGCAGGTGGGAGGCGATCGTCGACGTCTGCGGAATGACGTTCAGGCCCCGGTGGCCGAAGACCTTGTGCCGGCCACCGGAGATCGGGTCCTGCCGGGACGCCGCCGCCGAGTGCAGCACGTCCGCGATCGGCGTGGAGCCGGCGACCTGGCCGGCCCGCGCCGCGTAGAAGGCGCCGGAGCGGTAGTGCAGCAGGGCGGGATCGGTCGGGCGCAGCGCCAGCGCGACGGCGGCGTTGCTCTCGTGCCCGCTGGACCCGATCGTGTAGAACCCCTCCTGCCGGGTCTGCAACCAGCGCAGCGCGAGGTCGAGGTGCCGGCTCTGGATCTGGGCGTCGAGGTAGTCCACCAGCAGGCCGGGGTCGATGTCGACGTCCGGGGAGGTCTCCTCGGGCAGCGGCTGGCCCGCGGACCACTCGGTGAGGCGGCGGACCAGGTGCTCGTCGATGGATTCCACGCGGTTGTGCTCCTTGCGGGTCAGCGACTGGAGCGGCCCCGCAGCCGCGGGTCCAGTACGTCGCGAAGGGTGTCGCCCAGGAGGTTGAAACCGAGGACGGCGATCATGATGCAGACCCCGGGTACGACCGACGGCCAGATCGACATCTCCATGAAGGACTTGCCGTTGGAGAGCATCGAGCCCCAGGACGGTTGGGGCGGCTGCACACCGAGCCCGAGGTAGCCCAGGGACGCCTCGATGAGGATCGCGTAGGCGATGCTCGTGGTGAACTGCACCGCGATCGGAGCGATCGAGTTCGGCAGGATGTACTTGAGGATGAGCCGGGTGTTGCTCAGCCCGACCGCCTGCCCCGACTCCACGTACGGCTCCCGGCGCACCGACATCGCGGTGCCGCGCACGATCCGGGCGAAGCTGGGGATGAAGACGATGACCAGGGCCAGGACGAGATTCTCCGTGCCCGGTCCGCGGGCGGCCACGACCGCGAGGGCCAGCAGCAGGGTGGGGAAGGAGAACATGATGTCGGTCGCCGGGGTGATGATCGCGTCGAGTACGCCCCGGTAGAAGCCGGCGAGCAGCCCCAGCAGCACGCCGATGGCCCCGGCGCAGGTCACCACGATCAGGCTCACCGTCAGCGAGGTGCGCGCGCCGTAGAGCGCCCGGCTGAGCAGGTCGCGCCCGGCCTCGTCGGCGCCGAGCGGGAAGTCGCCGCCGGGCGGGGCGAGCCGCTGGTCGGACATCGCGGTCGGGTCGTAGGGGGAGATCAGCGGGGCCAACGCCGCGGCCGCGAGCATCAGCACCACGATGACCAGCCCGACCAGGCCGACCTTGTCCCGCGTCATCAGTCTCAGCAGGTGGCCGCCGCGGCGCCCGGCGGGCTTCGGGGAGGCGCCCTCCTGCTGCTTGCCGCGACGTTGGCGGCGGCCGGGAGCGGCTTCAGTGACCACTGCGCAACCTCGGATCCAGGTAGGTGTAGAGCAGGTCGACGAGGAGGTTGACCACGACGTAGAAGAAGGCCAGGAAGAGCAGGGTCCCCTGGACGACGGGGTAGTCGCGCTGGCTGATCCCGCGGATGACCATGGTGCCGAGCCCCGGCCACGCGAAGACCTGCTCCACGATGACCGTGCCGCCCAGCAGCGCGCCGGCCTGGATGCCCAGCACCGTCACCACCGGGATCAGCGAGTTGCGCAGGGCGTGCCGGACCATGACGCCGCGTTCGCCCAGCCCCTTGGCGCGGGCGGTGCGGACGTAGTCCTGGTTGAGCACCTCCAGCATGCTGGACCGGGTCATCCGCATGCTGATCGCGGCGAGGCTGGCCCCCAGGGTGACCGAGGGGAGGATGAGGTACTTCAGGCTGCCCAGGAAGCCCTCACCCTCCCCCGCGCCCTGTGACGGCAGCCAGCCCAGCGAGACCGAGAAGATGTACACCAACAGGATGCCGAGCCAGAAGTTCGGCAGCGACAGCCCGATCAGCGAGGCGACCCGGGTGCTGGCGTCGAGCAGGCCGTTGCGCTTGGTGGCGCTGAGCACACCGAGCGGGATCGAGATGAGGATCGAGACCAGCAGTGCCGACACCGCCAGCAGCAGCGTGGACGGGAAGCGCTGCATGATCTCTTCGAGCACCGGCTGGCCGGTACGCATCGAGGTGCCGAGGTCGCCCTGGAGGAGGGCGCCCAACCACCTCACGAACTGCTCGTAGACGGGCATGTCGAGCCCGAAGTAGCGGCGCATCTCCGCCTCGATCGCGGGGTCGCCGAAATCCTGGCCCATGATCGAGCTGATCACGTCGCCGGGGATCATGCGGATCACCAGGAAGGAGATCACCGAGATCCCGAGCAGGACCGGAATAACCGATATAAGGCGGATCAGCGTGATGCGCAGCATGTCTTGCCTCTCTCGGTCTGGTCAGACTTCGGAACCGGGCATGCCAGGATCCGAGCCTGTGTCCCAGGCGGAGTCCTCGTCGCCGGTGACCGCGATGTCGCGGGCCCACTCGTGCGCCCGCTTGGCGACCCGCAGCACCATCACCGAGCGGCTCTCCATCACCCCGTCGAGGTGGCCCAGCCGCTCCGTCCAGAACCGCCGCATGGCGTTGCTGGAGGCGAAGTAGCCGACGGCGATGACGTCGAACTGCCCGGTCACGTGGTAGACGTACGCGATCTCGGGCATGCCGGCGAGCTTGTCGATGAGCTGTTCGGTGCTGCCCGGCGCACTCTGGATCTCGAAGAGTGTGTGCACCGGACGACCCATGAAAGCGGCGCTGGGGATCGCGGCGAACTGCAACTGCCCGTCCGCGACCAGTCGTTCCATCCGTCGTCGGACCGACCCCTCGGACAGGCCGACCTTGGCGGCGAGCGCCACGTTCGTCTGCCTCGGGTCCTGGACGAGTTCCCGGATGATGCTGCGATCTTTTTCGATCGAGCCCTTGGATGCCAACGTTGCTCCAACTTCACTTGGTGACGGTATTCGTCGCTGCCGGGAGCCTAGACGACGAACATCGTCTGTGCAACACTCCTGGTTGACGAATGGCGACGTTGAGACGTCCAGATTGCGGGGTGGGTTCGATGGCCTTGTTGGAGGTGCGGGACCTGCGCACCGAATTCCGTGCGGCACGGGGTTCGGTGACGGCAGTCGACGGTGTCTCCTTCACCGTCGACGCGGGCGAGACGGTGGCGCTGGTGGGCGAGTCCGGCTGCGGAAAATCGGCCACCGCGCAGTCCATCATGGGCCTGATCGTGCCGCCGGCCGGTCAGGTGACCGGCGGACAGGTGCTCTTCGAAGGAAGGGACCTGGTGCGCCTACGCCCTCGCGAACTGCGGGCCGTCCGGGGCAAGGGCATCTCGATGATCTTCCAGGACCCGATGACCTCGCTCAACCCGGTGCTGACCGTGGGCAGGCAACTCACCGAGACCCTGGAGCTCCACCTTGGACTCGGCCGCAGGGCCGCGCGGGCGCGCGCCGTCGAACTGCTGGAGATGGTGCGCATCCCGGCCGCGGAGACCCGGCTGAGCTCCTACCCGCACCAACTCTCCGGCGGCATGCGGCAACGCGTGATGATCGCGATGGCCCTCTCCTGCCAGCCCCGGCTGATCCTCGCCGACGAGATCACCACCGCACTCGACGTCACCATCCAGGCGCAGATCCTGGAGCTGCTGCGGGAGTTGGCGAGGGAGACCCGCACCGCCCTCCTGCTCATCACCCACGACCTCGGGGTCGTGGCCGGCATGGCGGAGCGGGTCAACGTGATGTACGCCGGGCAGATCGTGGAGCGGGCCGAGACGGTCGACCTGTTCCACCGCCCGCAGATGCCCTACACCTGGGGGCTGCTGGGGTCGGTGCCCCGGCTGGACCTCGTCCGGGGCGGCAAGCTCCGCCCGATCGCCGGCCGCCCGCCGGAGCTGTCGGAGATGCCCCCCGGCTGCCGGTTCGCGCCCCGCTGCGCGCACGTGCGGGACACCTGCCACGGCGGCGCACCCGACCTCATCACGACGTGGGAGACGCCGGACCGGGGTCAGCTGACCCGCTGCTGGGGCATGCGACCCGAAAGCGAGGGCGGCTGGCTCTCCACGGAGGACCGGCACCCCTACCTGTCGACCGAGGAGAGCCGATGACCGAATCCCCCGTCACCGCTCCGGAGCACACCCTGCTGCGGGTGCGCGATCTGGCGGTCGACTTCAAGGTGCCCGCGCGTGGCAAGCTGCGACCGGCCCGCCTGCGTGCCGTGTCCGGAGTGGATCTCGACGTCCGGCGGGGCGAGATCATCGGTGTGGTGGGCGAGTCCGGCTGCGGCAAGTCCACCACCGGGCGGGCCATCCTCCAGCTCCTCAAGCCCACCAGCGGGACGGTGACCTTCGACGGCACCGAGCTGACCACCCTGAGCCGGGGTCGGATGCGGGCGATGCGCCGCCGGATGCAGATGATTTTCCAGGACCCGTACGCGTCGTTGAACCCGCGCATGACCATCGGCGAACTCATCGAGGAGCCGCTGCTGGTGCACGCGGATCTCTCCGCCGCCGGACGGCGGGCCAAGGCGGTGGACACCATGCGGCTGGTCGGGCTCAGCGAACAATGGCACGGTCGCTATCCGCACGAGTTCTCCGGCGGCCAGCGGCAACGGGTCGGCATCGCGCGGGCGCTGGTCAGCAACCCGGACTTCATCGTCGCCGACGAGCCGGTCTCCGCGCTGGACGTCTCGGTCCAGGCCCAGATCGTCAACCTGCTCGAACAGTTGCAGGAGGACCTGGGCCTGACGATGATGTTCATCGCCCACGACCTGGCCGTGGTGCGACACCTCTGCGACCGCATCGCCGTGATGTACCTCGGCACCGTCGTCGAGGTGGGCGAGTGCGAGGACATGTACCGCCGGCCCCAGCATCCCTACACCAGGGCGCTGCTGTCGGCGGTGCCGATTCCCGATCCGCTGGTCGAGACCGAACGCCAGCGCGTCATCCTCACCGGAGACGTGCCGAGCCCGCTCAACCCGCCCAGTGGATGCCGCTTCCGCACCCGGTGCTGGAAGGCGCAGGAGATCTGCGCGGCGCAGGAGCCGGTGCTCACCACGGCTGCCGGCAGCGGCCACCAGGTCGCCTGCCACTTCCCGGAGGAACCCGGTCCGCTGGACCAGCCCCTCGCCGCCGCGGCCGGTGGCCGATGAGCACGACCGCGCATCTCAATCTCGTCGACGGCGAGTGGGTCGACGGGGAGCGCCGGCCGAACGGCAACCCCGCGCGCCCCGGCGAGGTCGTCAGCGAGTACGCCGTGGCCGGGCGGGACACCGCCCGCGCGGCGATCGAGGCCGCCCGCCGCGCCCAGCCCGGCTGGGCCAGGCAGTCCGTCGGGTCCCGGATGGAGATCCTGGACCACATCGGCACCACCATCCTGCGACGGACCGAGGAGCTCGCGGTCCTGCTCTCGCGGGAGGAGGGCAAGCTGCTCAGCGAGGCGCGCGGGGAGGTCACCCGGGCCGGTCAGACCTTCCGCTACTACGCCCACCAGCTGCTGCAACCGCAGGGCGAGGTCTACTCCTCCACCCGACCCGACGTCCACGCCGAGGTCCGGCGCCGACCGCTGGGCGTGGTCGGCATCATCACGCCGTGGAACTACCCGCTCGCCATCCCGGCGTGGAAGGTCGCGCCCGCGCTCGCCTACGGCAACGTGGTCGTGCTCAAGCCGGCCGAACTGGTCACCGCCTCCGCCGGGGAGCTGGCCCGGATCATCGCCGGGTCCGCGCTGCCACCCGGCGTGTTCAACCTCGTCATGGGCGCCGGCCGGGTGGTCGGCGAGGAGCTGCTGACCTCGACCGGGATCGATGGCGTCTCCTTCACCGGGGGCACCGGCACCGGCAGCCACGTGGCACAGCGGTGCCTCGCCCACGGCAACAAGCGGTTCCAGCTGGAGATGGGTGGCAAGAACCCACTCGTGGTGCTCGACGACGCCGACCTGGAGGTCGCGGTGCGCTGCGCCCTGGACGGCAGCTTCTTCAGCAGCGGCCAGCGCTGCACGGCGTCGAGCCGGCTGATCGTGCAGGCGGGCATCCACGACCGGTTCGTCGAGGCGCTGGCCGCGGCGGCCGGTGCGCTGCGGGTCGGCGACCCACTCGACCCGCTCAGTGACCTGGGCCCCGTGGTGAGCCCCGAACAGCTCGCCCAGAACCTCGACTACGTCCGGATCGGGCGCGAGGAGGGCGCGACCGTGGTGGCCGGCGGGACGCACCACCCGGACGAGGGGCAGTTCATGCGACCCACCCTCTTCGCCGACGCGCGCAACGACATGCGGTTGGCCCGGGAGGAGATCTTCGGCCCGGTCTCCTGCGTGATCAGGGTCGACGACCTCGACGAGGCGATCAGCGTCGCCGGCGACACCGACTACGGGCTCTCGGCCGGCATCGTGACCACGTCGCTGGCGGCGGCCGAACGGTTCAAGCGCGACGCCCGCGCCGGCATCGTCTCGGTCAACCTGCCCACCGCCGGCACCGAGCTGCACCTGCCCTTCGGTGGCACGGGCGCCTCCAACCACGGGCCCCGGGAGCAGGGCGGCTACGCGCGGGACTTCTACTCCGTGCCGGTGACCTGTTACACCGGCTGGTGAGGACGCCATGACACCGAAGATCCTGCTCACCGAGCCGATCGCCGAGGCCGGCATGGCGCTGCTGCGGGCGGCGGGCGAGGTGCACGTCGCCCACGTCACCGACCCGGCGGCACTCGCCGCCGGGCCGCTGACCTGCGCCGACGCCCTCGTGGTGCGCTCCTCTCCGGTGACGGCCGGCATGCTCGAAGCCGGCCGGCGGCTCAGGATCGTCGGCCGCCACGGCGCCGGGCTGGACGGCATCGACCTCGCCGCGGCCGACCGCCTGGGCATCCGGGTGGTCGGCACGCCGGGCGCCAACGCCGAATCGGTGGCCGAGTTCGTCATCCTGGCCGCCCTCGCCCTCGCCCGGCAGGCGCCGGCGGCCGCCGCGTCGTTGACCCGGGGCGCCCTGCCGGCCGGCCGGTCACTGCCGTCCGCGGTCGTCGCGGCCGGGCTGACCGGGACCATGCTGGCCGGCCGCACCCTGGGCCTGGTCGGGCTCGGCGCGATCGGCCGGGGCGTCGCGGCCCGCGCCCGGGGACTGGGCATGAGCGTGATCGGGTACGACGTTGCCACGACCACCCCACCGCCGGGAGTACGCCTCGTCGCGCTGGACGAGCTGCTGCGCGAGGCCGACGTGGTGAGCCTGCACGTGCCGCAGACCCCGCAGACCACCGGACTCGTCGACGCCGCCGCGCTCGCCCGGATGCGACAGGACGCCCTGCTGGTCAACACCGCGCGGGCCGGGGTCGTGGACAGCGGGGCCGTACTCGCCGCGCTCGACGCCGGGCGGCTGCGGGGCTACGCGGTGGACGTCTTCGCGCCCGAGCCGCCCCGCCCCGACGATCCGCTCCTGCACCACCCGAGGGTCTTCGCCACCCCGCACATGGCGGCTATGACCCGCGACGCGCTGGACGCGATGGCCGTCGCCGTCGCGCGTAGCGTGATCGCGCACCTGCAAGCCCCGGAAGGAAACGAACCGTGACCCTGTCCACCCCCGCGTCCACGCTCGCGTACTTCGGCGTCGACACCCTGATCGACGACGACACCCGAGACCTCCAGGCCGCCGTACGCGGTTTCGTCGACCGACGGGTCCGCCCGGAGATCGCCACCTGGTACGAGGAGGGCCGCCTGCCCGTACGGGACCTGGCCCGCGAACTCGGCGAGCTCGGCGTGCTCGGCATGCACCTGCGCGGCTACGGCTGCGCCGGCACCTCCGCCGCCGCGTACGGGCTGGCCTGCTTCGAGCTGGAGGCGGGCGACTCGGGGCTGCGCTCCCTGGTCTCGGTGCAGGGGTCGCTCGCCATGTACGCCATCTGGCGCTTCGGCTCGGAGGAGCAGAAGCAGCAGTGGCTGCCCCGGATGGCCGCCGGCGAGGCGATCGGCTGCTTCGGCCTGACCGAACCGGACTTCGGCTCCGACCCGGCCGGCATGCGGACCAGGGCCCGCCGCGACGGCGACGACTGGGTGCTCAACGGCACCAAGATGTGGATCACCAACGGCTCCGTCGCGGATGTCGCCGTGGTGTGGGCCCGCACCGACGAGGGCGTACGCGGCTTCCTCGTCCCGGCCGGCACCCCCGGCTTCACCGCCCCGGAGATCACCCGCAAGCTCTCCCTGCGCGCCTCGGTGACCTCGGAACTCGTCCTCGACGACGTGCGGCTGCCCGCCGACGCGATGCTGCCGGAGGCCGCCGGCCTGTCCGGGCCGCTGTCGTGCCTCAACGAGGCCCGCTTCGGCATCGTCTTCGGGGCGCTCGGCGCGGCCCACGACTGCCTGGAGACGACGATCGCGTACGCGCGCAGCCGGCAGATCTTCGACAAGCCGCTCGCCGCGTACCAGGCCACCCAGCTCAAGCTCGCCGACATGGGGCTGGAACTGGGCAAGGGGATGCTGCTGGCGTTGCAGATCGGCACGATGAAGGACGCCGGCACGCTCGACCACCGGCAGATCAGCCTGGGCAAGCTCAACAGCGTGCGGGAGGCCATCGCAATCGCCCGCGAGTGCCGCGCCATCCTGGGCGCCGCCGGGATCACCCTCGACTACCCGATCATCCGGCACTCGGCCAACCTCGAGTCCGTGCTCACCTACGAGGGCACGTCCGAGGTGCATCAGCTGATCATCGGACAGGTGCTGACCGGCCACGCCGCCTTCAGGTAGGCGGGGCGGACCCCGGCCGGCGCGGTAGCGTCAGCCGCCCGCGGGCTCGGCCGAGGAGCGGGCCACCGGCAGGTCGAAGTACGTGTCCGGCCAGGGTTCGTCGCGGTAGCGGTAGTGCCACCACTCGCGGTCGTAGTTGACGAAGCCGCCGTCGGTCATCAACTGCCGCAGCAGCCGCCGGTTGTCCCGGGGCACGCCGGTGACCTGCGGCGAGTCGGTGTGCGCGAGCGGGTCGAAGCAGTCGAAGCCGGTGCCCATGTCGACGCCGTTGTCGGCGAAGCGCTGCCCCCGGGGGGCGGTGCAGGAGACCAGGGGCTGGCCCGGGGCGTACGGGGGCTGGGTGGGGGTCGGCACGTCGACCAGGGTCAGGTCGAGCGTGCTGCCCCGGCTGTGCGCGGTGGGCGCGCCGATGTATCCCTCGTCGAACAGGTCGGACTTCGCCACCCGGGGATAGAACTCCGCCTTCATTCGCTGCTCGCCGGGCTGCCTGGCCCACTCGACGAAGTCGTCGGCGGCCCGCCGGGGGCGGTAGCAGTCGTACACCTTCAGGCTGCGGCCCCGGGCGAGGGCGGCGTCCTGCACCCGGCGCAGCGCCTCGGCGGCCCGGCGGGTGAGCAGGCAGAGCGGTTCGGGGTAGCCGACGATTGGCCGTCCGACGAAGTTGTGCGCGGTGGCGTACCGGATGTCGGTGCGGATGCGGGGGTCGACGTCGGTGAGGACGACGAGGCCCGGCCCGGACGGCGCCGCGGCGGGGGCGGAGGCCGGGGACGCCGGGGACGGCGGCGCCGGGGCGGACGGCGGCGGCGCGGCCGGCGGTGACGGCGGCGGCGCGGGCCGGGTGCAGCCGGGCGCGAGCGCCGCGATCACGACGGCCACCGCGACGGCCCGCCCACGGGCGGTCGCGGCGCCCGGGGCTCGCCGGCGGATCCGGACTGGCCTGGCCACGCCCCCTGTCTATCAGGCTACGGGCCGTCGGTCGCCCGGTCCGGCGACAGGTGTACGCGCAGGAAGCGCAGCGCCGCCTCGTCGTCGTCGATCCCGCCGGCCTCGTGACCGTTGTACCGCCAGACCGACAGCTCCGTCGACCCACGACAGGCGTTGACGGCGGCGAAGACGGTCGACGGCGGCACGATCTCGTCCATCAGCGCGACGGAGAAGCGGGCCGGCAGGTGGCACCGGCGGGCGAAGTTCACCCCGTCGACGTAGGCCAGGGTGGCCAGCACCCGTTCCTCGGCGTGCCGGTGGACGGCCAGATAGTCGCGGATCTCCCGGTACGGATGCGCGTCGGTGAGCACGAGCGCGCGCGGGATGTCGCACAGGAAGGGCACGCCGGCCACGACGGCCCGCAGGTCGGGCATCAGCGCGGCGACGGCGAGCGCCGCGCCGCCGCCCTGGCTGTGCCCGAGGACCGCGACCCGCGCCGGGTCGACCGCCGGCAGGGTCCGGACGGCGTCCACCGCCCGCACGGCGTCGGTGAGGAACCGCCGGTAGTAGTACGTGCGGGGGTCCGCTACGCCACGGGTGGCCACCCCGGGCGCCTCGGGGCCGGCGGCGGCCGGATCCGGGGTGTCCCCCCGGGCCCAGCCCGCCCCCTGCCCCCGGGTGTCCATCTGCAGGTGCGCGAAGCCGGCCGAGGCCCACGTCCTGCACGTCGATCGTGGCCAGCCCGGTGGGCACCGGCTCGGCGCGCACCGGCCAGCCGCACTCCCGCGCCTCGGCGATCGTGTCCGCCCAGAACCGGTCGAAGTCCGCCGGCTCCGCCACCTGGCCCCGGTACGCCCGCAACTGCTCCTCGGGCAGGTCGGTGAGGGCCACCGCTCAACCGGCCGACGGCGTGACGGCGAACCGGGGGTGCAGCCGCCGGGTGTGGTCGACGTGCCGGACGGGACCACGCAGCGCGACCGCCGCCACGAGCCGGTGGTCCGTGCTGGAGGCCGCGAGCCGCAGCTCCAGCTCGCCCGGCTCGACGACGCGCCGCCCGTCGCGCCCGGTGAAGGAGAACAGGTCGGCCGGCACGGCCAGATCGATCCGGCAGGCCGCGCCCGCCTCCAGCGGCACCCGGAGGTAGCCGACCAGCCGCTGCACCGGCTGGACCACCGAGGCCACCGGGTCGTGGGCGTACACCTGCACCACCTCGCTGCCCCACCGGGAGCCGGTGTTGCGCACCGTGAAGTGCAGCCGCAGCTCACCGTCGGTCGCCGCGACCGGCTCGTCGACCACCAGGCCGGACCAGTCGAACGTGGTGTAGCCCAGGCCGTGCCCGAAGCCGTACGCCGGCGTCGGGTCGACGTTGGACACGTCGCTGGCCTGGCCCAGCCGGGCCGACAGGTAGGTGGTCGGCTGCGCGCCCGGCCCCCGGGGCACGCTGACCGGCAGCCGCCCCTGCGGCGCGACCCGGCCGCTGAGCACGCCGGCGATGGCCGGGGTGCCCTCCTCGCCGGGGAAGAACGACTGCACGATCGCCGCCGCCTCGGTCACCGCCCGGCCCAGCGCGTAGGGCCGCCCGGCGAGCAGCGTCACCACCACGGGCGTACCGGTGTCCAGCAGCGCGTCGAGCAGGTGCTGCTGCGCCCCGGGCAGGGCCAGCGACTCGGCGTCGCAGCCCTCGCCGCTGGTGCCCCGGCCGAACAGTCCCGCCCGGTCGCCGAGCGCCGCGACCACCACGTCCGCGCCCCGCGCCACCTCGACCGCCGCCGGCACCCCGCCGGTGTCGTCGCCGTCGACGGAGACGCCGGCCACGGTGACCACGACACTGTCTCCGAACTCGGCACGCAGCGCCGCCGCCAGGGTGGGCAACGCGATGCCGACGGGCACCTCGGGGTGCCGGGAGCCGACGTGGGCCGGGAACGAGTAGCAGCCCAGCACCGCCGTGGGGCTCTCCGCCTGCGGGCCGACCAGCGCGATGCGGGCCGGCCGGTGCAGGGGCAGGGTGCCGTCGTTGGCCAGCAGCACCACGGCGCGCTCGGCGACCTCGCGGGCCAGCGCCCGGTTGGCCGGCGGGTCCAGGTCGACCGTGCCGCGCAGCGCCTCCGGGTCGGACAGGTCGGCACCGGCCAGCGCGGCCGGCACCGGGCTCCAGTCGGCGTCGAGGAGACCGAGCTGCGCCTTCTGCGTCAGCACCCGACGGACCGCCCGGTCGACCACCGCCTCCGGCACCGCGCCGGCCGCGAGCGCCTCGCGCAGCGGCTCGCCGAACGTCTTCACCGTCGGCAGCTCCACGTCCACGCCTGCGGCGAGGGCGACGGCCGCCGCCTCCGCCCAGCTGCCGGCCACCCCGTGCAGGGTGCGCAGGAAGGCGACCCCGAAGTAGTCGGCCACCACGGTGCCCGGGAAGCCCCAGGCGTCGCGGAGCAGGCCGGTCAGCAGCTCCTCGTCGGCCGCCGAGGGCATCCCGTCGGTGTCGGTGTAGGCGTGCATCACCGACCGCGCGCCGCCCTCGCGTATCGCCATCTCGAACGGCGGGAGGATCACGTCGGCGCGCTCGCGGGGGCCCATCGCCACCGGCGCCAGGTTGCGCCCGCCCCGGGAGGCGGAGTAGCCGGCGAAGTGCTTCAGCGTCGCCACCACGCCGGCGGACTCCAGCCCCCGCACGTACGCGGTGGCGATCGTGCCCACCAGGTAGGGGTCCTCGCCGATGGTCTCCTCCACCCGCCCCCAGCGCGCGTCGCGCACCACGTCGAGCACCGGGGCCAGCCCCTGGTGCACCCCGACGCGGCGCAGGTCGGCGCCGATGGCGGCGGCCATCCGCCCGATCAGCTCCGGATCGAAGGTGGCGCCCCAGGACAACGGCACGGGGTACGCGGTGGCGCCCCAGGCGGCGAAGCCGGCCAGGCACTCCTCGTGCGCCATCGCCGGGATGCCGAACCGGTTCGCGGCGGCGACACGCTGCTGCGTCCGCAGCAGCGACAGCGCACCGAGCGCGGGGTCGACCGGGGCGGTGCCGAACGGACGGGTCAGCTGGCCGAGACCCGTGTCCAGCAAGGCGGCCAGGTCGACCGGTTCCTCCATCTCGTGCTGGTACGGCGCGACCTCTCCCCCGTCGGCGGCGGCGCCGACCCAGACGCCGTAGAGCTGGGCCACCTTCTCCGGCAGGGTCATCGCGGCGACCAGGGCGTCCACCCGGGTCGCGAGGTCGAGGGTCGGGTCGGTCCAGATCGCGGTGCCGGGGGCGATGTCGAGGGTCACGTTGTCGGTCACTTTCCTCCGACGCCCATCAGCCCCTGCACCAGGGCCCGCCGGGCGAACAGATAGACGAGCAGGACGGGCACCATCGACAGCACGACCGCGGCGAGCAGGCCGGGAATGTTGATCCCGTACTGCGTCTGGAAGTTGTAGAGGCCGAGGGTGATCACCTTGGTGGAGTCGGACTGGGTGAGGATCAGCGGGAACAGGAAGCCGTTCCACGCCTGTAGGGCGGAGAAGACCGCGATGGTGGCGATCCCGCCGCGCGACAGCGGCAGCACGAGCTGGCCGAAGACCCGCGCGGGGCTGGCGCCGTCGATGGCCATCGCCTCGTACAGGTCGGGGGTGATGTCCCGCATGACGCCGCTGAGGATCAGCGCGCACACCGGCAGGGAGAAGGCGGCGGTCGGCAGGATGACGCCGACGAGGTTGTCGTAGAGCCCCGCCTTGCTGATCAGGTAGAAGATCGGCACGATGACCGCCTGCGCCGGGATCGCCAGGCCCAGCAGGAACAGCCGGAACACGCCGGAGGTGAGCCGGCTGCGGCTGCGCACGATGGCGTACGCCAGCGGCGGCACGAGCAGCAGCACGATGGCCACCACGCTCGCCGTCACCACCAGGGTGTTGAACAGGTACCGGCCGAAGCCCTCGTCGAAGGCGCCGGTGTAGTTGTCCAGGGTGAAGGTGTCGGGCGGGGCGATCGGGCCGTTGCGGCCGTACCCCTCGCGGGTCTGCACGGTGATCGCCAGCATGACGTAGATCGGCAGGCCGACGAGGAGGAGCCAGGCCACGGCGCCGAGCCCGGCCAGCCAGTTGGGGCGGTGCCGCTTCACAGGCCCTCCATCGTGGAGCGCATCCGGTCGTAGCCGGAGACCCGGACCACGATCAGCGAGATGACGGTGGCGACGACGACGAGGAGCAGGGCGATGGCCGCGCCGGCGCCGAAGTCGAAGCTGCGGAACGCCTGCTCGTACATGTGGTAGGCGGTGATGGTGGTGTCGGTGCCCGGCCCGCCCTGGGTGAGGATCAGCACGGTGTCGAACGTGGTCAGCCCGCCGACGACCATGAGGACCACCGAGGTGATCATGGCGTTGCGCAGCTGCGGCAGGGTGACGTGGCGGAACTGGCCCCACCGGCCGGCGCCGTCGACCTCGGCGGCCTGGTAGAGCACCGCCGGTACGGCGCGGGCCGCGCCCTGGTAGATCAGCGCGTGGAACGGGATGAACTGCCAGCTGCCGACGAAGACCAGCACGGCGATCGCGCCCGTGCGGCTGCCGAAGAGGTTGCCGTCGCCGAACAGCCACGGGGCCTGGCCGGGCACGCCGAAGTTCGGGTCGAGCAGCGCCCGCCACAGCACCGACACGGCGGTCGCCGACAACAGCAGCGGGAGGAAGAAGATCGCGGACAGCACGGCCCGGTTGCGCTGCGGCCCGGCCGCCCACACGCCGATCAGCAGGCTCAGCGGCGTCTGCACCAGCACGCCGAGGGCGGTGAGCAGGACGCTCAGCCACAGGCTGTTGATCATCACGGGGTCACGGGCGAGCCGCCGCCAGTTGTCCAGCCCGACGTACTCCGGCGAGCCGAGGCCCGCCCAGCTGGTGAAGCTGAGCACGACCACGAGGACCAGCGGGACGAGCGCGAAGAGCCCGAAGAACAGGGTGGCGGGCAGGGCCCAGGCGAAGCCCGGGCGGCTGAGGGTGGGGCCGCCCGGGCTTCGTCGGGCCCGTCGCTGCTCCGTCGCGGTGGGGGCGGCGAGGGTGGTGGTGGACATGGTCGTGCTCAGCCCGCCTGCAGGGACTGCATCGCCTTGATGAAGCCGGCGGCGTCCATCCGGCCGTTGCAGTACTGCTGCACGGCCTGGTGGATGGTCGTGGTCGCCGCCGGCGGGTACGCCTGGTCCCAGGAGAGCTGGAAGTTCGGGGCCTCCTTGACCATGGCGAACTGGTACTTCAGGTAGTCCGGGTTGGTGGCGCCGTCGAGGAACTTCTCGGTGTTGGTGGTGGTGGGCAGGTTGCCGATGGCGAGCTGCGCCTGGACGAACTCGTCGGAGTACTGGAGCTTGAGGAACTCGGCCACCGCCTCCGGGTGCCGGGTCTTCTTCAGCACGGAGTAGAAGTTGTTGGTGTTGCCGACCACGTTGCGCGGGTCGCCCTTGCCGCCCGGGACGCTCGGGAAGGCGCTCCAGCCGAGGCCCTCGGCGGCGAAGGTCGGGTTGGCGTCATGGTGGGTCGAGTAGTTCCAGGAGCCCATCAGCTCGAAGCCGGCCTTGCCGCCCGCCAGCAGCGCGGGCGAGCCGCCGTCGGTGAACTTGACCGAGTCGAAGTTGGTGCCGAACGCGCCCGCGTCGGTCAGTTGCCGCAGCAGCTCCAGGGCGCGGCGGCTCTCCGGGCTCTCCCAGGCGCTCTTGTCGCCGTCGAGCGCCTTGGCGAACAGCTCGGGGCCGGCCACCCGGTCGTAGAGGTACTGGTACCACATCTGGGTCGGCCACTGGTCGCCGCCACCGAGGGCGATCGGCGTGATCCCCTTGCCCTTGAGGGTCTGCACGGCGGCCAGCAGGTCGTCCCACGTCTTCGGCGGGGTGATCCCGGCGTCGGCGAGGACCTTCTTGTTGTGGAACAGCAGCACCGGCTGCGTGCCACGCATCGGCACCCCGTACGCCTTGCCGTCGACCATGGCGGTGTTGAAGACCGACGGCAGGAAGTTCGCCTTCAGCCCCGGGTCCTTGGCGATCATGTCGTCCAGCGGCAGCAGCAGGTCGGCCTTGACGAACGGGGTGATGCTGCCGCCGCCCCAGTTGAAGAAGACGTCCGGCGCCTGCTTGGTGTTGATGATGGTCTGGAGCTTGGTCTGGTAGTCGGCACCGGGGATGGTGTCCAGCACCGCCTTGACCTTCGACGTCTTGTTGAACGTCTCGACGAGCTGTTTCTCGACCTTGTTGGTGGCGTCGCCGTACACCAGGATGCGGATCTCGTCCGGGCCGGCGGCCGAGTCACCGTCGCCGCAGGCGGTCAGTGGCAACGCCAACGCCAGGGCGGCGCCGAGCGCGACGACCCGGGCGAGCCGCGTGCGTACAGTCATGATCGACCCTTCGTGGTGGGGGGTGTGGTGGGGGACGTCGCCGCCGGCGCGACGACCGAAAGGTGTCCGACAAGTTTCCGGAATACTTCCGTAACTCGTCCGAACGCTAGAACCGACCTGCCGTGTCGTCAACCCCCGATCGTGAGGCAAGATGGGCCGGTGGAGCGGCCCCGCCGTTCCGGACGTTTTTCGGTGGTGACGGGTACGGTCGGTCTTCCGACCGGTGAAGGAGACGCGGGTGGACGGCGACGACGGGCGCAGGATCACCATCACCGCTATCGCGCGGGAGGCCGGGGTCTCGGTGCCGACCGTGTCGCGCGTGCTCAACGGGCGCTCGGACGTGGCTCCCGGCACCCGCGAGCGGGTGGAGGAGCTGCTGCGCCACCACGGCTACCAACGCCGCGGCAGCCGCACGGTGAGCCACGTCGGCCTGGTCGACCTGGTCTTCAACGACCTGGACAGCCCCTGGGCGGTGGAGATCATCCGGGGGGTCGAGGACGTCGGCCACGGCGCGGGCGTCGGCACGGTGGTCTCCGCGATCCACCGCCAGTCGACCGCCGCCCGGCAGTGGTTGCAGAACCTGCGGGCCCGCGCCACCGACGGCGTCATCTTCGTGACCTCGCACCTGAGCCCGCCGCTGCACGCGCAGCTGCGCCGCCTCAACGTGCCCGTGGTCGTCGTCGACCCGGCCGGCGTGCCCGCCACCGACGTGCCCACCGTCGGCGCCACCAACTGGGCCGGCGGGCTCGCCGCGACCGAGCACCTGCTGTCGCTCGGGCACCGGCGGATCGGCTTCGTCGCCGGGCCGACGCACCTGCTGTGCAGCCGGGCCCGCCTGGACGGCCACCGGGCCGGGCTGGAGGCGGCCGGGGTGCCGGTGGAGGACCGGCTGGTGCACCCCGGCGACTTCTACCACGCCTCGGGCTTCGCCGCCGGGACGGCGCTGCTCGACCTCGACGACCCGCCGACGGCGATCTTCGCGGCCAGCGACCAGATGGCCTTCGGCGTCTACGAGGCCGTACGCCGCCGGGGGCTGCGGATCCCCGACGACGTCAGCGTCGTGGGCTTCGACGACCTGCCCGAGGCCCGCTGGGCCTCACCGCCGCTGACCACCGTCCGGCAACCGCTGGTGGAGATGGGTCGCCTGGCCGCCCGGACCGTGCTGCGGCTGGCGCAGGGCGAGGCCATCGACTCCCCCCGGGTGGAACTCGCCACCAACCTGGTCGTCCGGGACAGCACGGCCCCGCCGCGCCGGCCGTGACGGCCGTTCCGGTGCCCGCCGCCACCCCGCCGCGCTCCCGGTAGCATTCCGGAACTTCCGGTCGGCCGCCGCCCGCGTGGCGGCCGGCCCACCGCCCGGCCGGCCGGAGATCCCGGCACGGCACGTCGCTCCCCGGCCGCCCCGGGGTTCCGGGGCGACACCGCGGGCGGCGGGGACCGGCGGCTTCGCGCTCAGCGGTGGTGGTGCTGGTGCCGGACCGCGCGCCGGATGTCCACCGGCAGGGCCGGCGCGCCGTCGACCGGCGCGGGATCCTCGACGGTGGGGGCGATGCCGCCGGCGGCGATCCGGTCGAGGGTGGCCAGGCCGGCGGCGTCGACCGAGCCGAAGACGGTGTAGTTGGGGCGCAGCGCGGAATCGCCCTGGACCAGGAAGAACTGGCTGCCGTTGGTGTCGGGACCCGCGTTGGCCATGGCGAGGGTGCCCCGGGCGTAGAGCCGGCGCACGCCGGTCGGGTCGGTCGGCGCCGGCGGCAGGTCGGTGGGCAGCTCGTCGGCGTAGCGGTAGCCGGGACCGCCGGAGCCGGTCCCGGACGGGTCGCCGCACTGGAGCACCCGCAACGTCGGGTACGCGGTGAGCCGGTGGCAGGAGGTCCGGTCGTAGAAGCGGTGGCGCACCAGGTGCAGGAAGCTCTGCACGGTGCAGGGGGCCGCCTCCCGGTCGAGGGTCAGCCCGATCGACCCCTGGTTGGTGCGCAGCGTGACCCGCACGGTGCCCCGGTCGGGGGTGCGCCTCGGGTCCGGCGGCAGCGGGACCGGCCTGGCGGCGGGGTCCTCGGGCGTCTCGGTGTAGGCGCACGGGCCGGGCGTGACCCGGAAGTCGGCGATGGCGTCGGCCGGGGCTCCGCCGGGCGCGGCGACCGCGGCGGCGCCACCACCGGTGACCAGCGCGCCCGCGACCAGGGCCACCCCGGCGAGGCGGGACAGCGTACGGGCCGGCCGGCGGCGCGCCTCGATCGACGGCGGGACGGGGTGCGGTCGGGGTTCGCTCGACACGGGGATCCTCCTGGACTCGTGGCGCCGGAAAGACCGGAGTCTATGGATCCCGTCGTCGCTTGTCGATCCGTCCCGCCTCCGCCGAGGTCAGGAGGGGGCCTCCCTCACCGACGCCGGGCCGCCCGGCGGCGCCAGAGCAGCGCCGTCCCCAGCAGCGCGACCGCCGCCGCCACGAGCGCGGCCACCGGCCACCGGGCGACCAGCCCGTCCTCGAGCGGGCCGCTGGCCGCGGCCGGGCGCGGGTCGCCGGTGGCGGCGAGCGCGGGTGGCGTGGGGGCCGCCGAGGCGGTCAGCTCCCCCGGCTCGACCAGCCGGCCGACCGCGGCGTCCCGGGGCAGCGAGAAGCCCCAGTCGAGCAGGGCGGCGCCCTGCTCCCAGCCCCGCGCGGGCTGCGGCTCGGCACCGAGCAAGGCGACCACCAGCCGCCGCCCGTTGCGCTGGGCCGCCCCGACGTACGTGTGCCGGGCCAGGTCGGTGAAGCCGGTCTTGCCGCCGAGCGCGCCCGGGTAGCGGTAGATGAGCTGGTTCTCGTTCTGGATCTCGAAACCCTTGGTCCGCTGCGCCGGCTGGGCGGGGATGCGGTGTGTCTCGGTCAGCGCGTACCGGCGGAACGTCGGGTCGGCGAAGCAGGCCCGGGCGACCAGCGCCAGGTCGTACGCGCTGGTGAACTGGCCTCGTCCGTCGAGTCCGGAGGGGGTCACCGCGTGGGTCTGCAGGGCGCCGAGGCGGTGCGCCTCCTCGTTCATCGCCCGCACGCCGCCGGCCATGCCGTCCGGTCCGCCGCCGAGGCGGGCCAGCACGTTGGCGGCCTCGTTGCCGGACTGGAGCAGCAGCCCGAGCCAGACGGTCTCGATCCGGTACCGCCCGCCGGCGACCAGCCCCACGGCCGAGGAGCCGGGTTCGATGTCCATGTCCCCGTCGGTGACGGTGACGACCTGCTGCGGGTCGAGTCGGGGCAGCATGGTGGCCGCCAGCAGCAGCTTCTGCACGCTGGCCGGGGTGCCGTACTCGTGCGGCCCGCAGCCGCCCAGCACCTGGCCGGTGTCCAGGTCCGCGACCAGCCACGAGGTCGCGGTGACCGCCGGCGGGCGGGCTGCCCCCGCCGGGACGACGAGACCGGCGGTGTCGAGCGCCGGGCCGCCCACGGCCCGCTCCTGCGGCACGGGCGGCGGCGGCGACGGGCGTGGCGGCCGGGACACCCGTGGCGCGGGCGCCTTCGGGCAGGGCACGGATGCGACGACACCGGGCGCGGACCCGGCACCGGGCGCGGGCGGCACCGCGCCGGGCGGGGACGCCACGGGGCCGGAGGCGGAAGTCGCGGACGCGACGACGCCGGGCGCGGAGCTCACGAGGGCGGTGGGACCGGCCGGGCCGGCCGCCGCGGGGACGGGAGCGCCGGTGCCGAGGAGGACGGCGGTCGCCGTGGCCGCCAGCAGCCGAACCTTCATGCCCCGCACCCTAGTCGGCCGAGTTCGGGGCGCGGGCCGGGTTCTTTAGGCCCAGGCTCCCGGATGTCCCGGAGGCGTGGCCGGCTCGCCCCCGTCCGACCGTGTCCGGCGGCGCGGACCACCCCGCTTCCGGGACCATCGGCCCTGCCGCAGGGCCCGACCGGGACGGAAGCTGGAGAATGAAAGCGGTAGACGATCTTCCGGTTTGCGTGCCGGGCGCCGCCGTACCGGCGTCCCCGCCCGCGGGCCGCACGACACCGACGAAGGGACGACCATGGAAGCCCTCTCGCTGACCCGCCTCGCCGACGAGCAGCTCGCCGCCGCGCGGGAGGCCGACAGCGGACGCAGCGCCCGTTCCCTGCACCCGGGCCGGGACCGCCGGCTGCGGCAGACCCTGCTCGCCCTGCGCGGCGGTCGGTCCCTCGACGAGCACGACAGTCCGGGCGAGGCGACGCTGCAGGTGCTCGTCGGGCAGGTGCGCCTGGCGGCCGGGGACGAGTCCTGGGAGGGCGACGCCGGCGACCTCGTGGTCATTCCGCCGCGGCGGCACGCGCTGCACGCCGTCACGGACGCCGCCGTCCTGCTCACCGTGACGCCGCGGCCGTGAGCACCGTCCCGGCCCGTCGTCACCGCCCGGTCGTCGACCCGGCCGGGCGGCCCAGGGCGGGCGCCCCCGGCCACGCTCCGGGCCGGGGGCGGTCGCCGGGCTGGGTGCCGCCGCAGCACGGCGCGTGGGCGATGCTGCTGCTGCCCGTCCTGGCGGCGCTGACCGTCACCGGCCCGTGCCCGCTGCACCTGCCCCTGCTCGGAGCCGCGCTCGCCGCATACCCGCTGTCGTACTTCGGGTTGCAGGCGGTCAAGACCGGGCGGATCCGCCGGGTACGACCGCACCTCGTCGGGTACGGCCTCGCCACGGTCGCGCTCGGCGCCCCGGTGCTGGTGGCCCGGCCCGCGACGCTCGCCTACGCCCCGCTCTTCGTGGCCCTCAGCGCCGTCAACGCCGGCCACGCGCGCTGGCGCCGGGACCGGGCGTTCGTCAACGACCTCGCCTTCGTGACGCAGTGCGGCCTGCTCGGCCTCGTCGTCGCCACGGTCGCCGAGGTGTCGTGGACCAGGGTGGCCGGGGTGACGGTCGTGGCGCTGGGCTACCTGGTCGGCACCGTCCTGCATGTCAAGACGATGATCCGGGAGCGGAACAGCGTCCGGGAGCGGTGGGTGTCGTGGACGTACCACGCCGTCGTCGCGGTCGCCGCGGCGCTCTGGGCGCCGGTGCCGGTCGCCGTGGTCTTCGCGGTGCTGCTCGCCCGGGCGGTGCTGCTCGCCGGGCGCCGGGTCGCGCCGATGCGGGTGGGCCTGATCGAGACGGCGTGCGCCCTGCTGGTGCTGGTAGCGGTCGCGCTCTGATCCCGGCGGGGCGGGGCGCTGCCCGTCGACGCGGGCCCGCGTCGACGGGAGGGCTCCCACGGGGCGGGACACCGCGCGTCGGTTGGCTCACAAGCCGTTGCCTCCGGCGTCGCTCACCGACTAGAACCGGGGAACGATCGCCCGGACCTCCCGGCGACGGTGGCGAGGTGATGGCCGTGGCTCTGATCTCCTACGACGACACCGACTCGGCGGCCTTCGCCGCGACCCGGGAACTGCCGCGTAGCGGCCTGGACCGGTGGCGGCACGCGGTACAGCAACACCTGCGGCCGCGTACCGGCACCACGGTGCTCGACCTCGGAGCCGGCACCGGCGCCTGGGCCGCCGCCTTCACCGAGTGGTTCGGCGCCCGGGTCGTGGGGGTGGAGCCCGCCGCGGCAATGCGCTCCCGCGCCAGCCACCGGCCGCTGCTCGCCGGCGACGCGGTCGCCCTGCCGCTGCGCGACTCCGTGGCGGACGCCGCGTGGCTGTCCACGATGGTGCACCACATCCCCGACCTCGACGCGGCGGCACGGGAGCTGCGCCGGGTGCTCCGCCCGGGCGCCCCCGTGCTGATCCGCTCCCCGTTTCCCGGCCGCCACCAGCGGATCACGCTGTTCCGCTGGTTCCCGGAGGCGGTACGGGTCCTCGAGACCTACCCGGACCTGGCCCGGGTGCGCGCGGTCTTCGCCGCGGCCGGGTTCACCGTCAGCACCGTCGAGCCCGTCGCGCAGACCACGGCGGCGTCGCTGGCCGAGTTCGCCGAGCGGCTCGACCGCCGGGCCCACACGCCGCTGCGGTCGATCACCGACGAGGAGTACGCCGACGGCCTGGCCCGGCTGCGGGCCGCGGCCGGCGGGGCGAGCGGCCCGGTCGTCGACCACCTCGACCTGCTCGTGCTGCGCTGAGTCATCCGGGCGTGGCCGGGTCGCGGTGCCGCAGGTAGTCGTACAGCGCCGCCGAGGCGCGCAGTCGTCGCAGGCTGCGCCGGTGCAGCTCCTGCTCCCGCCTGGCCAGCTCCGCGTGGACCCGCTGGGCGCTGCCGGTGGTGCGCATCTCGCCGAGCACGGCCGCGACGATGTCGAACGGGTACGCGCCCCGGCGCAGCAGCGCCACGACCTGCGCGGCGCGCAGCTCGGCCGCGTCGTACACCCGGTAGCCGGTGCCGCGCTCGCGGACCGGCCGGAGCAGGCCGCGCTGCTCCCACAGCCGTAGCTGCGAGGTGCGGACGCCGACCAGGTCGGCGACCTCGCCGATACGGGCCCCGCGCCGGGGCGCCGGCAGGACGGCCGCCGGGCTGGTCACCACGGTCTCGAAAGCGCCGAGCACCCGCCGGATGTCGGCCCGCTCCCGGTCCAGCTCGGCGTGGCCGGCGTCGAGCGCCGCCAGTGCCGCCGCCAGGTCGCCCCGGTGCACCGCGACCATGACCTCCCGGGTGCGCGCCCAGCCGTGCCCCTCGGCCATCCGCCGGACCACCGCCAGCGCCCGCACGTGGTCACCGGTGAAGACCCGGTAGCCGGCGGGGGTGCGCTCCACCGGCGGCAGCACGCCCAGGTCGACGTAGTTGCGCACCTGCTGGACGGAGATGCCCGCCGTCGCCGCGACCTCCGCCCCCCGCCACCGTCCGGCCCGTCGTCCCGCATCCGCCACCCGGCCACCCTATCCGTCTCCACGTGGTTTGAGACTTTCCCCGCCGCATCGGGCGGCCGTGCCCGCTCACTGAGGTGTAACCCTCCACGGGCGGTTGAATGAGACGATTGAAGGCGGCCTGGCCCCCGTAGATGTACCTCGGGCGGGACTCCGCCCACGATCTCGCGAAGGGTTCGCATGCAGCAGCCAGCACGGTCCGCCGCCGACAGTCACGACATGATCGAGGTACGCGGAGCCCGGGAGAACAATCTCGCCTCCGTCTCGGTCGACATCCCCAAGCGCCGGCTGACCGTCTTCACCGGCGTCTCCGGCTCCGGCAAGTCCTCCCTGGTCTTCGGGACCATCGCCGCCGAGTCGCAGCGCCTGATCAACGAGACCTACAGCGCCTTCCTCCAGTCGTTCATGCCGAATCTGAGCCGCCCCGACGTCGACTCGCTGCGCAACCTGAGCGCGGCCATCGTCGTCGACCAGGAACGGATGGGCGCGAACTCGCGCTCCACCGTCGGCACCGCCACCGACGCGTACGCGATGCTGCGCATCGTCTTCAGCCGCCTCGGCACCCCGCACGTGGGCGGGGCCGGCGCGTTCAGCTTCAACCTCGCCGAGGGCATGTGCCCGACCTGCGAGGGCCTCGGGCGGGTCTCCGACCTCGACGTCGACGAACTGGTCGACCGCGAGCGCTCGCTCAACGACGGCGCGATCAAGGTGCCCAACTTCGCCGTCGACTCGTGGTACTGGCAGACCATCGTCAACTCCGGGCTGTTCGACCCCGACACCAAGCTCCAGGACTACACGTCGCAGCAGTGGGAGGACTTCCTCCACAAGCCGTCCACGAAGATCAAGGTGGGCAGCAACAACTGGACGTACGAGGGCCTGGTGGTCAAGGTGCGCCGGCTCTACCTGGCCAAGGACCGCGAGTCGATGCAGGCGCACATCCGCGCGTTCGTCGACCGGGCGGTCACCTTCACCACCTGCGCCGACTGCGGCGGGGCCCGGCTCAACCAGGCGGCCCTGTCCGCCCGGATCGCCGGGCGCAACATCGCCGAGTGCTCGGCGATGCAGATCAGCGACCTGGCCGCGTTCGTCCGCGCCGTCGACGACCCGTCGGTCGCCCCGCTGGTCGGCAACCTGCGCGACCTGCTCGACTCGCTGGTCGAGATCGGCCTGGGCTACCTCAGCCTGGACCGCGAGTCCGCCACCCTCTCCGGCGGCGAGGCGCAGCGGGTGAAGATGGTCCGGCACCTCGGCTCCAGCCTCTCCGACGTCACGTACGTCTTCGACGAACCGACGGTCGGCCTGCATCCGCACGACATCGCCCGCATGAACGACCTGCTGCTGCGCCTGCGCGACAAGGGCAACACGGTGCTGGTCGTCGAGCACAAGCCCGAGACGATCGCCATCGCCGACCACGTGGTCGACCTCGGGCCCGGGGCCGGCACGGCCGGCGGCAGGATCTGCTTCACCGGTGACGTCGCCGGGCTGCGCCGCTCCGACACCCTCACCGGCCGGCACCTCGACCACCGGGTCCGCCTGCGCGAGCACGTACGCCGGCCGTCCGGCCGGCTGCCGATCCGCAACGCCGACCTGCACAACCTGCGGGACGTCGACGTCGACATCCCGCTCGGGGTGCTGACCGTGGTGACCGGGGTGGCCGGCTCCGGCAAGAGTTCACTGATCCACGGCTCGCTGCACCGCCGAGACGGCGTGGTGGTCGTCGACCAGTCGCCGATCCGGGGTTCCCGGCGCAGCAACCCGGCCACCTACACCGGCCTGCTGGACCCGATCCGTACCGCCTTCGCCAAGGCCAACGGGGTGAAGGCCGCGCTGTTCAGCGCCAACTCCGAGGGCGCCTGCCAGACCTGCAAGGGCATCGGCCTGGTCTACACCGACCTGGCGATGATGGCCGGCGTCGCCTCCGTCTGCGAGCGGTGCGAGGGGCGCCGCTTCACCGACGAGGTGCTCACCTACCGCCTGCGCGGGAAGAACATCAGCGAGGTGCTCGCGATGCCGGCCACGGAGGCCCGGGACTTCTTCCCCGGCGGCCCCGCCCGGGCGATCCTCGACCGGCTGGTCGACGTCGGCCTCGGCTACCTCACCCTGGGCCAGCCGCTCAACACCCTCTCCGGCGGCGAGCGGCAACGACTCAAGCTGGCCATCCGCATGGCCGACAGCGGGAGCACGTACGTGCTGGACGAGCCGACCACCGGCCTGCACCTGGCCGACGTGGACCAGCTGCTCGCCCTGCTGGACCGGCTGGTCGACGCCGGCAACACCGTCATCGTGATCGAGCACCATCAGGCAGTCATGGCGCACGCCGACTGGCTCATCGACCTCGGGCCGGGGGCGGGGCACGACGGCGGCCGGATCGTCTTCACCGGCACGCCGGCCGATCTCGTCGCCCACGGCGACACGTTGACCGCCCGTCACCTGCGCGAGTACGTGGGCCGCTGAGTCACCGGCCGGACGGAGCGACCCTCCGGACGCCCGCACCGGGCCGGGTCACCGGGTCGGTCGCGTCCGGCCCGGCCACGCATCGCCCCCGGTCACCCGGGCACCGCCCCGGCTGCCTGCCCGGGGGCGGTGCCCGGGAAGCCCGCCGGACGGTCAGCGTCCCGACACGGGGACCGCCCGGGCGGACGGAGCCGCCAGCCGGCGCAGCCAACGCCGTAGCGGCGACACCGCCGCCGCGACCGGAGTGAGCAGGCCGACGATGATCAGCAGGGCGTCGAGGAAGAGCGTGGCGAGTACGACGAGGACGGTCAGCGACGCCACGGTGCGGGCAGTCACCGACGCCGGGCGGGCGGGCGCCCGGTGGGCGCCGTGGTGGCGGACGGGGACGCGGGGTGGAGCCATGGTGCCTGGTACCTGCCTCGGAGATCGGGTGCGGCACCACTCCTACCCCCCGTGAACTGCCCAAACACGCCCGATGACAAGCGCCACAACCGCCGCGCCCCGGCTTCCCGGGCGGGGCGGTCGCCGGTCCGGCGCCCACGACGCGACGCGGGTCGGGCGCGGCACGCGGCGCGGTCGACGCGGCGCGGTCGACGCGGCGCGGGTCGACGTGGCGTGGCGCGCGGTTTGGTGCCGGCGCGGTCGGCGCGGCGCGGTGCGATGCGGCGCCGCCGGGCGGTGGGGGTCGGGGGCGGTGGGGGTCCGGGGCGGTGCGTCAGGTGAGGCGGCGCAGCCAGCGACGCTGCCAGGGCGTCTCCACGGCCCGCGGGCGGTAGGTGGCGCGCACCCAGTCCACCGCCCGCTCCGACGGCAGTCCGTCGAGGATCGCCAGCGCCGCCAACGCCGTGCCCGTACGCCCGGTGCCGCCCCCGCAGGCCACCTCCACCCGCTCGCCGCCGTGGGCGCGGCGCAGCGCCTCGGTCAGCGCGTCGACCGCGTCCGTCCGGTCGACCGGAACCCAGAAATCGGGCCACCGGATCCGCCGGTGCGGCCAGGCGGGCACCGGCCCGGGCGCCAGCAGCAGGGCGAAGTCGGCGGGCGACGCCGCGTCCGCGATCCGCCGCCCCCGCACCTCCACCCCGCTGGGCAGTACGACGACACCCGGCTGCTCGCCCCACACCCGCTCGTCACTCATCCACCAATCCTCCCCCCGCTCTCGCTCGCCCGCGTCGATCATGAGGCTAGCGGCGATGTCGATCTCCACTGGCACCGCCAACCTCATGATCACCGGGTTCAGCGAACGGGAGAGGGCGAGGGAGGGCGGGAACGGAGGGGTGGGTCAGCCGTGGTCGGAGGGTGGGGGTTGGCTCCTCGGGCGGGCGCGTAGGTGGGCGCGTTCGCCCTGCCTGCCGAAGAGGCTGAGGAACTCGACCGGCTCGGCGTCGGCCGACCCGAACCAGTGCGGTACGCGGGTGTCGAACTCGGCCGCCTCCCCCGGCGTGAGCACGAGGTCCTGGTCGCCGAGGACGACCCGCAGCCGCCCGTTGAGGACGTAGAGCCACTCGTAGCCCTCGTGGGTCTGCGGGTCGGGCTCCGCCCGGCGACCGCCGCCCGGGATCACGAGCTTGTACGCCTGGATGCCGCCGGGCCGGCGGGTCAGGGGCAGCATGGTCATCCCGTGGCGGGTGACCGGGCGCAGGTGGATGCGCGGGTCGCCGGTGGACGGGGCGTCGACGAGTTCGTCGAGCGTGACGCCGTGCGCCCTGGCCAGCGGGAGCAGCAGTTCGAGGGTGGGCCGGCGGGCACCGGACTCCAGCCGGGAGAGCGTGCTCACCGAGATGCCGGTCGCCGCCGACAGGTCGGCCAAGGTGGTCTCCCGCTGCCGGCGCAGTGTGCGCAGCCGGGGCCCGACCGCGCCGAGCGCCTGGTCCAGGTCGTCGTCCATGCCGCCATCTTGCCACTATGGCAACAATGTTTGCCACCACTGCGGCTGCGACCGCATCGTGGTCGCGGGAGGTGGTCAGGGTGACCGATCGGTTGGACGGCAGCTACGACGTGGTGGTGATCGGGGGTGGCGCCGCGGGGTTGAGCGCGGCGCTGATGCTGGCCCGGGTGCGGCGGTCGGTGGTGGTGCTCGACGCGGGCGCTCCGCGCAACGCCCCGGCCGAGGGTGTGCACGGGCTGCTGGCCCGCGAGGGGATCCGGCCGGCCGAGCTGCTGGACCGCGGCCGGGCGGAGGTCCGTGGCTACGGCGGCCGGGTGGTCACCGGCGAGGTCGGTGCCGTGGCCCGCGACGACGGCGGCTTCACGGTGACGCTGGCCGACGGTCGGACGGTCCGTGCGCGCCGGGTGCTGGTGGCCACCGGGCTGGTGGACGAGCTGCCGGACGTCCCGGGCCTGCGGGAGCGGTGGGGCAGGGACGTCCTGCACTGCCCGTACTGCCACGGCTGGGAGGTCCGCGACCGGGCCATCGGCGTGCTGGCCAGCGGGCCGATGTCGGTGCACCAGGCGTTGCTGTTCCGGCAGCTGAGCGCCGACGTGACGTACTTCTGCCACACCATGCCGCCGCTCACCGACGAGCAGGCGGAGCAGCTGGCGGCCCGCGGCATCGGCGTGGTGGACGGCGAGGTGGCGGCCCTGGAGATCGTCAACGACCGCCTCGTGGGCGTACGGCTGGGCGACGGCACGCTCGTGCGCCGCGAGGCGCTGGCCGTCTCGTCGCGGATGATGGCGCGCGCCGGTTTCCTCTCGGCGCTCGGGCTGCGCCCGGCGGAACACCCGGCGGGGATCGGCGAGCACGTACCCTCCGACGCGACGGGCCGCACCGACGTGCCCGGGGTGTGGGTCGCCGGCAACGTCACCGATCCGGCGGCCCAGGTCGGTGCCGCCGCGGCGGCCGGAGCGTTCGCGGGGGCCCAGATCAACGCCGATCTGGTCGCCGAGGAGACCCGGCGGGCCGTCGCCGCCCACCGCGATCCGTTCTCCGCGAAGTCGGAGGCGGCCCTCTGCGAGCAGGTGCTGGGCAACCGTCGCCACGGCCTGTGACATCGCGGCAGGCACCGGTGGGCCGCCGCGCCGCGCGCGCGGCGGCCCAGCCGGGACCACGGCGGCCCAGCCGGGAACATGGCGGCCCAGCCGGGAACATGGCGGCCCAGCCCGGACCACAGCCGCCCAGCCCGGAGTGCGGCGCCCCGCCCGGGAAGCGGTCCGACGCGGGGAGCGCGGCGGCTCAGGCGGGAGGCGGCCCGACACGGGCGCGGGCCTTCCTGGCGCACGCGTCGAGCACGGAACGGGCGTCCAACCCGAGGCTCTCGATGGCGACCAGCGCGGTGTACGCCACGTCCGCCAGTTCCGCCGCCACGTCCTCGCGGCTGTGGGTGACACCCTTGCGCGGGTTCTGACCGAGCAGACCGATCCAGGCGCTCGCCGCCTCCCCCGCCTCCTCGGTCAGTTTGAGGATCCGGCAGGTCATTTCGGTCTGCCCGGTGCCGTTGGCGGCGTCCAACCAGCCGCGCGAGGCCCGGACCGCGTCCCAGATCGACTCGTCCACGCGAACAGTGAACCGGACGGAGGTCACGGTCCGTATCGCGGGACGGTTGGCGGGTAACCGGGTCCGGGTGGTAGCAACAGGGACTACCAGCGCAAGCGAAGGGACGTGTCGTATGCCGGAGACCGTGGAGACGGTGTTCACCAGCGTGGTCGCCCGCAATCCGGGCGAGCCGGAATTCCACCAAGCGGTACGCGAGGTGCTGGAGAGCATCGGCCCGGCGCTGGCCAGACACCCCGAGTACGCCGAGGCGCGGATCATCGAGCGGATCTGCGAGCCGGAGCGGCAGGTCATCTTCCGGGTGCCGTGGGAGGACGACCGCGGCCGGATCCAGGTCAACCGGGGCTTCCGGGTGGAGTTCAACAGCGCCCTCGGCCCGTACAAGGGCGGGCTGCGGTTCCACCCGTCGGTCTACCTCGGGATCGTGAAGTTCCTCGGCTTCGAGCAGATCTTCAAGAACGCGTTGACCGGGCTGTCGATCGGCGGCGGCAAGGGCGGCGCGGACTTCGATCCGAAGGGGCGCTCGGACCGGGAGGTGATGCGGTTCTGCCAGAGCTTCATGACCGAGCTGTACCGGCACATCGGCGCGGATACCGACGTGCCGGCCGGGGACATCGGCGTGGGTGGCCGGGAGATCGGCTACCTGTTCGGCCAGTACAAGCGGATCACCAACCGGTACGAGTCCGGGGTGCTCACCGGCAAGGGCCTGGCGTACGGGGGCGCGCAGGTGCGCCGGGAGGCGACCGGCTACGGGGCGGTCTTCTTCGCCGACGAGATGCTCAGGCAGGTCGGGGACAGCCTGGACGGCAAGCGGGTCGTGGTCTCCGGCTCCGGCAACGTGGCGATCTACGCGATCGAGAAGGTGCACCAGCTCGGCGGGAAGGTGGTCGCCTGTTCCGACTCGTCCGGCTACGTCCTGGACGACAAGGGCATCGACCTGGAGCTGCTGCGGGAGCTGAAGGAACAGCGCCGGGCCCGCCTCGACGACTACGCCCGGCACGTCCCGCACGCGGTGGCGGTCTCCGGCCGTACCGTCTGGGAGGTGCCCTGCGAGCTGGCGCTGCCGTGCGCGACGCAGAACGAGATCGGCGGCGCGGAGGCCGCGGCGCTCGTGGCCGGCGGCTGCGTCGCGGTGGTGGAGGGCGCGAACATGCCCACCACGCCGGAGGCGGTCCGCATCCTCGGCCGGGCCGGGGTGCGCTTCGCGCCGGGCAAGGCGGCCAACGCCGGCGGGGTGGCGGTGAGCGCGCTGGAGATGCAGCAGAACGCCAGCCGGGACTCGTGGACGTTCGCCGAGTCGGAGCAGCGGCTGCGCGGGATCATGCGGAACATCCACGACCGTTGCTGGAACACCGCCGAGGAGTACGGGCTGCCCGGCGACTACGTGGCCGGGGCGAACATCGACGGGTTCCGCCGGGTGGCGGAGGCGATGCTGGCCCACGGCCTGATCTGACCGGTCGGCCGCCCGCCGTCAACGGGGTCCGGCGGCTCAGAAGCTGCTGACCAGCTTCACGAACGCCTCGTCGATCATGGCGGGGTCGGTGGCGTCGAACGCCTTGCCGGACGACGCCTTGGCGATCCGGTCCAGCGTGGCGAGGTCCGAGTCCCCGTCGAAGGCGATGCAGAAGACCTTGACCGGGCGCCGCGGGTCCAGGGCGACGTCGGCGAGCAGCCGGTTCAGGTCGTTGTCCCGGGCATACTCGTTCTTGCCGTCGGTCAGCACGACGACGGCGTTGATCCGTTGCGGGTCGTACCGCTCGAGCATCTGCTTGTGGGCGGCACGGACCGTCGCGTAGAGCGCGGTCTCCCCCGCGACGTGCAGGCCGGCGATGCGGCTGTTGATCCGCTTCTCGTCGAAGTCGCCGAGCCGGATCTCCTCCCGGTAGGGACTGTCGGGCCGCTTCGGCGTCTCGGAGGAGAACGACCAGAGCCCGACCCGGTCCTCGGAGTTGAGCAGCGCGAGCCCCTTGGCCGCCGCTGCCGAGGCGACCTGGAAGCGGGTGTCGTCGCCGATCGGGGCCAACATCGATCCGGAGGTGTCCAGCGCGATCAGGATGTTGGCCTTCTTGCGCAGCGTGCTCCAGCCGCTGAGCATCGCCTCGACCACCCCCGGGTTCGGCGGCGCGAAGTAGGCCAGCCCGCCGGTGGGCTCCGCGCCGACGCTGGCGAGCAGCTCCGCCGAGGCGCGACGCTCGTGGTCCCGGAAACCGAGGCGGGCGAAGCTCTGCTGCTGCGGGTCGGCGGTCAGGAACTTCAGGAAGTCGTCCGCCGCCGCGCGCTGCCGTTCGTCGGCCGAGGGGAGCACCACGAACGGGTGGTCCAGGTTGAAGGTGCCCTCCTTCGGGTGGACGGCGACCAGCGGGACCTTCGGCCGGGGGCCCCGCTCCTGGCCCTCCTGCCGCGGGCTCAGCCCGCCCTCGTTGTAGAGGTGGACCAGCTCCTCCTGCATGACGATGGCGCTCATGTCGCCCGTGCCGGCGCCCGTACCGGTCAGGTCGGCCTCGGCGAGGTCGCGGAGCAGTTCCACCGAGTCGTCGCTGTAGTGCGACACGTTGGCCTCGATCTGCCGGACGAACCGGGTCACCGTCGGGTCCGACAGGTCTGACCTGGTCAGGTCGCTGGAGCGCTTCGCGGCGGCGTAGTAGGTGGCGATGGTCGCCGCCAGGCCCGAGGTGGAGAGGTTCGGGTTGTCCTTGCCGAAGGTGAAGCGGCCCCACTCCGGTCTGCCCAAGCCCGCCCAGCCCTGCCGCCCGGAGAGGCCGAGGATCTCCCCCCAGCCGAGCGGCCCGCGCCCGCGTACCAGCTCGCCCTTCGGCTGCGGCATCGCGATGACCAGCGGGCTGTTGGCGATCGACGGGTACCGGTCCGGCGTCTGCGGCGGCCGCCCGGCGGCCTCGTCGAGCAGCCGCAGCTGGCCTGTCCACAGGCTCGACGTCGGCAACCAGACCTGCGGCTCCGGCAGGTTGGTGCCGCTCCAGCCGACGGCGAGCGCCTCGGTGGCCTTGCCCGAGTTCAGGGCGCTGACGTGCACCTGGGCGCAGCCGCCGCCCTCGAGCGTCCGGTCGCTGTCGTTGTACCGCGCGGCCAGCTCGACCAGCAGCGCCGCCTTCTCGGTCGAGGAGTTGACGTCCAGGCGGACGGCGCAGTCGGCCCGGGACCGGTCGCTGCCCGCGTCCTGCTGCCGCACGAGCACGAACGCCCCGCCGATGACCAGCAGCCCGGCGGTGACGGCCGCGGTGTACGGCAACCACTGTCGTGCACGCGACGGGGCTGGGGCCATGGCGACGTCCTCCTCGGCGGTCAACTGGTGGCAGTCAACCTATCGGTGCGGCGCCACCGGCGGTGTCCGACCCGACGTCCGGGACGCCCACCCCCGCTTACCTGCGCGCCCTGGGTCAGTGGCGGTCGGAGCGGCCGCCGAGGGCCGTCGCGACCAGCAGCCGCACCGCGTAGACCACGACGAAGGTGGACGCCCCGGCGGCCGCGGCCGCGTCCACCGCGCTCGACGCGACGTAGCCGGCCGCGGCGCCGACCGAGCCGAGGAAGATCGCGGTCGAGATTCCCCAGGCGTCGGTCGACTCCCGACGGAGCCGCCGCCCCCAGCCACCTTCCGCCTGGTCGGCGGGCGCGGAAGCCGTGGACGGGCTCTGCTGGTGTCGCACCGGTTCCGGCCAGGACTCCAGT
Source organism: Micromonospora sp. LOL_025 (assembly GCF_048060285.1). Lineage (NCBI taxonomy): Bacteria > Bacillati > Actinomycetota > Actinomycetes > Micromonosporales > Micromonosporaceae > Micromonospora > Micromonospora sp. LOL_025. The sequence continues at coordinate 261,820 of NZ_JBHMIR010000005.1, read as the reverse complement.
GCCGTACCGACTCGGGTTGGCGCCGTCGGCTCCGGCCGGGCCGGCGGCGGATCCGACGCGGTACGGGGCAACGGCAGCGGCTGGTTCGGCGTCGGCGCGCCGGCGGTCTCGTTGCCCAGTTGGAGCACGGTGTCCCGGCGCAGCGGGCCCGCGTCCCGGACGTCCTGCCCGAGCAGCCGCATCAGCACCTGCTCGGCCTCCGGCCGCTCCGCCGGGTCCTTCGCCAGGCACTGCCGGATCAGCTCGTCGAGGCCCGGCGGCAGCGCAGGCAGGTCGGGCGGCTCGTTGAGCACCCGGTGCATCACCGCGAAGAGCGAGTCGTTGCCGAACGGTGGCCGACCCCCGGCCGCGAAGGCGATGGTGGCGGCCCAGGCGAAGACGTCGCAGGGTGGCCCGACCGAGTCGTTGCGGAACCGCTCCGGGGCCATGTACGCGGTGGTCCCCATCACCCGGCTGGTCACCGTCTCGGTGACGCCCAGGGCGCGGGCGATGCCGAAGTCGATCACCCGGGGGCCGTCCCGGCCGAGCACCACGTTGTCGGGCTTCAGGTCGCAGTGCACGATGTCGGAGCGGTGGATCGCGGCGAGCGCGGTGGCCGTACCGACGGCGAGCCGGTGCAGCGCGTTGCCGGCGACCGGGCCCTGCTCGCGGACGTGCCGAAAGAGGGTCGGGCCCTCGATGAACTCGCTGACCACGTAGGGCCGTTCGCCGTCGACCTCGGCGAAGAGCACCTGCGCGGTGCAGAACGGCACGACGCGGCGCGCCGCGGCGATCTCCTTCATGAACTGCGACCGCGCCCGCAGATCACTCAGGTCGATGTTGATCATCTTGACCGCCACCCGGTGGCCCTGGTCGTCCTCGCCGAGGTAGACCACTCCCTGGCCGCCCGCGCCCAGCCGGCCGACCAGCCGGTAGGGGCCCGCGGTGACCGGGTCGTGCGTCCACAGTGGCGCCAGCCCCGGCACCGGCGCGTCGGCCAGTCCTGTCATCCCGACTCCATCGATGTCGTGTCCCCGGCCATCCGGCGGTGGAGGACACGGTCATGGTGCCATGTCCCCGCCTGCCGGCCGAGGGTGCCCGGACGGCCGGCCGTCGACTCGCCGGGGCGGGCCGCGGCGAGGTCGGACGGGCCGGCGCGACGGGGCGACCGAGGCGACACGGGACGAGCCGGCGCCCGCCGGAGGGTCTCCGACGGGCGCCAGCCGTTTCGCGGTGTCCGGGCCCTGCCCGGAGGGAGTTTCACCGTCAGCGCGCGGCTCCCATGCCGAAGCGGTGGCGCTTGCGCCAGGCCAGCGACAGCAGCAGGAGCACCGCGCCGACGCCGACGAGGCCGCCGCCGAACTTCATCGGAGTGCTCAGGCTGTCACCCGTGACGGGCAGCGCCGGTGCGTGCTTCTTGAGCACGGTCAGCGTCGCGGTCGCCACCTGGTTGGACGTCTGGCCTTCGGCCCGGAAGGTGTACCTGCCGGGGTGGCGCGGCGTGTAGGTGGTACGGAAGTTGCCGGCGGCGTCAGCCGTGACCACGATGGTGCTGGGGCTGGGCTGGGGCGCCCGCTGGAACGAGACCGGCGCCATGGCGACCATCTCGCCGTTGCTGCGGCGCGCCTGGTCGGCGCCCGGCACGGCGGCGGCGAGCGGCGACGTGCTGACGGTGATGATCACCGTCTCGCCCGGCGCCCAGCCGCTGCCGATCAGGGTGGCGGTCTGGCCGACCACGACGGTCGGCGGGCTCACCGCGAGCGTCGGGGTGCCGCCCGGCGGGTAGACCGGTGGCTGTGGCGTTCCGGTGCCGGGCGCCGGCTGCGGCTGCGCCGCCCCCGCTGCGGTCGGCGCGGCCAGCACGGCCATACCGACCGTGAGCGCCATGATGATGCGGGATAGCCGCATGATTGGTTCCCTCCTACTGATCACAGCTTGGTGCGGAAACAACTTGGGTGGTCCATGGGGTGGCGGTGGGGGTCAGCCACAGCTCGGCGGTACCGACGCCGGTGGTCGCCGTCAGGACGGTGACCTCCAACGTGCGGGAGTCCCCCGGGCCGACCTCGACGTTGGCGGTGCTCACCTGGCGGCGCCGTTCGGTGCCGCTGCCCACCGCCGTCTCGACGCCGTCCAGACGGGCGGCGAGCACCGCCCCGCCGGCGGGGCTGTGCACCGACACCAACGTGCGGACGGTGTACGGGTCACCGGCCAGACCGAGGCCGAGGACCGACTCGCTGAGACCCGACTTCGGCGCCGACGAACGCAGGGTGACCCGGAGTCGGAGCTCCCGGCGGCCGTCGGGCCGACAGTCGCCGACCGCCAGGGTCGCCGACGGCCGGAGGTAGTAGCCGAGCTTCGCGCCGCTGCCGTCGTTGAGGAACACGCCGACCGTCGGCACGGTGTCCTTCTCCGGAAGCGCCCCGGCCATCCGGCTGTCGCCGATCTTCCGTTGCTCTTCGTGTCGGGCACTCCAGAACAATATCCGGCGTTCAGTGACAGCACGGTCAAATGAGGACAATAACGCCTTCGGGTCTACTTTCTTCGTGACGAGCGCGTCGAACACGGCGGCAGCGGAGGCGGCGAAGAAGGCGTCCTGTTTCTCGTTGCCCATCCGCTGGTAGCTGTCGCTGAGCATCGTCTGCACGACCTTCTCGGCGGCCAGCGGGACACCGCCGGGCACCATCACCGGACCGGTGGCCTTGAGCAGGTACGACAGCACCACCGGGTCGACGGCGAGCACGCCGTCCACGGTGGTGCCCGTACGCCGCCGGAACATCTCCCGGTAGAGGGCGGCGGCGGTCGGGAAGTGCGGGGTGAGGTTGACGTCGGCCGGATAGATCCCGGGCAGGTCGGCCCAGAGGCTGCGTACCTCGGCGGGCACCTTCAGCGGCGGCTGGAACCGGCCCAGGGTGCTGCTGGTGCCCTGCCGCCCCATCCGGACCCGGCCGTCGGCCGCGTGGATGACGGCGTACGCGCCGATCATGCCGCCGGTGGCGCGCAGCTCGGCGGGATTCTGGGAGACCACGAGGTAGGTGCGGGGGCCGTCGGCGCCCAGCAGCGGCGGCAGCAGGCGGGTGGCCTCGTCCGCGGCGGCGGTCAGGCCGGCCAGCCGGTCCATTTCTCCCCGCAGGTCGCCGAGCGCCTGGCGGACCTGGGCGACCAGGCCGTCGGTGGGCACCGTCGCGAGGCTGTCCCGGGCGCCCTGCACCGTGGCGTTGACCCTGGCCAGCTCGGACGACAGGGCGCGCAGCCGATTCACGTCCAGCCGCCCGCCCGCCGGCACCAGGCTGGTCAGGTCGGCGCGCAGCAGCGGCGGGAACGCCTGCCGGGCCAGGTCGTCGATGGCCACCGAGATCTGTCGGACGGCCGCCAGGTTGTCCCCCGCGTACGGGGTGTGCCGACCGAGCCACCAGCCGGGGTCACCGGTCGCCGCCCGGGCGCTGCCGGACTGCTCCTGGAGCGCCGCGAGGGTGCGCTGCGCCCTGGCGGTGTCGCCCCCGACCACCTGGGCACTGAGCTCCCGGGCCAGGCCGGCGGCGTTCAGCAGATGGGCGCGGGCCTGCCAGCCCCGGAAGCCCACCCAGCCACCGGTCAGCAGCAGCAGCGAACCCACCACGAGGGCGGCGAGCAGGGCCCGGCGCAGCTGCCGCCGCCGGCGGGAACGACCACGCCGTCGACGCGGTCTCGCGCTCTCCGTCACACCACACGTCCTTCCTGGGGAACGGAGCAGCGGACCCCGTTCCGCTGCCGTTCCCCACTGCTAACGATCGTTTTCACCCGGAGATGACGCACCTGACCGGTACGCGAGCCCCGCTCACCGCTCACCGGGCGCCGGGGCGCCCGGCGGCCGCCTCGTACAGCAGGCGTTCGATCCGGTCCACGCCCGCCGACATCGACATCTCCCGCAGGTACGCCTCCCGGCCACGCCGCCCCATGTCGGCCCGGGCGGGCGGCGGGATGGTGGCGGCCAGCCAGAACCGGTCGGCCAGGCTCGCCCAGTCCCCCGGCGGGCAGGAGAGCCCCGCCCGGGCCCGCTCCACCAGCTCGGCGGTGTCGCCGCCGGCGGAGGCCACCACGGGCACGGCGCACGAGAACGCCGCCTGGAGCTTCGCCGGCAGGGTGCTGCGCAGCTCGGGCAGGTCCCGCAACATGACGAGCTGGTAGTCGGCGGCGGCGTACAGCTCCGGCATGTCCGGTGGAGAGCGCCGCTCGACGAAGCGCACGTTCTCGGCGCGCAGGTCGGCGGCGAGCCCCCGCACCCGCCGCTCGTCCGCGCCCGAGCCCACCAGGACGAGGTCCACCGTGTGGTCCAGCGCCGCCGCCGCACGTACCGCGGTCTCCAGGCCCTGCCGGGCGCCGATGGTGCCGGCGTGCATCACCACGCAGCGCTCGTCGCGCCGGACCAGCCGGTGGGCCGCACGGCTGGGCCGGGCCGGATGGAAGATCCGCTCGTCGGTCCAGTTGAGCACCACCCGCACCCGGGTCGGTTCCGCGCCCGCCGCGACGACCCGGTCGCGCAGCGACGGCGCGGCGACCGCGATCCCGTCGGCGGCCCGGTAGACACGCGCCATCGCGGCGGCGATCCTGCCGGCCCACCGCCCGTTCTCGGCCCCGACCGGCTCGTCCTCCGCCCAGACGTCCTGCACGTGCACGACGGTCGGCACCCGGCCCAGCAGGCGGAGCAGGCCCGCCGCCGCGAAGGCGTTCGCCGGCGGCAGGTGGACGTAGAGGGCGTCGACGTCGGCCAGGAACGACCGCCCGGTCACCGCCGCGCTGCCGGCGAACGACAGGTGACCGGCCATCCGGCCGCGCAGCGAGCCGTCGCCGGCGGAGTAGCGCGGGACGCGCCGGACGGTCAGCCGCTCGCTGCGGGTCTCGTGCCGCCAGCGCTGCCGCCAGCCCGGGTAGACGTGGCCGCCGGGATAGTCGGGAAAGCCGGTCAGCACCTTCACCTCGTGCCCCCGGACGGCGAGTTCCTCGGCCAGACTGCCCGGGATGAACGCCGGCTCGGGCGGAAAGTGGTACGACAGGATCCCGATCCTCACCGCCCCGCCTCCGTCCGGTCAGGGCTCCTCGGCGCGGCACCGTGACGCGGACGCGTCCGGCCCGCGTACGATGCCGACAACCCCTCCACGTCCGGCCGGTCCCGACGGCCGGCGGCCGGCGCGGCGCCACCGCCCGCGACGGCACCGACGAGAGGGGTCCACATGGTCGACCGGGTGCTGTTCGTCTGCCACGCCAACCTGTGCCGGTCACCGATGGCCGAGTACATCGCCCGTCGCCTGTTGGCCGGGCGCGCGGTGACGGTCGCCAGCGCCGGCACGGACGCCGTCGACGACCTGCCGATGCACCCGTACGCGGCGGACCTGGCGGCGGAGACCGGCGGGGACCCCACCGACTTCCGCAGCCGCCGGCTGCGCCGGGAACACCTGGTCGGGGCGACGCTGGTGCTGGCCGCCACGCGCCGCCAGCGCTCGGTGTGCACCGCCCTCGCGCCGGCCTCGCTGCACAGGACGTTCACCCTGCGCCAGTTCGGCCGGCTGGCCGCGGCCGCCGATCCGACGACGGACCCGGCCGACGGACCCCTGCGCGCGGCTGTCGAGGCGGCCGCCCGCGCCCGGGGGCGGCTGCAACCCGCCACCGGAGACGCGGACGACCTGCGGGACCCGATCGGCGGCACCGTCGCCGACTTCCGACGCTGCGCGGAGGAGATCGAACGGTCGATGCGACCCCTCGCGGCGCTCATCGCGACAGCCGGGTGAGTTCCTGCGTACGGTCGCTGACGACGTCGTCGATCCGCTCCGCGTGCCGGGCGGACGGAGCCGCACCGGCGGGCACGTCCGGAGTCGCGGCGGCGGCGACCACCCGGTAGGCCTCGTACTGGTACGCCTCCGCCTTGGCCACCTTCGCCATGTTCAGCACGCAGCCGAGCAGCCGGACGGAGACCGAGTTCAGGGCGCGGGCGGCCTGCGCCACCTGGCTGCGCGAGGTGCGACCCTGCTGGGAGACCAGGAGCGCGCCGTCGGCCTGCACGGCCACCACCACGCCGTCGGTCACGGCCAGCAGCGGGGCGGTGTCGATGATGACGATGTCGGCGGACTCCCGCAGGGCGAGCAACAGGTCCGCCATCGCCTTGGAGCCGAGCAGCTCGCTGGGGTTGGGCGGGGCCGAGCCGCTCGGGAGCACCAGCAGGGACTTGTCACCCCAGCGCTGCACCACGTCACCGACCTGGACGTCGCCGACCAGGACGTCGGTGAGCCCGATGCCCGCGTCGAGCCCCAGGTAGTCGGCGACCTTCGGGCGGCGCAGGTCGGCGTCGACCAGCAGCACCCGCCAGCCGGCCTCGGCCAGCGCGATCGCCAGGTTGCAGGAGAGCGTGGTCTTGCCCTCGCCCTGAAGGGCGCTGGTGACCGCGATGACCCGGGCGGGCTCGTGCACGTCCACGAAGCGCAGATTGGTGCGCAGCTTGCGGACCGCCTCGGCCCGGGCGGAGTTCGCCGCCTCGCCGACGATCAACGGCTCCGACTTCGCGGTGCTCTCGAACGGGATCTCGCCGAGCAGCGGACTGCCGGTGGTGCGCTGGAGGCCGGCGGCGTCGCGCAGGCGGACGTCGGCGACCCCGCGCAGGATCGCCAGGCCCACGCCGGCGAGCAGGCCGAGCAGCGTACCGACGGCGAAGTTGCGGACCGGCTGCGGCGAGACGGGCGTCGGGGTGACCCGGGGCCCGCTGACCACCTCGATCCTGATCGGGCCGGCCTTGCCGTCCGAGGTCGTCTCCACCTTCTGCACCAGCTCGACGAACTTCGCGGAGAGCAGTTCGGTGACCTTCAGGGCCCGGTTCTGGTCCGTGTCGGTCACCGACGCGCGCAGCAGCACGGTGCCGGTCTCGGTGGAGGTGCTGACCCGGCGCTGGACCTCCTCGGCGGTCAGCCCGACCGGAGCCTCGGCGACCACGCTCTGCGCGAGGCGGTCGCTGGTCAGCAGCTCCGCGTAGGACTTGACCCGCTGTTGGAGGAAGAGGCCGCCCTGGTAGGCGTCGGTGACGCCCTGGCTGGGCGTGGTGACGAAGAAGGTCACCGAGGCGACGTAGCGGGGCTGCGCCCGGACGGTCACGAGGGCCGTGACGCCGAGCGCGACCATGACGGTGAGGAGCACGATCCACCAGTGCCGGCGCACGAGGCGGAGTTGGCGGTACAGGTCCATCAGGCGCGCCTCCGTACCAGGCCGGTAACGCCAAAGAACTTCACGAAAACCCCCAAGGTCGACTTAATCTCGTGAAACCATTAAAGCGACTCATACGCCTTATGTCCCGAGTTATGTGTTTTCACCCCTTGACATCCGGCCCCGACCCACCACCGGACAAACGGGCGGACGGGGTCCCGGGTGGCGGGAGGAAACCGACCGGACGTGACGTCGCCGGCAATCACCCGTCCCGACTCGCCGGTCACGGCGGCGCTGGATAGGGTCGGGGACGGTGTGCCGGGAAGCCTGGTCGGCGTCGACCCCTGCTGCCCGAGACAAGGTGGATCCCGCGCATGACCGACCGCGCCCCGCACGACCGCCCCGGCCCGCCCCGCCGGTTCTTCTCGCGTACGTCCTGGCCGGAGGCCCGGTTCCTGGCCGACGTGCTGCGGACCGAGACCGTCGGCGGCGGCCTCCTGCTGCTCGGCGCGGTGATCGCGCTGGTCTGGGCCAACTCGCCCTGGGGGCCCTCCTACGCCGCCCTCGGCGAGTGGGTGCCCTGGTCGGGCGGGGCGGCCCTGCACCTGGACCTGGACCTGGCCGCCTGGGCCGCCGACGGCCTTTTGGCGATCTTCTTCTTCGTGGTCGGACTCGAACTCAAGCGGGAGTTCGTCGCGGGCGACCTGCGCGACCCGCGCCGGGCGGCACTGCCCGTGGTCGCGGCGGTCGGCGGCATGGCGGCGCCCGCCCTGATCTACCTCGGGGTCAACCTCGCCGCCGGCGGCGACGGGCTGCGGGGGTGGGCCATCCCCACCGCGACGGACATCGCCTTCGCCCTGGCCGTGCTGGCCGTCATCGGCTCCCACCTGCCGCAGGGCCTGCGTGCCTTCCTGCTCACCCTCGCGGTGGTCGACGACCTGCTCGCCATCACCATCATCGCGATGTTCTACACCGACGACTTCAGCCCGCTGCCGCTGCTCGCCTCCCTGGCCCCGATCGCCGTCTTCGGCCTGATCGTGCAGCGGCGCAGGACCTGGTGGTGGGCGCTGATCCCGCTCGCGTTCACCGCCTGGACCCTCATGCACGCCTCCGGGGTGCATGCCACCGTGGCGGGCGTCCTGCTGGGCTTCACCGTGCCCGTCCTGCGGGGCAAGACCGGCGACTCGCACGGCCTCGCCGAGCACCTGGAGCACCGCTGGCGCCCGGTCTCGGCCGGTTTCGCCGTACCGATCTTCGCGTTCTTCGCGGCCGGGGTGTCGCTGCGGGGCGCCGACCTGGGTGCCATCGTCACCGACCCGATCGTGATCGGCATCGTCGCCGGCCTGGTGCTCGGCAAGGTCGTCGGGATCTTCGGCTCCACGTTCCTGCTCGCCCGGTTCACCCGGGCACAGCTCGACGAGGACATCACCTGGACCGACCTGCTCGGCGTGGCGCTGCTCGCCGGGATCGGGTTCACCGTCTCCCTGCTCATCGGCGAACTCGCGTTCGGCCCCGGCAGCGCCGCCGCCGACAACGTGAAGGCGGCCGTGCTGAGCGGCTCGGTGATCGCCGCGCTGCTCGCCACGGTCGTGCTGGCGCGGCGCAACGCCGCCTACCGGCGCATCGCCGAGGCGGAGCAGGTCGACGCCGACCGCGACGGCGTGCCGGACGTCTACCAGCGCGGGCAGGGCTGAGCCGGCCGACGCGCCGCGCGCCGGCCGCCGTGGTCGTCGGGCCTGCCGTCGCTGCTGGTGGCGGAGGGCCCGGCGTCGATCATCCGGCCGCGTCCGGAGCCCGCGCCGGCGGGTTCCGGACCCGGCGCACCGGCCCGGCCGGCGCGCCGGCGGTGAGCGCGGCCCAGAGCAGCCGGCGCAGCAGGACGATCGCCGCCGCCGCGGCCAGGGCCGTCCAGCCCTGGCCGCCGGCCAGCCGCAGCAGCCCCGCGGCGGTCAGCAGGTCCAACAGCACCCGCATCGCGCACCGCCAGGAGCCCGTGCCGAGCAGCACCGCCAGCCCGGCCAGGGCGGCAAGTGCGGTGGTGGCGGTGACCAGGGCACGGATCACCTGGCGCGCTCCGACTCCCGGACCTGCTGCTGCTCCTGGCGGATCTCCCGACCCAGGAAGTAGTTCAGCGCGGTCCGGATCGCCGCGATGGCGGCCAACTGGCCGATCTGGGCGAAGGTCGGCGAGACCGCCGTACGCAGGATGTCCGCCGCGAGCTGGAACTCCAGCCCGAGGGTGAGGAACCGCCCCAGGGAGAGCCGGATCGGGGTGAACACGGCGGCGCTGCGGTGCCGCAGTCCCTCGACCACGAACCGCAGCGCCGCCCACGCCGCCCCGACGAAGATGACCACCGCCCCGGCGACCTCCACCGCGGTGACCAGGACCTGGTAACCGTGGCGCAGGATCTCCTCGACGCCCATCCGCTGGCGTTACCCGGCCAGCACGGCGGTAGTCGGCGTCAGGTGAGCTGCGTGACGGCCTCCAGGATCAGCCAGAGCCCGCAGATCGCGAAGAGCACCGCCGCGCCGTACTTGATGGTCTTCTCCGGCAGGCGCCGGCCGAGCATCCGCCCGACGAGGATGGCGAGGGCGTCCGCCGCCACCATGCCGATCGTCGAGCCGAGCCAGGTGCCGAACCAGCCGTACTGGGTGGCGAGGGTGATGGTGGCGAGCATGGTCTTGTCGCCCAGCTCGGCCAGGAAGAACGCGACCGACACCGCGACGATGGCGGACTTGCTGGTCTTCTCGGCCTTGCGCTTCTCCTCCTCGGTGAGCGTGTCACCGCGCAGGGTCCAGGCCCCGAAGCCGAGGAACGCCAGGCCCGCGACGAGCGAGATCCACTCCGTCGGCAGGGCGGCGCCGAGCCCGTAGCCGATCGCCACCGAGGCCAGGTGCACCACGGCGGTGGCGACGGTGATCCCGATCAGGACCGGTACGGTTTTGTAGCGGGTGGCGAAGGTCAGGGCCATCAGCTGGGACTTGTCCCCCAGCTCCGCGACGAAGATGACGCCGAAGCTGACCACCAGCGCGACGAGGAAACCTTCCATGACATCCTTCCGGATCAAGCCGGGAGGAGGTACGGGGGCGCCCTCGACCCGGCTGCAACAGCCTGGGTCGAAGGTCTCGCCCGCCTCGGATGACGAGGCCGCGTGGCCGGATGCGGAACGCACCAGTGTGTCGACCACGACATTGAGGGCTACTCCCCTTCGCGCCGCCCAGCCTAGCCGATCACCGATCGGGCCGGCCCCGGCGGGTGAAGATGCTCACCCGGGCGGCCAGCCCCGGTCGGCCCGGCACGGGCCACCGGTCACTCGGCGCGGGCCAGGGTGACGCCGAAGAGGCCGTCCGGATCGGTCCAGAAGTCGTGGGCGGCGAAGCGGGCCGAGCCCAGCTCGGCGGCGATCCCCTCGGGCCGGAACTTCGCCGACACCTCCGTGCGCAGCTCCTCGCCCTCGGCGAAGTCGACAGTCAGGTCGAGCACCCGTACGCGCATCGGCCGCCGCGCCCGCAGCCGCATCTCGATCCACTCCCGCTGCGCGTCCCAGAGCGCGACGTGGGCGAACCCCGCCGGATCGAAGTCGGCGCCCAACTCCCGGTTGACCACCCGCAGCACGTTGCGGTTGAACTCGGCGGTGACCCCGGCCGCGTCGTCGTACGCCGGCACGACCACCGCCGGGTCCTTGACCAGGTCGGTGCCGATCAGCAGCCAGTCCCCCGGCTCCAGCGCGGCCCGCATCGCGGCGAGGAACCGCGCCCGCTCGGCCGGCAGGAGGTTGCCGATCGTGCCGCCGAGGAAGAGCACGAGCCGGCGCCCGCCGGTCGGCAGGCGGTCCAGGTGGCGGGTGAAGTCCCCCACGATGCCGCGCACCCGCAGCCCGGGGTAGTCGGCGGCGATCTCGGCGGTGGACTGCCGCAGCGCGCTGACCGACACGTCCAGCGGCACGAACGTGCCGAGCCCGCCCCGGCGGGTGAACGCGTCCAGCAGCAGGCGGGTCTTCTCCGACGAACCCGAACCGAGCTCGATCAGCGTCTTCGCCCCGGTCAGCTCCGCGATCGTGGCCGCGCGCTCGGCCAGCACCGCGCGCTCGGCCCGGGTCGGGTAGTACTCCGGCAGCCGGGTGATCTCCTCGAACAGCTCGCTGCCGCGGGCGTCGTAGAACCACTTGGGGGGCAACCACTTCTCCTCGGCCGTCAGGCCGGTGCGGACGTCCTCCCGCAGGCTGCGGCCCAGGTCCTGCTCCTCCAGGTGGATCTCCAGCGGCTCCGCGCTCATGTCGTCCCCTTCGTCGTCGGGTGGAACGTCCTGTCGGCCGGCGGTCAGACCTCGGCGAGGGCGCGGACGCGCACCCCCGTGGCGGTGGCCTCCACCAGTTGCCCCTCCGGCACCGCCTGCCAGTCGGGGTCGTCGTCGTGCGGCTCGGACGCCAGCAGCACCGAGGCCGGCGTCGCGCGGATCGACAGCGCATGCCCGGCCACGCTGGCCACCACGGTGCGCCCGTCGGTGAGCAGCAGGTTGAGCCGGGACCCGGGTGCGGCCCCGGCCGCCGCCGTGACGGTCTCGGCGATCGCGCGCGCCGGCTTCACCCCGGCCCGCAGCCGGTGCCGCACCAGCGCCCACAGCAGCGCCGAGTCGGTGGCCGCGTCGAGGGTGAGCAGATCGCGTACGGGCAGGGTGGCGGCGAGCGGGACCATCGAGTCGGGCCAGCCCCGCACCACCCCGTTGTGGCTGAACAGCCACCGCCCCTCCGCGAACGGGGCGGCGGCCCCGTCGAGGACCGCCATGCCCACCGTGGCGGAGCGGACGGCGGCCAGCACCGCGCCGGCCGAGGTGACCTGCGCGAGCTGGGCGATGGTCGGGTCGCTCCAGATCGGCTGCGACCGCCGGTAGCGCACCGGCTCACCGTCGCCCGGGTACCAGCCGACGCCGAAGCCGTCGGCGTTGATCGTCCCCCCGCCGCGCATGTCGCGGGGCGCCCAGGACTGCCGCACGAGGGAGTACGGCGGGTCGAACAGCAGTTCCCGCAGGGTGACCGGCGGCCCCAGGTAGGCCAGGTGGCGACACATCAGACGGCACCGCCCGGCCCGGCGGCGCGGTGGCCAGGCCGCCGGCCCCCGGCGCCGCCCGGTCCCGGGCCGGCGCGGCCCCGGATGAGGGCGTGCGGGCGGCGCGCGACCCGTCCGTCCGGCGGCCCCGCCCTCATGGCTGCGACTCCTCCGGCCGGGCGTCGCGGGCGCAGCGGAAGCCGCTGAAGATCTGCCGCCGGATCGGGAAGTCCCAGTTGCGGAAGGTGCCCCGGCAGGCGGCCCGGTCGGTGCCGAACGACCCGCCGCGCAGCACCCGGTGGTCGTCGCCGAAGAAGACCTCCGAGTATTCGCGGTAGGGGAACGCGGTGAAGCCGGGGTGCCCCCGGAACGGGGTGGAGGTCCACTCCCACACGTCGCCGATGAGCTGGTGCACGCCCAGCGGCGAGGCGCCGGCCGGGTAGGCGCCCACCGGGGCGGGCCACAGGTGCCGCTGGCCCAGGTTGGCGTGCTCGGCGGTGGGGTCGTCGTCGCCCCAGGGGTAGCGGCGGGAGCGGCCGGTGACCGGATCCCAGCGGGCCGCCTTCTCCCACTCCGCCTCGGTCGGCAGCCGCCGGCCCGCCCAGGCGGCGTACGCCTGTGCCTCGTGGTAGCAGACGTGCACCACCGGCTCGTCGTCGCGTACCGGCGCCCACCGCCCGAACCGCCGGTAGGCCCAGCCGTCGCCGTCGCGTCGCCAGTGCATCGGCGCGACCAGCTCCGCCTCCCGACGGTGCTGCCAGCCGGCCGGGCTCCACCAGCGCGGGTCCTCGTAGCCGCCGTCGGCGATGAACTCGCGGTAGCGCCCGTTGGTCACCGGCGCGGCGTCGATGGCGTACGCCGGCAGGTGGACCCGGTGGGCGGGACGCTCGTTGTCCAGCGCCCACGGGTCGGTGTCGGTGCCCATGGTGAACTCGCCGGCCGGCACCAGCACCTCGGCGTCGACCCGGACCGTCGGTTCCGGCGGCGGGGGGGCGTGCAGCACCGCCGGGCCGGCACGCAGCTGGTGGGTGGCGAGCATCGTCTCGTCGTGCTGCTGCTCGTGCTGCACGATCATGCCGAAGGCGAAGCCGTCGGCGACCAGCGGCCGCTCGGTGAACGCCACGCGGTCCAGCAGGTCGAGCACCTTGTCCCGGACGGTGAGCAGGTAGGCGCGGGCCTCCTGCGGGGGCAGCAGCGGCAGCGTCGGGCGGTCCCGGCGGGGCTGCTTGAACGCGTCGTACAGGTCGTCGATGTCCCGCCGGACGGGTTCGCGCCCGCCCACGTCCCGGACCAGCCAGAGCTCCTCCTGGTTGCCGACGTGGGCGAGGTCCCAGACCAGCGGGGACATCAGCGGCGAGTGCTGCCGCGTCAGGTCGGCCTCGTCGACCGCCTCGGTCAGCAGCGCGGTGCGGGCGCGGGTGCGTTCCAGCTCCGCCGCGATCCGGCTGCGCAGCTGCTCCGGGCCCGCCCGGCGCGTGGTCGCTCCGGTCACCGGTGACTCCTCCCCGCGGCGTCCCGTCGCCGCCGTACGCCTCGGTCGATGTCGTCGTGCAGGGCCGCCGGCAGGTCGAGCCGGGGCAGGGCCGCGAGGGCCAGGTCGAACAGGTCCGCCGCCGCGGCGGCCAGCGCCGGGTCGCGCAGGCCGTGGCGGGCGGCGGCGTGCCAGCGGTGCGCCACCGGCCCGGCGACGGCGCGGGCCGCGCGGACGGTGCCGGGGTCGGCGAGCAGGACGGCGAGCACCGCGAGCGGGAGCACCCAGCCCCGGCCGGGCTGCGTGTCGAGGTAGCGCAGCTCCAGGTAGCCCCGGGGTCGCACCGGCGGAAAGAGGGTGCTCACGTGGTAGTCGAGGTCGTCGGTGGTGGGCGGCCGGGGCAGCGCCCCGTCGACCCAGTCGGCGAACGTGATCCCCGGCGGCGGCGTCCAGTCCGGGCCGTCGCCGCGCACGCAGAGCAGCGGAGCGGCGAGGACGTACCTGGTCCAGGCCGTGACCGGGTCGGCGTCGGTCAGCGGCGTCCACACGGGACGGGTGCGGGCCGGGTCGATGCCGTACCAGGCGGCCATCCGGGCGGACGCCCAGCCGGTGCTGCGCCCGGCGTGCCGGTCGGCGGTGGCGAACGCGGCCAGCAGGGGCGGCCCGAGCGCGTGCACCGCCGCCCAGCGCTCCGGCAGGTGCTCCGGCTCCCCGGCGTCCAGGCAGACCTGGAGACCGGCGGTGCTGTACATCATCGTCCGGCCGGCCGGGCCGCGCCGGTCGAAGACGTGGCGCATGGCGCGGTAGCGGGGGCCTTCGACCACCGGGCGGGGCGGCCGGTGCGGGTCGATGCCGCTGCGCCCGAGGACCAGCCCGGCGGCGTCGAGCAGGCCGCTCAGCTCGGCGATGTCGCCGTCGGTGGCGTGGATGAGGGTGGCGAGCGAGGAGCGTGGCGCGGTGGAGATCTCCAACTGCCCGCCGGGCTCCACGGTCACGGTGCCACCGTGCGGGAGCGGCTCGGCGGGACTCGCGCGGTCGAGGGTGCGGGGGCTGTGTCGCCCCAGGGCCGCCCGGAGCCGCTCGCCGTCGACCGGGCGGGCGGGGTCGGCGGCGTCGTGCACGGTCCATTCGAGTTCGACGCCGGTGCGGGTCGGCGGGCCGGTCTTGAAGCAGATGCGCGCGAGGTGGCCCTCGGCGGCGGCGGACTCCCGCAGGACGGTGGTCCGGTCGAGCTCCGGCGACGTCACCACGGCATGGGCCCCCTTCCCGGCCGACTTCCGTTCCGTGTCACCGTAACGCCACCCACCGTCATCGGCGCGGGCGTCGGTGGCCCCACCCACTCCTGTCTAGCAGACGAATTCCGCGTGACCGGCCGGAACGGGCGGCGGAAACGGGCGGCGCCCGCCCGTCGCGACGGGCGGGAGAATCGGCGGCCGGGACCGACCGCGAGGGACGTCAGCGGGTCGGGGTCGGGGGCGGCCCCTTCTTCGGCTTGTCCGGCGACTCCTTCGCCGCCGCCTCGGGCACCAGTTCCCCGCAGAAGTCCTCGACCTGCTCCCGGCCGCCCGCCGCGGTCACCAGGTGGGCGAATGAGGGGCTGTCCAGGGACTTCTCCCGCTGCGCCGGCTTCTTGGCCAGGTACGCCCGGCAGAGCCCGCGCAGTTGTTCGGTGCGCTGCTGCGGCGTCCCCGGCGCGTCGCCGGCGGTGGGGCCGGGGACGGGCGCGCCCGAGGTCGCGGCGGCGGAGGAGCGGGTCGGGGTCCCGGTGGGGCGGCCAGCGGTGTCTCCGGTCGGTCCGTCCCGGTGCGGGTCCGTGGTGGCCGGTGTCGGGGCCGCCGACGTCGGGGTGGCCGGGCGGGGCGGCGGGACCGGGTCGTCGGCCCGGTCCAGCGTGACGGCCGCGAAGGCGGCGCCCGCGGTCGCGGTGACGGCGATCCCCGCGCCCCAGGCCACGGCGCCGGCGGTGAACCGCCGTCGGCGTGGCGACGGGACGGCTCCGGCGGCGGGAGCGGCCGCACGGGCCGCCCGGAAGGCCACCAGGGCGTCCTCCTCGCCGGCCAGCTCGCCGGGGCGGGCGGGGGCGGCGGCGGCGGCGAGCAGCCGGGCGAGCGGCTCGGACCCCTCGGCGTCCGGCGTACGGGCGGCCTCGAGGAGCCGGTCGGACGCGCGGCGGTCGGCGGGCCGCTCGGTCCGGCGGAAGAACATCCTGAATCCCCTCACGTCAGCCGTCCGCCGGCTCGGCGTGCGGCGCCTGCCGCCGGCCGGTTCGCGGTAGGGGCGGCGCGGCGGCCTCGGGGGTGGCCGGTGACCGGCTCGGGTCGTAGCGCTCCATCAGGGCGGCGAGCCGGCGCAGCCCCCGGTGGGCGGCGGTGCGCACGGCGCCGGCCCGGCGGCCGAGCACCCGCCCGGCGGTCTCGGCGTCCAGCCCGACGACCGCGCGGAGCAGGACGGCCTCGGCCTCGCGGGGCGGCAGGGTGCCGATCAGCGCGAGCGCCGCCTCGGTGCCGATCGTCTCGCCGGCCCGTTCGGCGGTGTCGGCGTCGCCGGCCAGCTCGGCGAGCGCCTGCACCGGCACCGGCAGCGAGGGGCGACGGCGTTGCCGGCGCAGGTGGTCCATGGCCCGGTTGCGGGCGATGGTGACGGTCCAGGCCCGGAACTCGCCACCGGTGAAGCTGGGCAGGTCGCGGGAGATCTGCAACCAGGTCTCCGAGGCGACGTCCTCGGCGTCCGCGCCGACCAGGGCGGTCAGGTACCGGAGCAGGCCGGGCTGGAGGCTGCGGTAGAGGAAGCGGAAGGCGTCCTCGTCGCCGGCCTGGGCCGCCACGACGGCCTCGTTCAGCTCACCCGCCATGAGGTCGCCGCTTCCGCCCCGTGGACACGCGCCGGCGGCGCACGCCGACCTGGGCGTGCGCGAGGCAAGCACGGTCCGGCAAACGGACCTGATCCCGCACCCTCAGCCCCCCGCTGACCTGATCACGACCGGGACCGCGTCGCCCGGATGGTACGTCTGGACTCCTGCCGTGGCGGCACGGCCGGTGGCGCAGGTGCCGCGGCGACGCCGTGGGGCGGGCCCGAGTCGGGCTAACGCTAGGAGCGCCGGGTCGATCGGGCAAGCCCGCCCCGGTGGGCAGAAGAGTGAGAATTATCTAGCCGTTCGGACGGCCCGTCGCCGTAACGACGCGGGGGCCCGGGACGCTGCACCCCCTCGCCGGGCGCGGGCAGCGGCGCATTCGGCCAGCCCACGGCGGACCTGGGGGGAATGTCGTCACACACGGTCCACGGGCGCTCACAGCCTATCCGAGGCGGGCCGGGTGCCGCTGCCCCCGCCGGGCGGGCGGCGCGGGTCGGGCCGGCGGCACGCGGCGCGCCGATCCCCGCCGCTCTGGGTACGGTAATGCTGTGTTGTCATCGGAGGTCGTACTCAGCGGTCGCTACCGCCTGGACGAGCGTGTCGCCACGGGCGGCATGGGCGACGTCTGGCGGGGCAAGGACCTCGTCCTCGGCCGCCAGGTCGCGGTCAAGGTCCTGCTGCCGGCGCTGGTCTCCGACCCCGACTTCATCGCCCGCTTCCGTGCCGAGGCGCGGATCATGGCCGCCCTGCGCCACCCGGGCATCGTCCAGGTCTTCGACAGCGGTGAGGACGACCTGCCCGACGGCGGGCGGGCCGACTACCTGGTCATGGAGTTCGTGACCGGTCAGCCGCTGTCCAAGCGGATCGAGGCCGCCGGGCGTCTCGACGTGGCCGAGACGATGGCGATCGTCGCGCAGGTCGCGCAGGCGCTGCACGCCGCGCACCTCGGCGGGATCGTGCACCGCGACGTCAAGCCGAGCAACCTGCTGGTGCAGGAGGACGGCAGCGTCGTGCTGGTCGACTTCGGCGTCGCCCGGTCGACCAACATCACCAGCATCACCAGCACGAACGCCGTGCCGGGCACCGCGCTCTACATGGCGCCGGAACAGGCCGCCGGCCGGCCGGTGTCCGGCGCGACCGACATCTACGCCCTCGGTGCCGTGGCCTACTGCTGCCTCAGCGGCAGCCCGCCGTTCACCGGCGACAACCCGCTCCAGGTCGCCGTGCGCCACCTCGACGACGAGCCGCCGGAGTTGCCGCACGACGTTCCGGAGGCGGTCCGCGCGCTGGTCTCCCGCGCCCTGGCCAAGGATCCGGCCGACCGGTTCAGCAGCGCGGCGGCGATGGCCGAGGCGGCCCGCGCCGCCGTGTCCGACCCCTCCGCGCCGACCGCCATGGTGCCCGCCGCCGCGGCGGCGGGCGGCGTCGACCCGGGCACCCGCACCGACGTGCCGGTGGCCGCGACCGCCGCCCGCCGGAGGCGACGCGGCACCCTGGTCGGCGCGGCGGCGGCGGTGCTGGTGGCGCTGGCCGGGCTCGGCGCGGCGCTCGGCATGACCAGCGAGGCCGACGCACCGGCGGTCAAGGTTCCGCAGGCGACCACCCCGGCCGCGGAGCCGAGCGGCGGCGCCGAGGCGCCGGCGGACCAGGAGGACGCCCCCGTCGACCCCGGCCGGCCGTTCCGGCCCACCGGCTCCACCTCCAGCCCCTCGCCGTCGGCCACCGCGCCGCCGGTCACTCCCCAGCCGAGCGGGTCAGCGGCTCCGGAGTCGCCGGATCCCACCAAGACCGACGATCCCCCGGCAGCGACGCCCAGCAACCCCGCCCCGACGCAGACCACCCCACCGGCGCCGGAGCCGACCGAGACGCAGACCACCACCCCGGTCGACCCGGCCAATCCGCCGGTGGTCTGACGCCCGGCGCCGGCCCCTCCGGGTGCCGCAGCGCGGTGGTCCCGTTCCACAGGCTCCGGCGGACGGTCGCTCGGCGAGGTCGCGGTCACCCGACTCGGGCCGCGCGGGGTCCCGACGGCCGTCAGAGGTCGCCCCGCGTGATCCGGTGGTGACGCTTCGGTCACCCCACGGGCACCGATAATCCCAAACCGGACTTACGGGCACACAAATCGCCCTAGGCTCCCGAGCAGGTCCTTTCCGCCGTCGGCCTCGGGAGCCCGGGTGAGCGTTGAGAAGTTGGTCGTGATCGGCCAGGGGTACGTCGGCCTGCCGCTGGCCATGCGGGCCGTCGAGGCCGGCCTGGACGTGGTCGGCCTCGACGTCGACTCCGACCGGGTCAAGCGGCTCGCGTCGGGCGAGTCGTTCGTCGAGGACATCCCCGCCGACCGGCTGGGCCGGGCGCTGGGCAGCGGCCGGTACCGGCCGAGCACGGCGTACACCGACGCGGAGGGCTTCGACATCTGCGTGATCACGGTGCCCACACCGCTGCGCGACGGCACGCCCGACCTCAGCTTCGTGGAGCAGGCCGGCGTCGGCATCGGCCCGTACGTGCGGCCGGGCTGCACCGTGATCCTGGAGTCCACCACCTATCCCGGCACCACCGAGGAGCTGCTGCGCCCGTTGCTGGAGTCGGCCAGCGGGCTGCGCAGCCCGGGCGACTTCCACCTGGGCTACAGCCCCGAGCGGATCGACCCGGGCAACCGGACCTGGCGCCTGGAGAACACCCCGAAGGTGGTCTCCGGGGTGGACGCGGTCGCGCTCGCCCGGGTGGACGGGTTCTACCGTCGGCTCGTGGAACGGACCGTGCCGGTGGACTCCACCCGGGTGGCGGAGCTGACCAAGCTGATCGAGAACACCTTCCGCCAGGTCAACATCGCCCTGATCAACGAGCTGACGATGCTCTCCCACCACCTCGACATCGACGTCTGGCAGGCGATCGAGGCGGCGGAGACCAAGCCGTTCGGCTTCATGCCGTTCCGGCCCGGCCCGGGGGTCGGCGGGCACTGCCTGCCGATCGACCCGTGCTACCTGTCCTGGCAGGTCAAGCGGCGCCTCGGGCGGCAGTTCCGGTTCATCGAGCTGGCGAACGACGTCAACCACGAGATGCCCGAGCACGTGGCCCAACGGATCATGAACGGGCTGAACCGGACCGGCCGCGCCGTCAGCGGGGCCCGGCTGCTGCTGCTCGGGCTGGCGTACAAGAAGAACACCGGTGACATGCGGGACTCCCCCGCCGTCGACGTCGCCCGGCGGCTGCAGGCCCTCGGCGCGGACGTCCGGGCGGTGGAGCCGTACGCGGAGCCGCACCAGATCCCGGGCGGCGTGCTCGTGGTGGAGCTGACCGAGCGGGAGGTCCACGCGGCGGACGCGGTGGTGGTGGTCACCGACCACGACGACTTCGACTACGACCTGGTGACCCGGCACGCCCGGTACGTCTTCGACACCCGCAACCGGTGTGCCGGCCCGGTGGTGGAACGCCTGTAGACCCGGCACCGCTGGCCGGTCCCGTCACCTCGACGGGCGACGGGACCGGCCGGCGGATGTCACTGGTCGCCGAGCGCCTCGACCACCGGCCGGGACAGCGCCCGGCGGGCCGGCAGCACCGAGGCGACCAGGGCGGCCACGACCGCGACCCCGAGGATCAGCGCCAGCTGCCCCACCGGCAGCACCACGGCGAAGTCGCCGCTGATCCGGGCCAGCAGGGCCATCGCGGCGGCGCTGACGCCGGTGCCGAGTCCGACTCCGAGCAGCGCGCCGACCAGCGCCATCAGCACCGCCTCGACGGCCAGCATGGCGCGCATGCGCCCCCGGGTCAGGCCGACCGCCCGCAGCACGGCGTTCTCCCGGGTCCGCTCCACCACCGACAGGCTCAGCGTGTTCGCGACCCCGACCAGCGCGATCACCACGGCCAGGCCCAGCAGCGCGGTGACGAGGGCGAGCAGCATGTCGACCGTGGCGGTGAGCATCTTCTTGTACGCGCCCTGGTCCATCAGGTTGGCCGTCGGATACCGGGCGACCACCGCCTCGATGGCGGCCCGGGCCCGGTCGGCGGAGACCCCGTCGGCGGGGTCGATCTCGGCCAGGTAGCCCCGCTCGTCGGGGAAGAGGGTGGCGAAGTCGGCGTCCACCACGTCGATCACGTGGCCGTCGGGGACGGTGCTGCCGGCGAGCGCCGGTCCGTCGGCGGTGACGACCGCGGCCACCCGCAACGACCGGCCGCGCACGGTGACGGTGGAGCCGGTCGTCCAGCCCCGGGCCTCGGCCAGCTCCCGGTGCACCAGCACCCACCCGGGTCCCAGCCGGTCGACGTCGCCCGCCACGACGCCCGTCAGCGTCCGGGCCACCAGGGCGGGGTGCGCGGCCTGGATCTGCACGCCGGCGGCGACGGCGCCGCGCTGCTCGTGCACGACCGCCAGCTCGGGTCGGGCGCGCAGTTCGGCCGCGAGCGGCGCCGGCAGGTCCCCGCCGATCCCGGTGACCAGCCAGTCGACGCCGATCTCCGCGTCCACGCTGCGCTCGATGCCGTCCTTGGTGCTGCGGGCGCCGACCACGAAGGCCGACACCAGTCCGATCCCGATCACCAGGGCCGTGGCGGTCGCGGCGATCCGGCGCGGGTTGCGCACGGCGTTCGCCACGGCCAGGCCGGCGGTGGCCCCGAACAGCCTGCGGGCCGGCCACCCCAGCACCCGGACCAGCGCCGGCACGAGCACCGGGCCGAAGAGCACGATGCCGAAGAAGGCGAGCACGCCGCCGGCTGCCACGAGCACCACCTGGACGGCGTACGCGGCACCGACCAGCGCGGCGATCCCGGCGGCGAAGACCAACGCCCCGGCGGTCAGCCGGAGCCGGCCGGCGCCCCGGGCGGGCTGGACCGCCGCGTCGGTGAGCGCGGCGACCGGGGCGATCCGGGTGCCCCGCCACGCGGGCAGCAGGGCGGCGCCCATCGTGATCGCCGTGCCCAGGAGCAGGCTGACCAGCACGGTCGACCCGGTGACGGTGAGCCCGCCGGAGGTCGGCGCGTCGAGCCGCGCCAGCACCTGGTTCATGCCGCCGGCCACGGCCACGCCGATCAGCACGCCGGCCGCGGAGGCGACCAGCCCGACCAGCGCGGCCTCCAGCAGCGCGGCACGGAACAGCTGGCCCCGGGTCGCGCCGACCAGCCGCAGCAGCGCCGTCCGACGGGTCCGCTGGGCCAGCACGATCGCGAAGGTGTTGGCGATGACGAAGCCGGCGACCACGACGGCGACCCCGGCGAAGGTCAGCAGTGCCATGTTGAACTGCTGCAGGTCGCGGACCGCGTCGGTCACGGCGTCGTCGAGGATGCGCTGCCGGGTCTTGACGGTCGCGCCGGCGCCGGCGGCCTCGGCGGCCCGCTCGGCGAGCGCCGCCTCGGCCGCGCCCGGCCGGGCGGCCACCATGATGCGGTCGTAGCCCCGCTGGCCGGTCACGGCGAGGGCGTCCGCGCCGACCAGGCCGATGAACGGACCGCCGACGTCGCGGGCGGTGCCGGCCACGTCGACCGTGCCGACCAGGGTGTACGGGCGGGCCGCTCCCCCGCCGCCGCCGACGCGTACGGAAGCGCCCAGGGCGAAGCCCTCCTCGTCGGCGGTCGCGGCGTCCAGCACGACCTCGCCCGGGCGGTCGGGCAGCCGGCCGGTCGCCACGTCGTACGAGCGCAGCGCCTCGTCGACGGGGATGGCGGCGAGGACGGCGTAGCCGAGCACGGGGCGGCCGTCGGCGCCGACGACGCCGCCGGAGCCGAGCAGTTCCCCCTCGGCGGCGGCGACCCCGTCGAGGGAGCGCACCTTCTCGACCAGGGCGGCCGGCAACGGGTCGTCGGTGGTGGAGTGGACGGCGAGGTCGGTGTGCCTGTCGAACGCCCCGGCCCGCTCGTACGCCCCGGCCCGCATCCCGTCGACGAAGATCAGCGTGCCGGCGATGAACGCGACGCCGAGCACGACGGCCAGGGAGGAGAGCATCAGGCGCAGTGCCTCGGCACGGAGTTGGCGCAGGGTCGTGCGGATCACCGGGTCACCGCCTCGCGGCCGGCGGCCGGTACGCGCGCCGGGTCGAGGCCGGCGAGCGCGTCGAGCACGCGCTCGGCGGTCGGCGCGGTGAGGTCCCGTACCGGTCGGCCGTCGGCGAGGAAGACCACCCGGTCGGCGTGCCCGGCGGCCGACGGGTCGTGGGTCACCATGATCACCGTCTGGCCGAGGGTGTCGACGGCCTCGCGGAGCAGGCGCAGCACCTCGGCGCCGGAGCGCGAGTCCAGGTTGCCGGTCGGCTCGTCGGCGAAGATGACCCACGGCTTGGTGATCAGTGCGCGGGCGACCGCCACCCGCTGCTGCTGGCCGCCGGAGAGTTCGGCGGGACGGTGGCGCAGCCGGTCGGCGAGCCCCACCGCCGCGACGACCTGGCGCAGCCAGGCCGGTTCCGGCCGCCGGCCGGCGATCGCCAGGGGCAGCACGATGTTCTCCTCGGCGGTCAGCGCCGGCAGCAGGTTGAACTTCTGGAACACGAAGCCGACGCGGTCGCGGCGCAGCAGGGTGAGCCGCTTGTCGTCGAGGCCGGCGAGGTCGGCGTCGCCGATGCGCACGCTGCCGGAGGTGGGCCGGTCCAGGCCGGCGAGGCAGTGCATGAGGGTGGACTTGCCGGAGCCGGAGGGGCCCATGATGGCGGTGAACCGGCCGGCGGCGAAGTCGACGTCGACCCCGTCGAGGGCGACGACGGCGGCCTGGCCGGAGCCGTACCGCTTGGACAGGCCGCGGGCGGTGACCGCGACGCCGGCGGTGGCGTGCGCGGGAGGTGCGACGGACACGTGGAGCTCCCCGTGGAGATCGTGGCTGGGACGTCTCCGACGCTATGGACGCCGCCGGTGCGACCGCGTCCACCCGCGCGTGGTGATCCCGCTGCGACCTGGGGAGCCCCTGACGGGGTGGGCCCGTACGACCTGGGTCGTAGACCGGCTCAGCCGCCGGGGGTGACCAGCCCCGTCTCGTACGCCAGCACCACGGCCTGCACCCGGTCGCGGAGCTGGAGCTTGGCGAGGATCCGCCCGACGTGCGTCTTCACGGTGGCCTCCGCGACGTGCACCCGGGCGGCGATCTCCGCGTTGGAGAGCCCCTGCGCCACCAGCAGGAGGATCTCCCGCTCGCGTTCGGTGAGCTGGCCGATCCGGGGGTCCTCGGCGGGCCCCGGGCCGAGCCGGCCGGCGAACCGGTCGAGCAGCCGCCGGGTGATGGACGGGGCGACCACCGAGTCGCCCTGGGCGACCACCCGGATGGCCGCCAGCAGCTCCTCCGGCGGGACGTTCTTGAGCAGGAAGCCGCTGGCGCCCGCCTGGAGCGCGGCGAAGGCGTCCGCCTCGGTGTCGAAGGTGGTGAGCACCAGCACCCGGGGCGATCCGGCGGGACGGTCCCGGCAGATCCGGCGGGTCGCCTCCACCCCGTCCATGGTCGGCATCCGGACGTCCATCACCACGACGTCGGCCTCGACGCGGGCCAGCAGCCGCAGGGCGTCGGCGCCGTCGATCGCCTCGCCGACGACCGCCAGGTCCGGCTGGGAGTCCAGCACCATCCGGAAGCCGGCGCGGACGAGCGCCTGGTCGTCCACGATCACCACGCGGACCGTCATGCCGCCGTCACCTCCGTCGTCGGGGACGTCGACGGTAGCGGTAGCCGCGCCTCGACCTGCCAGCCCCCGGCGAGTCGCGGCCCCGCGGTGAGGCTGCCGTCGTACACGCCGACCCGCTCGCGCATGCCGACCAGGCCGTGCCCGCCGGACGGCGCCGGGCTGACCGGCGGCCGGCCGCGTCCGTCGTCGACCACCCGGACCAGCACGGCGCCTTCGGCGTGCGTGACGGTGACCTCGACGTCGGCGCCGACCCCGGCGTGCTTCAACGCGTTGGTGAGCCCCTCCTGCACCACCCGGTAGACGGTGAGTTCCAGCCCGGGCGGCATCGGCGCCGGCTCGCCGGAGACCGCGTGCCGGGTCCGGAGGCCGGCGGCGCGGAACCGGTCGAGCAGGGCGGGCAGCTCCACCAGCGCCAACCGGCGGTGCGCCGGGTCGGCGCTCGCCCCGGCGTCGTCGGGCGCACCCGCCGCGCCGGGCCCGGCCTCCGCGTCCGGCGCGTCGGGCTCCCGCAGTACACCGACCAGCCGGCGCATCTCCTCCAGCGCCTGCCGGCCGGTGTCGGCGACCACCTTCACCGCCTGGCGGGCGGTCTCCGGGTCCCGGTCGAGCATGAACCGCGCCCCGTCGGCCTGCACGATCATCACCGCCATGCTGTGCGCCACCACGTCGTGCAGCTCGCGGGCGATGCGGGTGCGCTCCCCGGCGACCGCGGCGCGAGCCTCCGCCTCGCGTTCCCGTTCCAGGGTGGCGGCCCGCTCCTCGAGGCTGAGCACGTAGAACCGCCGGGTGCGGACGTTCAACGCGACCAGCCAGACGGCCCCGGTGACCAGGCCGTAGTAGATCGCCGTCGCCCACCAGGAGATGACGCCCTGGGTCTGGAGGCCGGCCAGCACCACCCCGACGGCCGCGCCGATCCCGGCGAGGACCCCGTCGCGGAGCCGGTCGGCGTACTTGACCACGCTGTAGAGGGCGATCAGCACGGCGACGTCGAAGGCCAGCGGCCCCCACCCGGCGACCACCTGCACCAGCGCGAGCGCCGCCACGACCACCGCGACCGCCGACGGGTGGGTCCGGCGGAACAGCAGCGCCACCGCCATCGCGGCCCCGACCAGGGTGGCCATGCCACCGCCGGGCTGGTTCGCCAGGCCGGCGAGGCCCAGCAGCGCCACCGTGGCGGAGACGAAGGCGTCGAAGGCGACGCCGCGCAGGGGGCGGCCGAGGATCGTGCGGTTCACGGTCACCCAGCGTACGTGCCGCAGGTCAGGGGGTCACTCCGCCCCGAGCCCGGGCCAACCGCCCGCTCAGGCCAGCAGCTCGCGCATCCGGTCGATCTCGACGGTCTGCTCGGTGGCTACGGAGTTGGCGAACTCCGACAGGGTCAGGTCGGCGCCGACCTTGAGCAGATCCGTGGCCATCTGGACCGCGCCCTGGTGGTGCTCGGTCATCATCCGCACGAAGAGCCGGTCGAACTCGGCGCCCCGCGCCGCCGCGAGCTGCCGGATGGCCTCGGGCGTCTGCATGCCCCGCATGCCGCCGTGGTCGTGCCCGGCCACGTCGGTGGAGAGCCCGCGAGCCTGCAACCAGCCCCGCATCAGGCCGATCTCCGGGCCCTGGCTGGCCCGGATCCGCTCGGCGAGGGCGCGCAGGGCCGGGTCGCCGGCGCGGTCGCCGGCCAACTCCGCCATCTCCAGCGCCTGGGCGTGGTGCGGGATCATCATCCGGACGAACCAGACGTCCATCGAATTGTGCCGGGCCGTGGTGACGTCGCGCATCTCCTCGGCGGGCCGGACGGCGGCGGTCTCGCCGGGCCGACCGGGAACGATCACCGCGGGACGGCTCGGGCCGGCCGGGGCGGACGTCGGGGCGGCAGCCTGTCCCGCCGGCGCCGTGGTCGGGCCGCCGGCGGAACGGGACAGGGCGACGACCACCACCGCCAACAGACACGCGGATATGACGACGGCCAGGGTCCGCGCGCGACGGTTGGTCATGGGCCACTCCCCCCGGTAGAGGTCATGGCGATGCTATCCATCGACGGACGACCTTTCATGTGATCTGCATCACATCGATGGAACTCTTCGGACTGTAAGGTGTCCACAATCGCCATCCCCTTGCGAAGGACGTCGCCGATGACCAGTTTCCGCACCTTGCGGGCCAGGCGGCTCACCACCGTGAGCCTGGCCGCGGCCGGTCTACTCCTCGCCAGCGTCGCCACCGCCGCACCGGGAAGTGCCGGCGTGGCCACGCGGTCGGCCCCCTCGGGCACGGTGGGCGCCACCAACACCATCCCGGGCGTCGACGAGATCGTCAGCAGCCCCAACCTCCGGCAGGTCGCCAACCTGCCCAAGCAGGCGCCGCTGGACGCCACCAACAGCGACCTCGCCTTCCAGGGCCGCTACGCCTTCGCCGGCAACTACAACGGCTTCGTCGTCTACGACATCTCCCGACCGACCGCGCCGACGGTGGTGTCGCAGGTGTACTGCCCCGGGTCGCAGAACGACATCTCCGTCCACGGCGACCTGCTGTTCCTCTCCACCGACTCCTCCCGCAGCGACGACTCCTGCAACAGCACCAGCGCGCCGGCGACGGAGAAGGCGTCCTGGGAGGGCATCAAGGTCTTCGACATCAGCGACAAGGCCAACCCCCGCTACGTCAAGGCGGTGGAGACGGCCTGCGGGTCGCACACCCACACCCTCGTGCCGGGCAAGGACCGCAAGACCGTCTACCTGTACGTCTCCTCGTACAGCCCGCGGGCGGAGTTTCCCGACTGCCAGCCCCCGCACGACTCCATCTCCATCGTCAAGGTGCCGGTGAAGTCCCCCACGGACGCGGCGGTGGTGGCCGCCCCGAACCTCTTCCCGGACGGCGGCTACGAGGGCCGGCCCGGCGGTTCGGCGACCACCGGCTGCCACGACATCACCGCCTACCCGGAGAAGGATCTCGCCGCGGGCGCGTGCATGGGTGACGGCATCCTGATGGACATCTCGAACCGGGAGGCCCCCCGGCTGATCAACCGGGTCCGGGACACCGTCAACTTCGCGTTCTGGCACTCGGCCACGTTCAACAACGCCGGCACCAAGGTGGTCTTCACCGACGAGCTGGGCGGCGGCGGCGCGGCCACCTGCACCGAGGCCATCGGACCGGAGCGGGGCGCCGACGCCATCTACGACATCACCGGTCGCGGTGACGCCCGGACGATGGTCTTCCGCAGCTACTACAAGATCCCCCGGATCAACGCCGACACCGAGAACTGCGTGGCGCACAACGGCTCGCTCATCCCGGTGCTCGGGCGCGACATCATGGTCCAGGCGTGGTACCAGGGCGGCATCTCCGTCTGGGACTTCACCGACTCGGCCAACCCCAAGGAGATCGCGTTCTGGGAGCGGGGCCCGATCTCGGCCGACCGGCTCGTCGGCGGCGGCACCTGGTCCGCGTACTACTACAACGGCTACATCTACTCCAACGACATGACCAAGGGCCTCGACGTGCTGAAGCTGACCGACTGGCGCACCTGGTCGGCCAACCTCGTGCGGTACCGCGAGCTGAACGTGCAGACCCAGCCCAGCTACCTGAGCTGGTAGCCGCACACGCGCCGACGGGCCCGACCCCGCGGGGGTCGGGCCCGTTGGTGTCCACGGCGGACGGCGGTCAGCCGGCCGGCGGGTACGGGTCGTTCTGGTAGGTGTACTCCGTCTCGATCTTGCCGTCGGACGTGTGCACGACGAGCTGGCTCGGCTCGTTGCCGTGCGCCGCCCGGCGCCCCGCCTCGACGGCGAGCTGCTTGGTGTCGAACGTGCCGACGACCTGATTGCCCTGC
Organism: Micromonospora sp. LOL_025; assembly: GCF_048060285.1. Classification (NCBI taxonomy): domain Bacteria; kingdom Bacillati; phylum Actinomycetota; class Actinomycetes; order Micromonosporales; family Micromonosporaceae; genus Micromonospora; species Micromonospora sp. LOL_025. The sequence continues at coordinate 233,913 of NZ_JBHMIR010000005.1, read as the reverse complement.
TCGACCTTCCAGCCGCCACCGTTCGGCACGACGTGGTATTGATTGCGCTTCATGTCAGTCACCCGCCTCTCGGTCAGGCTTCCGGGATACCCGGGCCCCGGAAGCGGAAAACCCTCCTCGGTGGACAAGCCTCCGTCGCCGCCGTCGGCACCTGCGGGTGAGCGCCGGTCACCCGGCCGGGATCCGGTCGAGCTGCGCGCGGATCGCCTCGGGCGTCAGCGCGGGCCGGCCGCCCGGATGGCCGACGGTGGCACCGGCCGCCGCGACCGCGTACCGCGCGACCCGCTCCCGGGGCTCACCGCGCAGCACGCCGAGGGTCAGCGCGGCGACGAAGGCGTCCCCGGCGCCGGTGTCGTCCACGGTGGGCGTCTCGCTCAGCGGCACGAACAGCTCGCCGTCCGGCCAGACGAACGCGTTGCCCTCCCCGGCCACCTCGACGGCCAGCATCGACGGGCCGCGACGCAGCAGCGCACGCCCGGCGGCGAGCCCCGCCCCGGCGTCCCGCGGCGCGTCGCCGGTGATCAGCTCGACCTCCTGCGCGTCGGCACGCAGCACGTCGGCGACGGCGAGCAGCGCGTCGACGTCGGCCGCGTCGGTCGGCGCACCGTCGAGCACGACCAGCCGGCCGGCCTCCCGGGCGGTCCGGGCCGCGGCCAGGGCGGCCCCCGCCGGCTGCTGGAGTTGCACCAGTACGGCCCGCGCGGCCCGCAGCGCGGATGCCGCCCCGGCGACGTCGTCGGCGGTGAGCAGGGTGGCCTCCGGAAGGTCCTCAAGGTAACGCCAGTCGGCGTCGGCGTCGACCACGTCGACGATGAGCCCGGTCGGGGTGCCGGGCCGGCGCCGTACCCACCGGACGTCGATGCCGTCGGCCCGCACCAGCGCCAGCAGCCGCTCCCCCACCTCGTCGTCGCCGACCACCCCGAGCAGACCGACGGCGGCGCCGAGCTGCGCCAGCCCGACGGCCTGGTTGGCCCCCTTGCCGCCGAGCAGCTCGCGCCGCCGCCGTACCGGTGCGCTCCCGCCGGCCCTCGGCACCTCGTCCACCAGCAGCACGAGGTCCCGCGCCACCTGCCCGACCACCATCACGTCCAGTCCCGCCATGCCCGCACCACTACCCGCGAGCGCCCGGGTTGATCCGCGCCGCGCGCGGGGCGTGTCCGGTCGCGAGGTGCGCCCCGGCCGACGCCGCGAGGGGTGCGTGCCGACCGGTCACCCAGGCAGCGGTGCCTCGTCGCCCCGGGTGCGACGCGGCCCGACCAGCCGGCGCACCACCGGGGCGGCGTTCCACCTCGCCGCGCCCGCCAGGTCGCGGGCGTGCTCCAGCAGGGTGTAGTCGGGCCGGGCCCGGCCGTCGGCGATGGCCCGGTCCAGGTCGTTGCCGCACCGGGTCAGCACCGTGTCGAAGTCGCGGCGCACCGGTTCGAGCAGGTGGTAGCCGAACGAGCGGTGCAGCCGGGCGAAGAACGGCTTGTAGAGCCGGGCCCGCTCGTGCAGCCCCGAGGAGTACGACATCGGGTTCTTCGGCCGCCGCCGGACGTAGTCGGGCAGCAGGTCGGCGAAGGCCCGCCGGACGATCCACTTCTCCTGCCCCTCGCGCATCTTCAACCCGATCGGCAGCCGCATCGCCAGCTCGACCAGGCTCAGGTCCAGAAACGGCACGCGGGCCTCCACCCCGTGCCCCATGCTGGCCCGGTCGACGCGCTGCAACTCCGTACGGCAGAGATTGCGGATCTTGTGCAGGAAGAGCCGGCGGGACGCCTCGGGGCCGACCTCGTGGTACATCGGGTAGCCGCCGAACAGCTCGTCGGAGCCGTCGCCGGTGAGCACCACCTTCACGCCCAGCTCGCGCAGCCGGCGGAACAGCGGCACGGTGACCACCGCGTTGATGATGTCGCCGTACTCGGTCAGCTCGGACATCCGGATGGTCTCCCGGATGTCGGCCAGCCGGATGTCGCGCGGCCGCACCTCGACCACCTCGTGCGGCACCCCCAGGTCCTCAGCGAGCCGCCGCGCGTACGCGACGTCGGGGCTGTCGGGCACCCCGACCGTGACGGCGACGCAGTCGGGGTGCATCTCGCGCACGTGCAGCAGGGCCAACGAGCTGTCCAGCCCGCCGGAGAGCACCACCCCCACGGTGAGGTCGGTGTCCACCCGCATCCGGATGCTGTCGGTGAGGGCGGCACGGACGAGCAGGGCGGCCTCGTCCGGGTCGTCCACCACCGGCAGCCCTTCACCGAGGGTCAGCAGGTCGACGTACGCGCGCAGCCGGACCGGCCCGTCGGGCTCGGCCCAGCCGTGGTGCCCGGGCGGCACCTCGGCGATCGGGGCGCGGTGCCCGACCAGCGCCTTGACCTCGCTGGCGACGTGCAGGCAGCCGGGCGTCCGCGCCCAGTACAACGGCTTGACGCCGAGCGGGTCCCGGACCAGGTAGGCCCGGCCGGTGGCCCGTTCCACGACGGCGAAGGCGTACTCGCCGCGCAGCCGGGTCACCATCCCCTCGCCCCACTGCAGGAACGCGGCAAGCACCACCTCGGTGTCGCCGACGCTGCGGAAGTGGTGCCCCAGCCGGACCAGTTCCGCGCGCAGCTCCGAGTGGTTGAAGACCTCGCCGTTGTAGCAGAGCAGCCACCGCTCGTCGGCGGAGGCCCACGGCTGCACGGCGCGTTCCCGGTCCACGATCGGCAGCCGGCGGGTGCCGGTGAGCAGGCCGTTCTCGTAGCGGGTCTCGGTGACCTCGCCGCGGGGGGCGAGGGTGGCGAGCATCCGCCGGAAGATCGTCGGATCGGCCTCGGGGCCGAGGCTCAACGCGATGCCGCACATCGGGTCAGACCCCCATCTCGGCTTCGTACGCCCGGCGCAGCCGCCGCCGCGCCGCCGGTGCGAGGCACAGGTGCCACGCCTGCCCCTCGTCGACCACGTTGACCTCGCCGGCGCGCTGCCGGGCCAGCAACAGCTCGGCCAGGGTGTCCCGCGTGCCGAAGCGGTCGAACCACTCCATCTCGACGTCGACCGCCCAGCCGAGGCAGTGCCCGCTGGGCATCATGGCGGCGTATCCGAGTCGGCGCAGCCGGTGCTGGTGCTCGGCGCTGCGGACGAGGCTGGTCACCCACAGCGGCGGCGTGGCGGGCGGGGTGCTGGCGGCGAACTGCCGGGCGACGTCGTTGAGCAGCGCCACCATCTCGCGCCGGGCCCGACGGAACCGCAGTCCGGCGGTGCGCGGCGTGGCGTCGGGCCGCAGCCGGCGCCGCACCGCCCGTATCCCGCGGCGGAGCAGCGTCCGCGGCTGCTCGGTGTAGCGGAAGCGCAGCAGGTCCCGCCGGCGCAGCCACTCCAGGTCCACCAGCTCGGGGCTGGCGTCGACCTGGGCGTCGGTGAGGAAGGTGGGGGCGTCGCGCCACCACATCACGTCGACGCGGGAGAGCAGGTAGATCCGGACCAGCGCGGTGAGGTCGGCGGCGGAGCTGCGCGCGTTGGGCTGGTAGCGGGCCATCTCCAGCAGCAGCGTCTCGCGGGCGCCGACGAGCCCCTGCGGGGTGGCGTCGAGCACGGCGGCGATCGCGGGCTCGCGCAGTCGGTCGTCGATCAGCACCTGCCGGGCGGCGGTGCAGGACGCGCCGGCCAGGGCGCCGACCTCGACCAGCAGCTCGGCCACGGCCGTCCGGTAGGCGTCGAGGTCCGGCGCGGCGGACCGCGGCGGGGTGGCGAACGCGCGCCGCCGGGCCGGGGCGGCGGGGGTGACGGAGGAACCGGGCTGCTGTCCCGGGCTTCGGCTGGGCACTCGCATGGTCGGGTCCTCTCTCCCGTCACAACATCACTGTGCATCGCCCTGCACACACCGTAATCGGACCGGGAGGGATGAGTCCGAACAATCCTCCTATCTACTCCTTCGGGATGTCCGAGGTCACCGCCGCGCACGAAGGGTCACGGTGGGGACGCCCCGCTCAACCGCTGCACCTCGCCGTACGAGGGCGGTTCCGCGCGCGGCGCGGCGCCGGACCGGACGGCGTCCAGGGCGTCCAGGGCGGCGCCCAGCGCGGCCCGGAACAGCAGCGAGCCCGTGCTCACCCGGGCCACGCCGAGCGCCCGCAACTCGTCGAGGGTGGGCCCGCCCGGCCGGTGCAGCACGTTCAGCGGCGCGTCGATCCCCCCGACGAGCGCGGCGACGGTGGCGGCGTCCGGCGCCCCGGGCACGAAGATCCCGTCCGCTCCGGCGGCCAGGTAGGCGCGGGCCCGGCGCAGGGCCTCCGGCAGGGGATCGGGCGTGCCGAGCCACCACGGGTCGGTGCGGGCGTTGACGAACAGGTCGGGCACCGCGGCCTTGATGGCGGCCACCTTCGCCGCCGCCAGCTCGGGCGGGTCGAGGGTGCCGTCCGCCCGGCCGTCCTCGACGTTGACCCCCACCACCCCGAGCGCGGCCAGCTCCGCCGCCAGCCCGGCGACGACCGCCGGGTCGTCGGCGTACCCCGCCTCCACGTCGACGGTCACCAGAACCGGCAGCGGGCGCAACGCCCGGGCCAGGCGGAGGTTCTCCGCCCGGGTGGCGGCGGCCGCATCCGGCACGCCCGCGGCGGCGGCGACCCCCAGGCTGGTGGTGCCGACCGCCGGGTAACCGCGCGCCGCGAACGCGGCGGCGCTGGCGTGGTCCCAGGCGTTGGGCAGCAGCAGCGGCCGGGCGGCGCGGTGCAGGGCGTGGAAGGCGGCACAGCGCGCGTTCATCGGGGTTCCACCTCGATCATGGTCGGGCCCGTGGGGCCGGCGACGGTCGTCTCCCCGCGACGGTAGGACCGGAACCCTTCGGCGCCCGCCGAAACGTCGGCTGCCGGCGCGCGCGGTGCCGTCGCGGTCGGACCACGGGACCGCTCCACGGATCGTCGCGACCTGCCGACGTCAGCCACACAGTCACCTACGGTGACGGCAAGAGCCGGCCGGCCATCATGCCTCCGGCTCCTTTGCTCTGCATCCACATACGCCACAGCTACTGAGGGTCAACGAATCTTGCGCCCTAGGTCATCGCATCCTCCCCGAATCTCCAGTTCAGCGCGGTGGTGCGTCGAGGAATGCAGAGCAAAGGGCGCAGCGGGCACCGAGCGGGCGGGACGCCGGCAGTAACACTGAGTGATTTCCTCGCCCGTCACGAACGGTAGCGAGGGCAGCGATCAACTTCCTCGCCGTCCCTCCAAGGGAGGAGGCCCGAGTGTCCCGTCCGCGTTGAGTTGGCACCGTCCGGTATGACTTGGCACGAGGTTGGCACTGTCCGGGTTGAGGTGGCACGTCCGGTACGGTGCTGTCCGGTCTCAGCGAGGTTAGCGGGTTCTCGGCGAGTTGACAGGCTTCCCGATGAGTGTGCGTGTATTTGGTCTCGACCGGCAGTCAGCTGTGTGCCGATCGGGCACTACGGCGCGGCGACTGTTGCGGCAATGGCCGCGTACTTGCGGTCCGGGCGGTCCGGGGACTGCTGCTGCAAGCGCTGAAGTTCGGTGAAACCAGCCTTTGCCAGGCGGGCAGAGAATGTGTCTACGGGCCAGCGGTATGCCGTGTGGACCTTGTGGTCGAACGCGGCCACATCGTCGTCGCTGTCGAAGAAGCCGATCACCAGGTTCCCGGAAGGAGGCAGCATCCGGCGGAACTCGGCGAGTACCGCATCCAGCTCCGATGGCGGTAGGTGGATGGTCGAGTACCAGGAGAGGATGCCGGCCACCGAGTGGTCGGGAAGGTCCAGGTCCGTCATTGATCCGAGCTGGAACGCCGGCCCGGGAAAGTGGGTCCGGGCGTAGCCGATGAACTCAGGTACCAAGTCGACGCCGGTCACGTTGGCGCCGAGCGAATGCAGGTAGGCGCTCCAATGCCCGGGGCCGCAACCGAGATCGAGCACGGCGCCGTCCAAGCCGACGAGGTGGTCTCGGACAAGGGCCGTGTCATCCACGTGGGCCTGCCAGTCACCATCGAACAGGGCGATGTACTGCTCGGACATGTGCGAGTAGGCGTCGCGGACCGGCTGGTTGCTCACGGCGCCACTCTAAAGTCTGCCCGCGTTCCGCCCCGAACCCAGTACGCGTCCGGGTTGAGGTGGCACGTCCGGTACGGTGCCGGGTGCTGCGCGCGGTGCCGGGCCTGGGTGGGCCGCTGACGGCTGAGTTCGAGGTCGGCTACGTCGGCGCCGAGGGATCGGAGGTCCGCACCTCCTTGATCGACTCGGCGGGGGTGCTGTTCGAGCTGGTCAAGCCGGTACGCGGCTTTCCGTCGTACAAGCGGCAGCGCAACTTCCCGGGCTTGTGGTGGTCGTCGACGACCGGCGCTCACGTCGGGTACGAGTCGTGGCTGGAGCGCGATCACCTGATGCTGCTCGACTTCGACCCGGCGGTGGCCGGGATCGCGTCGCAGCCGTTCTGGCTGTTCTGGGACGACGAGGCTTCCGGCCGGCGCCGTTCGCACGCGCCGGACTACTTCGCCCGGCTGGCCGACGGGCGGGGCCTGGTGGTGGACTGCCGACCAGTCGACCGGATCAAGCCGCGTGACGCCGCGGCGTTCGCCGTGACTGGCCGGGCGTGTGAGCTGGTCGGATGGGAGTATCGGCTGGTCGGCGCGCCGGAGCTGGTGATGGTGCGCAATGTGCGCTGGCTGGCCGGTTACCGGCATCCGCGGTACCGGCTGCCGGCGGTGGGCGCGGCGTTGCGGGAGGTGTTCGCCGAGCCCGCGCAGTTGATGGACGGTGCTGGCGCGGCGGGTGAGCCGATCGCGGTCCTGCCGGTGTTGTTCCACCTGCTGTGGTGCGGTGAGCTGGCCTGTGACCTCGGGGTACGGCTGCACGAGGCGACCATCGTGACCACGGCCGGGGCCTGCTGATGGGCGCGGGCAAGTTGCCGGTGCTGCGTGTCGGGGAGTGGGTGCGTTTCGACGGCGACGAGCACCAGGTGGTGGCGCTGGCCGGCACGTCGGTGCGGCTGCGCTCGCGGGGTGGGGTTGCGCAGGTGGTGCTGCTGGCGTTCCTGCTCGCCGCCGCGGACTTCGAGCTGCTCGACGAGCAGCAGGCGGTGCCGGCGGTGGAACCGCTGGGGCTGCTGGAGACCCTGCCGCACGAGGTGCTCGAGCGGGCCCGGCGCTGGGAGCGGCACCTCGTCGAGGTGGTCACCGGCCGGGCACCGGAAGCGCCGGAGGGCGCCGGGCCGCGGCCGGGTTACGACCCGGCGGCGAGCACGCTGAAGGACCGCGACGCGGCCAAGGCCGTCGAGCTGAGCGCCGCCGGGCAGCCGACCTCGGCGCGGACGGTGACGCGGATGCGGCTGCGCTACGCCGAGCAGGGCCTGTGGGGGCTGGTCGACCAGCGATACACCCGCGGCAGCGACCCGGTCGGCCGGGCCGACGAGCGGCTGGTCACGGCGATCCGCGCCGAACTGGACGCGCAGACGCACGCCTCGACGGGCACCCGCGGGCGCCTGATGCGACGGGTGCGCACCGCGCTGGACGCCGAGCACGGGCCCGGGGTGGTGCCGATTCCGGGTCGCAGCGCGTTCTACGAGCTGGTCGGCGTGCTGGCCGGCGGGCGGCACTCGTTCGGCGCGGCGACCACGCGCCGGTCCCTGGCCAACCGGCCGGTTGCGCCGTTCACCCCGACGTTCGCCACCCGGCCCGGTGAGCTGGTGCAGATCGACTCCACGCCGCTGGACGTGATGGTGCTGCTGGACTCCGGCGTTCCCGGCCGCCCCGAGCTGACGATGGTCGTCGACGTGGCCACCCGCACCATCGCCGCGGCGGTGCTGCGCCCGGCCGGCACCAAGGCCGTCGACGCCGCGTTGCTCCTGGCCCGCACGCTGGTCCCTGAGCCGATGCGGCCCGGCTGGTCGGCCGCGCTGCGCATGTCCGCCTCCCGGCTGCCGCACACGCGGCTGCTCGACATCGACGCCCGGCTGGAGACCGCCGCGGCCAAGCCGGTGATCGTCCCGGAGACGATCGTCATCGACCACGGCCGGGTGTTCGTCTCCGAGGTGTTCACCCGCGCTTGCGACCGGCTGGGCATCTCTATCCAGCCGGCCCGCAAGGGCACCCCGACCGACAAGCCGCTGGTCGAGCGGCAGTTCTCCTCTATCGCCAGCCTGTTCTGCCAGCACGTCGCCGGCTACACCGGCGGCAACGTCACCCGCCGCGGCGACCGGATCACCGACGAGCCGCTCTGGAGCCTGCCCGAGCTGCAAGACCTGCTCGACGAGTGGATCGTCGCCGGGTGGCAGCACCGGCCCCATGACGGGCTCCGCGACCCGCACGCGCCGCGCCGGGCGTTCAGCCCGAACGACGCCTACGCCGCGATGGTCGCCGTGTCCGGCTACCTGCCCCTGACGCTGTCCGGGACCGACTACCTGGAGCTGCTGCCGGTGCACTGGCGCCACGTCAACGAGTACGGCATCACCATCGACCACCGCACCTACGACGACGCCCTGCCCCACAGCGAACGCTCCACCGTCGCTGAGCAGGGCGGGCGCTGGGAAGTGCACTACGACCCCTACGACCTGTCCCACGTCTATGTCCGCACCCCGGCCGGCTGGATCACCGCGGCCTGGACGCACCTGCCGATGGTCAGCGCGCCGTTCGCCGACTTCACCTGGCGCCACGCCCGCCGGATGGCCGCCGCCCGCGGCCTGCCCGACGACAACGAGACCGAGGTCGCCCGGGTCCTCGACGAGCTGCTCACCCGCGCCGGCAACGGGCCGCCGAACAAGGCCACGGCCCGCGTCGCGGCCCGCACCCGGGCGGCACGCCGCCGGGTGCTGCCCGAGGCGCAGGTCATCGACCTGCCCACGCCCGCACCCGCACCCGGCGCCGGGCCGGCGCCGGTGGAGCCGTTCGGGCTGTTCGACGTCGACGCCGAAGCCGAGCGCTGGCTATGACCCGGCGCAGGGCCACAGTCCCGGCTCCCGTCTCGGTGCGCCTCCGCCGCAAACGTCCCTTCCGATTGAGAGGCAAAGGCCCCGCCCCGATGGAGCACCTGAGCCAGCCCGACCAGGCCAAGCAGGTCCTGGCCGACGAGCCGTTGACCACCAAGGAGGGCTGGGCGCGGTTCGTGGACCGCCGGCCCACCCCGCCGGCCGCCGGCGACGGGACCGACACCGACGACGCGCGCATCGACTACCTGTCCGAGCTGGTCATGGTCAACACCCCGGTCGTTGCCGAGGTCGTGGCGACGGCACGGCGCTTGGTGCTGCTCAACCGCCGCCAGCTGTCCGCACGCCGCGGGCTGATCGTCACCGGCGTCCCGGGCACCGGCAAGACCACCGCAATCACCGCGCTGGGCCGCACCCACGAAGTCGCGGTGCGTCGCCGGCACCCGCACGAGAAGAACCGGCTGCCGGTCGTCTACGTCACCGTCCCGCCCGCGGCCACACCCCGGATGCTGGCCGTCGAGTTCGCCCGCTTCTTCGGTCTGCCGCTGGGCCGCCGGGCCAACATCACCGACGTGACCAACGCCGTCTGCGCGACCGCCGCTCACGTCGGTGTCGAGCTGGTCCTGGTCGACGAGGTGCACAACCTCAACCTCGCCACCCGCGCCGGGGCCGAGGTGTCCGACCAGCTCAAATACTTCGCCGAGCGGCTGCCCGCCACGTTCATCTACGCCGGCGTCAACGTCGAACGCGTCGTCCTGTTCGCCGGCCCCCGAGGTCAGCAGCTCGCCAGCCGGTTCACCACCATCCCCACCACCGCGTTCGCCTACGGCACCGCCGACCAACGCGCCGCCTGGCACGCCCTGGTCGCCAGCCTGGAAGCCACTCTGCCGCTGCGCGCCCACCAGCCCGGAACGCTCGCCGCGCTGGACGAGTACCTGCACCGGCGCACCGCCGGCATGATCGGCAGCCTGTCGCACCTGGTCCGCGGCGCCGCCATCGACGCCATCCTCAACGGCACCGAACACCTGACCCGCGCCCACCTCGACCGGGTCCGCCTCGACCACGCCGCCGAGGCATACGCCGCGACCCACCCCAGCCCCGCACCGGCGCCACGGGCGCCGGCCGCCACGACCGCATGATCCGAAGGTTGCCGATCACGGTTCGGCCTGCCCAGCAGGAAACCGTCACCTCCTACGTCCGGCGCCTCGCCGCACTGCACTCCATCGGCTACCGAGACCTCTGGCAGCACCTCAGCGCTTCGGTGCCCTACGGCGGCACCAGCAAGCGCCGCCAGCTCATCGTCGCGCAGCGGCTCGTCGCCGCGACCGGCCACCAACTCGCCGCGCTCGCGCACGCGATGCCCGAACTGCGTGGCCCCGCCCCGCGCTGGCGGGAGTTGCGTCACCTTCCCCAACGGGCCTGCCCCGTCTGCATCGCACGGCACCCGGGCGGGCCGGTCGTCCGGTTCTTCGCCCACCACGAGTTCGTCTGCACCCGCCACGGCTACTGGATCGGCCCGCCGGTCCCCACCATCCCGGACCTGCGTCCTCGACAGCTCGCGCGGCTGGTCCCCGAACTCGTCACCGCGCAGCGACGGCACACCCGGCTGCTGCGCCGCCGAGGCTGGCGGCACGTCTTCAACGCGTTCGACGTCTCCATCGCCGTCTGCGTCGACCGGCGGTTTCAGCAACGTATCGACGTTCCCGGACGCCGCAGTTGGCAGGAACGCATCGACCTGCTCATCCCTACCCGCACCCGGTTCAACACCTCGGTGTTCCTCGCCGCGTTCTACCCCGAGATCGTCAACCTTGCGCGGCTGTTCTGCTCGCCTACGTGGCGGGCCGTTGCCCGCCGGGCGCTGACCTCCGCGGAGCACCGGCTCACCATCACCGCCGACATCAGCCGGCAGATCGGACCTGAGCCCGTCCCCCATAACTGGCCCGTCACCCAGGAGTGGACCGGGTACGAAACGGACCGTTGGCTGCGGGCGATGGCCGGCCTGCCGGATGCCGTCGTGCCCAACCGCACGTTCCCGCAGACCCGCCGGGTCACCTTCGACGGCGTCCCGGTCAACCACGCCACCTCCGACGAGACCCTCGCCAAGAAAGCCAACAAGGAGTTCAACAAGCACCGCCATGTTCCGAGCTGGGCGCTACCGAACTACGCCGACCGGCCCACCAACCACGACCTGCCGCTCGACTACCAACCCGAGCCCGAACACCACCCACGCCTCAGCCTGTCGCAGCTGCTGGACGCACTCATCGCCCACAGTGCCAAGTAGATCCGGACGACTAACCTGATCTTGTCCGCGCGGACCTGGCACAACCGCAGCTCAGGCACCGACACCAGTGCCACTTTCCGCCGGACGGGACACCGAGCCGTTCCGAGAGACCGCGAACTGTCTCGGAGACGAGGTCTGAGGGCGTCGAACGGGGCGGCCGAGGCGCAGCCCGGTCAGGCGCAGCCCGGTCCGGCACGACCCCGTCAGGCGCAGCCCGCTCAGCGCAGCCCGCTCAGGCGCGCCCGCTGCCGCCGTCCGGCGCGGTCGCGGGCCGCGCGAGATCGACCGGGGCGAGACCGAGTGCGGCGGCCAGCGCTGGAGCACCGTCCCGGGTCAGCCGGACCTCCCGTCCGCCGCCGCGGGTCAGCCAGCCCGCCTCGAAGAAGCGGGCGCACAGCGCCGCGCCCAACGCGCCGGCCAGGTGCGGCCGACGCTCCGTCCAGTCCAGGCAGTCGCGCACCAGGGGACGGCGGGCGGCCCGCAGCGGCGCGATCGGCACCCCCAGCTCAGCCAACCAGCCGCGCCCGGCCGAGGTGAGCGCCGACCCGCCGGCGCCATCGAGCAGACCGCGCGCGAGCAGCCTGTCGCGCAGCAGCACCCCGAGGTGCCCGGCCAGGTGGTCGTAGCAGGTGCGGGCGTACGCCAGGGCGGCGCCGGCACGGGCGGCGCGCAGCGAACGGGCCGGCTCGGACCGCCCGGGCGCGTAGCCGGCCAGATCCTCGACCAACTGGGCCGCCGAGGGGCCGGCGAGCCGGACGTAGCGGTGTCGCCCCTGCCGCTGCTCGACCAACAGCCCGCCCCGGACCAGCCGGGTGAGGTGGTCGCTGGCGGTGGAGGGGGCCACCCCGGCCAGCCTGGCCAGCTCCCCCGCCGTCCACGCCCGGCCGTCGAGCAGCGCCAGGCAGATGCGGGCCCGGGTGTCGTCGGCGAGCAGGGCGGCGAGCCGGGCCAGGGCCCGGCCGTCCGGGGCGGGGATGGTCACGGACCCCATGCTGGCACGGGCACCCTGCGGTGGGCACCGAAGCGTCGGCACGTCTTTACAACGTTGTATCCAACCTTGTACAAACGGACACGCACCGATCCTGATCGAACTCCCGCACCCGAGGCAGGTCTGATGGGACATCTCCGCCGCGCCGGGGCGCTCGCCGCCGTCATCGGTCTGGTCCTGGCCGCGACGGCGTCCGCGCCGGCCGCTGCCACACCCGATCCCCGCTACCGCAACCCCGTCTCGGCCGGGTTCGCCGACACCTTCGCCGACCCCGTCATCGTCCGTGGTGAGGACGGCTTCTGGTACGCGTACGGCACCACCGACCCGCTGCGCGAGGGCGAGGGGACCTTCCACGGCGTGCCCACCGCCCGCTCGGCCGACCTGGTCGACTGGACGTACGTCGGGGACGCCTTCGGAGCCGGCCAGCGCCCGGCGTACGCGGCCCCCGGCGCCGGCTTCTGGGCCCCCGACGTGCGCCGGATCGGCGACCGCTGGGTCATGTACGTGACCGTCACCGACACGACCGTCTCCCCCGACGGGGGTGACTTCGCCGTCGGCGCGGCCACCGCGCCCACCCCGACCGGCCCGTGGACCTTCGCCGACGAGCCCGTGGTCGCGCCCCGCCCCGGCGGTGGCGGGGGCTGGCTGTGGACCATCGACCCGAGCCAGTTCACCGACGTCGACGGCCGGCACTACCTCTACCACGGCAGCTACTACGGCGGCATCTCGGTGACCGAACTCTCCGCCGACGGGCTGCGCGCCGTCGGCGCGCCCACCCTGGTCGCCATCGACAACAAGTTCGAGGGCAGCCACGTGGTACGCCACGACGACTGGTACTACCTGTTCGCCTCCACGGCCAACTGTTGCGCCGGACCGGCCACCGGCTACTCCGTGCACGTCGGCCGGTCCCGCGACCCGCGCGGGCCGTTCGTCGACCGCGACGGCATCGCGCTGACCGCCTCCCGGGCCGGCGGCACGCCGGTGCTCACCCAGAACGGCAACCGGTGGATCGGCACCGGCCACAACGGCTTCCTCACCGACCTCTCGGGTCAGGACTGGATCGTCTACCACGCGATCGACCGGGCCGACCCGTACCTGGACGAGCCGTTCGGCATCAACGAGCGGCCGATGCTGCTGGACCGCCTCGACTGGATCGACGGCTGGCCGACGGTGAACGCCGGCGCCGGCCCCTCCGAGGGCGCCCGGCCCGCGCCGGTCACCACCGGCCGGGTGGACGAGCGCTTCGACGCCGGGCTTGCCGGCTGGCGACGCGGCGCCGGGGACTGGCGGGTCGCCGACGGCCGGCTCACCGGCAGCGGCGCGCTGACCAGCCGTACGACCGTGGGCGGGGACGTGCGCGCGGAGGCCGACCTGCGGCTTCCCGCCGCCGGAACGGCCGGGCTCACCCTCGGCGACCGGGTCTCGGTGCGAGTGGACGCCGCCGCCGGCCGGCTGATCGCCAGCGACGGCGACCGCACCGCGAGCGCGCCGCTGCCCGCCGGCTTCGACGCCGCGGCCGGGCACCACCTCGCCGTCGAGGTCCGCGGCCGGCAACTGGTGGCCGAGCTGAGCCCGGCCCGGCTCGGCGACCGACTGGCCGTGGTGTCGCTGGGGCTGGCGCGGCCGGTGGCCGGACGGCTCACGCTCACCGCGACCGGCGGGGCCGCCGGGTTCGACAACGTCAGCGTCGCCCGGCTGCACCGACCGGTGCGCCACGCCGTGGCCGAGCCGCGGGCGGGCCGCCTGCTGCCGGCGTTCTCCGACGAGTTCACCGGCGGGCTGGACCCGGCGTGGCGGTGGGTCCGGCAGGACCCGGCGGCCACCGCGTCCGGCGGGGCGCTGCGCTGGCCGGTGCAGGGCGCCGACCTGACCGGCACCGGCAACACCGCCGGCGTGCTGCTGCGCGACGCGCCCGTCGGCGACTACGTCGTGGAGACGAAGGTGACCCTGGACCTCGGCGAGGAGACCGTCCGCAACTACCAGCAGGCCGGGCTGGTCGCCTACGTCGACGACGACCGGTTCGCCCGGCTGGCGCAGGTCGCCATCTGGAACACCCGGCAGGTGGAGTACGGCTACGAGCTGCCCTTCGCCGGCCAGCCGGTCTACGGCGGCAACATCGTCGGCACTCCGGCGACCACCACCTGGCTGCGGCTGGCGCACCGGGTCGACCCGGCCACCGGCGAGCACGAGTTCCGGGCCGGATCCAGCCGGGACGGGCGGAACTGGACGTGGGGCGGGGTGTGGACCTTCCCGGCCGACACCACTCCCCGGATCGGGCTGGTCGCGCACGGCGGCGCCGACCCGGCGGTCACCGCGCACTTCGACTACCTGCGCTTCCACCGCTGACCCCGCGCGATCGGGCCCCCGCCGGACGGTGGGGGCCCGATCGCGCTCCCGGCTCCCGGCGGGCGCGCCCCCAGTAGTCAGGTGCGGTGGTCGGCACCGCCGAGCGGGCTGACCGTCCGGCTCTGTCCGTCGTAGCTGCGGCCGGCGACGAAGGCACCGTCGGGGCGGTCGGCGCCGGCCACCGCGCGGGCCAGCCGGCGGTCGGCGTCGCGGAAGCGCAGCGCCAGGCTCAGGTGCGGGCGCCAGCGCCCCGGCGCGTGCCAGGGACGCTGTCCCGGGGCCCCGGCGAGGACGTCCCAGACCGACGCGTGCAGGGCGGTCAGCTCCGGCGACGGGTGCACCAGCCACACCAGCGGGGCGCTGCCGTCGAGTACCGCGATCCGGTCCAGCCGCACGGGCAGGGGCAACGCCGCGTCGAACAGGTCGGCCAGGCGCCGCTGCGCGCCGGGCGGGAATTCGTCGACCGCGGCGAGGGTCAGGTGTGGCCGGTTCGTCGGGTGGACGTTGCGGGCCAGGCTGGGCAGCCCCATCGCGGCCAGCCGTTCCCAGGCCCCGCGCACGGCGGCCTCCAGGTCGGGCGAGCAGACCAGTTCGACCGTACGCACGCCGCCAGGCTAGCCCGCCGGGGCACGGCGACGGGCGCCTGCCGGACGCGCGCGGGCGCGCGTTGTGCCGGTCGGCGAAACGGCGTCGCGGCGGTGATGAAAAGCTTGACGGCATGAGTTCCGCACCCGTACGGCACGACCCGCCCACCGAGCCCGGCCCCGACGCCCTCGACGACACGAGCGCCTTCGCGGACCTCGGGCTGCGCGCCGAGTTGCTGGGCGCGCTGACCGCCCTGGGCTACGAGGAGCCCACTCCGATCCAGCGGGAGGCCATCCCACCCCTGCTGGCCGGTCGGGACCTGCTGGGCCAGGCCGCGACGGGTACGGGCAAGACGGCCGCCTTCGCGCTGCCGCTGTTGCAGCGGATGCCCGACGACCGGCCCGGCGGCGCCCCGGTGGCGCTCGTGCTGGTGCCCACCCGCGAACTCGCGGTGCAGGTCTCCGAGGCGTTCCACCGCTACGGCAAGGACCTGGGCGCGCGCGTGCTGCCGATCTACGGCGGGCAGCCGATCGGCCGGCAGCTGCGCGCCCTGGACCTCGGGGTGGACGTCGTGGTCGCCACCCCCGGCCGCGCGCTGGACCACATCGCCCGGGGCACGCTCGACCTGGGCTCGCTGGCCACGGTGGTGCTCGACGAGGCCGACGAGATGCTCGACATGGGCTTCGCCGAGGACATCGAGGCGATCCTGGAGCACGCGCCGGAGCAGCGCCAGACGGTGCTCTTCTCGGCGACGATGCCGGCGCGCATCGACGGGCTGGCCCGCAAGCACCTGACCGACCCGGTACGCATCCTCATCGCCCGCGAGCAGCCGGTGGCCGGCGAGGCGCCCCGGGTGCGGCAGAGCGCGTACATCGTCGCCCGGGCGCACAAGCCGGCGGCGCTGGGCCGGGTGCTGGACGTCGAGTCCCCCACGGCGGCGATCGTCTTCTGCCGCAGCCGTGAGGAGGTCGACCGGCTCACCGAGACCATGAACGGCCGGGGCTACCGGGCCGAGGCGCTGCACGGCGGGATGAGCCAGGAGCAGCGCGACCGGGTGATGGGCCGGCTGCGCACCGGCACCGCCGACCTGCTGGTGGCCACCGACGTGGCCGCGCGTGGCCTGGACGTCGAGCAGCTCACCCACGTGGTCAACTACGACGTCCCGTCCGCCCCCGAGTCGTACGTGCACCGGATCGGGCGGGTCGGCCGGGCCGGGCGGGAGGGCGTGGCGATCACCCTCGCCGAGCCGCGCGAGCACCGGATGCTCAAGACCATCGAGCGGGTCACCGGCCAGCGCATCGCCATCGACAAGATCCCGACGGTGGCGGACATGCGCACCCGGCGGTTGGAGCTGACCCAGGGCGCGCTTCGGGAGAGCCTGCTCGAGGACGACCTCGACCCGTACCGGGCGATCGTCGAGTCGCTGACCGACGAGTTCGACCTGGTGGAGGTGGCCCTCGCGGCGGTGAAGCTGGCGCACGAGGCGACGTCGCCGGGCTCGGACGACGAGGAGGAGATCCCCCAGGTCCCCGTCCGGGGACCGCGCGAGGGGCGGCCGGAGGCCGGCGGCCGGGGCGAGCGCCGGGGCGGTGCCCGGCCCCGTACCGGCGGCACCACCCAGGTCTTCATCGGGCTGGGCCGGCGCGCCGGGGTCCGCCCGCAGGACCTGGTGGGCGCGATCACCGGCGAGACCGGGATCAGCGGCCGGGACATCGGCTCGATCGAGATCGCCGACCGGTTCTCGCTGGTGGAGGTGCCCCAGACCGTCGCCGACGAGGTGATCGCCGGGCTGCGCGGCAGCACCATCAAGGGCCGCAAGGCGACCGTACGCCGGGACCGTGACGGTGACGGCGGCGGCGAGCGCCGCTTCGACGGGGCCGACCGGCGCGAGCGCCGCGACCGGGACTTCGACCGGCGCGACCGCCGCTAGGACGGTGCGGGCAGAGGGCCTTCCCCTTCCGCACGCCTCTGACGAAGGAAGGGGCCCTGCCGCGTGGCGGGTCCCCTTCCTCGACGCCTCAGGCGGCGGCGAGCGCCGGATCGGGGCGGGTGTCGGCGTCGGCCGGGCGCAGCGCCAGGGCGAGCACGTCGGCGACGTCGGCCAGGGTGTGCACGGTCAGCGCCTCCCGGACCTCGGCGGGCAGGTCGTCGAGGTCCGGCTCGTTGCGGGCCGGGATGATCACCTCGGTCAGGCCGGCCCGGTGGGCGGCGAGCAGCTTCTGCTTCACCCCGCCGATGGGCAGTACCCGGCCGGAGAGGGTCACCTCGCCGGTCATCCCGAACTCGGGTCGCACCGGCCGGCCGCTGGCCAGCGACGCCAGGGCGGTCACCATGGTGATGCCGGCGCTGGGGCCGTCCTTCGGCACCGCGCCCGCCGGCACGTGCAGGTGGATCCGCCGTCCGGCGAGGGCGTTCGGGTCGAGTCCGAGCCGGCGCCCGTTGGAGCGCAGGTACGACAGCGCGATGTGCGCCGACTCCTTCATGACGTCGCCGAGCTGGCCGGTCAGGGTCAGCCCCGGCTCGCCCTCCATGCTGGTGGCCTCGATGAAGAGCACGTCGCCCCCGGCTCCGGTGACCGCCAGGCCGGTGGCCACGCCGGGCACCGCCGTGCGCTCCGCCGACTCGGGGGTGAACTTCGGCCGCCCGAGGTAGGTGGCGAGGTTGCCGGTGTCCACGCGGACCGGCGCCGGGTCGGTCGCCAGGGCCACCGCGACCTTGTGGAGGATCTTCGCCAGGGACCGTTCGAGCTGCCGCACGCCGGCCTCGCGGGTGTACTCGCCCGCGATCCGGGCGAGGGCGTCGTCGGCGACGTCGACCTCCTCGGCGGTGAGCCCGGCCCGCTCCCGCTGCCGGGGCAGCAGGTGGTCGCGGGCGATGGCGACCTTCTCCTCCTCCGTGTACCCGTCGAGGGTGACCAGCTCCATCCGGTCCAGCAGCGGGCCGGGGACGGCCTCCACCACGTTGGCGGTGGCCAGGAAGAGCACGTCCGACAGGTCGAGGTCGACCTCGAGGTAGTGGTCGCGGAAGGTGTGGTTCTGCGCCGGGTCGAGCACCTCGAGCAGGGCGGCGGCCGGGTCGCCGGAGTAGCCGGCGGCGAGCTTGTCGACCTCGTCGAGGAGCACGACCGGGTTCATCGAGCCGGCCTCGCGCAGGGCGCGCACGATCCGGCCGGGCAGCGCGCCGACGTAGGTGCGCCGGTGGCCACGGATCTCCGCCTCGTCGCGTACACCGCCGAGGGAGACCCGGACGAAGTTGCGGCCGAGCGCGTGGGCGATCGACTCGCCGAGGCTGGTCTTGCCGACGCCGGGCGGACCGGCGAGGGCGAGCACCGCGCCGGAGCCCCGGCCGCCGACGACACCGAGGTTGCGCTCGGCCCGCCGGTTGCGCACGGCGAGGTACTCCAGGATGCGGTCCTTCACGTCGGCCAGGCCGGCGTGGTCGGCGTCGAGCACGGCGCGGGCCGCCGCCAGGTCGGTGTTGTCCTCGGTACGGGTGCCCCAGGGCATCTCCAGCACCGTGTCGAGCCAGGTCCGGATCCAGCCCGCCTCCGGGGAGGCGTCGCTGGCGCGTTCCAGCTTGCCGACCTCGCGCAGCGCCGCCTCGCGGACCTTGTCGGGCAGGTCGGCGGTCTCCACGCGGGCCCGGTAGTCGGCGGAGCCGTCCGGCTCGTCCTCGCCGAGTTCCTTGCGGATGGCGGAGAGCTGCTGGCGCAGCAGGAACTCCCGCTGGGACTTCTTCAGCCCCTCCCGGACGTCGGTGCTGATCTGCTCGGCGATCTCCTGCTCGGCCAGGTGGTCCTTCACCCAGCCGACGAGCAGTTCCAGCCGGGCGGTGACGTCCGGCGCGGCGAGCAGCCCGGTCTTCTGGGCGAGGCTCAGCCAGGACACGTAGCCGGCCGAGTCGGCCAGCTCGGAGAGGTCGGTCATCCGCTCGATCGCGTCGATGACCTGCCAGGCGCCGCGCTGCTGGAGCACGGACGTCATCAGGGCGCGGTACTCGCGGGCGAGTTCGCGGGCGCGGCCGGCGGGGGCGGGTTCGTCGAGTTCGGTCGCCTCGACCCAGAGGGCGGCGCCGGGCCCGGGTACGCCGGAGCCGATCCGGGCGCGCGACAGGCCGCGCACGACGGCGGCCGGTTCGCCGCTGGGCAGCCGGCCGACCTTCTCGATGGTGGCGACCGCGCCGACGGGGCCGTACTCGCCGTCGAGGCGGGGCACGGCGAGCAGCTTGCCCTCGCCGGTGGCGCGGGCCGCGTCGACGGCGGCCTGGGTGGTCGGGTCGAGGGTCACCGGGATCACCATGCCGGGCAGGAGCACGGCGTCGGTCAGGGGAAGTACCGGGAGAGTTGCCATCGAACACCTGCTATCGCGTTGAGTTGAGCGTGTCCAACTCAAGTAACAAATCGTTCCCCTTGTTCCGGGCTGTGACCCAGACCACCCCCGCCCGCCGGGCGGCGCCGCGGGCACAGCAGCTCACGCGCCAGGCCGGCGCCCCCGGCGGCCGCCACGGCGAGCGGGATCGCCAGGCAGGTCAGCGCCAGCGCGGCGACCGTCCAGCCCGGCAGGCCGGCCACCGCGGCGACGCCGGTCAGCACGGCGAAGGCGAGGAGCTTGCGACGGGCGCGGGCGAGCGGGATCGCGACGGACATCGGGATCTCCCTTTTGGATCAGAGCAGCACGAGCAGGGCGGCGCCGACGGCTGCCGCCGGAACGGTGGTGACGACGGTGGCGAGCGCCGCCGAGTGCCGGCGCAGCGCGGCGAGCGGGATCAGCGCGTCGCCGTCCTGGCTGATCGCGTTGGCGACCAGGGTGGGCAGCGGCAGGCCGCCGCCGACGTACAAACCGGTGAAGACGATCTGCACCGCGCACCCGGGGATGAGGCCGATGCCCGCGCCGACCAGCACGCCGACGAGCCCGGTGAGGGCGAGCTGCGAGCCGTCGAAGCCGGTCGTGGTGGTCACCACCTGCCAGCCCAGGTACGCCACGGCGACCCAGACGGTGACGAAGGACGCCTCGTGTGCGCTGTGCCGCAGCGTCTGCCGCAACGACCGGGGCTGCGCCGTCTCCAGGCTGTCGTCGGCCAGCTTGCCGCGCCCCCCGGCGAAGATCAGCGCGGCCGTGAGGGAGCCGAGCACCCCCAGCGCCAGGTACGGGTCGACGCCCCCGAGGGACCGGGTGAGCGCGCCCGGGTCGACCAGTTGGAAGACCACCGGCACCGACACCGCGAACGCCGGCGTGGTCAACCCCCAGAACGCCGTGGACGCCGGCACGCGGGGCAGCAGCCCGCCGAGCAGCCGCCGCGACCCGGCGAGGTCTGGCCCGCCCGCGGCGGCCGGGGCGACCAGCTCGGGCGCGGGCGCCGCGGCGACCCGGCGGTCGACCGCGCGGGCCGGGTCGATGCCGAGCGCGTCGACGACGTACCCGGTCACCAGGCCGACCGCGAAGAGCAACGCATGGATCTTGAGGGCGAAGACCGGGTTCCAGGCGAGCACCACCCACGACGAGTCCCCCATGGTGGCGGCCAGGGCGGCGACCACGGTGCCGAAGGAGACCTTGCCCCGGGCGTACAGCGGCATCAGGATGATCGCCCCGCCGCAGCCGGGACTGACGCCCAGCAGGGCGCCGACCAGCGGACCGAGCCGGGGCCGACTGGTGAGCCCGTCGGTGACCCGGTCGCCGTGACGCCAGCGCAGCCAGCCGAAGAAGGCCACCATGACGGCGACGTAGACACCCACCTGCATGAACGCGTCCGCGAGCGGGCGGAGCACGAGTTCGGTCACGGCACACCTCCTGCGGTACGGTGCCGCCGGGCCGTCCGCCGCTCGCGGACGACCCGGCGCGACGGCGTCAGGTGAGCTTGCTCTTGACCTTGTTGACGGCGCCCTTGGCGAGGCCCGGGTTCGTGCCGTAGAGGCGCGGGTCGCCGGGCGGCAGGACCGGCTCGGGCGCGTGGGCGCGAGGGCTGTGGTCGTAGCGGAACTCGCCCTTGCCGTCGGGCGCCGGCCCGGACGCCCAGCGCCCCTCCGACGCGTCGGTGCCCGGCGAGAAGTCCAGGTACGTGTAGCTGAACTTCTCGGTGAACTCCTTGGAGTCGGGGAACGCGTCCGGCACCGGCATCTCCTCCAGGCCGTCCTCCTTGAGCTGCTCGATGGCCGCCATCCACATGTTCTGGTGCATGGTGTCGCGGGCCAGCAGGAAGCGCAGCATGTTCTTGACCCCGGGGTCGTCGGTCATGTTGAACAGCCGGGCCACCTGGAGCCGGCCCTGGGCCTCGGCGGTGACGTTGAGCTGGAAGTCGGCCATCAGGTTGCCGCTGGCGGTGATGAAGTTGCCGTTCCAGGGCACGCCGGCGCTGTCCACCGGCAGCGCTCCGCCGCCGCCGTGGATGAAGTGCGCCGGGTTCGACCCGCCGTAGATCGCCCCCACCATCGGGTTGTCGGCAGCGGCCTCCTGCAACGACAGCGGCGCGTTCTCCAGCAGCCGGGTGATCATCGTGGCGATCATCTCGACGTGGCCCATCTCCTCGGTGCCGACGTCGAGGAACAGGTCCTTGTACTTGCCGGGCAGCCGGCAGTTCCAGCCCTGGTAGAGGTACTGGTTGGCGACGGTCATCTCGCCCCACTTGCCGCCCAGGATCTCCTGGAGCCGGCGGGCGAACGCGGCGTCCGGGCCGTCCGGCTTGGCCTCGAACTGCAGGTCCTTGATGTGGCTGAACACGTGTCCTCCTCGGTGCCGGTCGGGCTGTCACCGAGGCCGTTCCCGCGACGGGCGGCCCTATCGGGCCAACCGGCGGCCCGGCGGGGTCAACCTGTCCACGGGAACGCGGGCAGCACCACCTCGAGGGCCACCCCGCGCGGTCGCAGCCGGTGCAGGCGCAGCCGCCCGCCGTCGGCGGCGAGCAGCCGCCGGACGATCCACAGCCCCAGCCCGGAGGCTCCGGCGCCGGGAGCGGGCCGGCACAGCGCCTCGACGAGGGGCGGGTCGACCCGCCCCTCGTCGGTGACGACGATGCGCAGGCCGGAGCGGCCGAGCGCGGCGTGGATGCCGATGCGGCCCTCGGCCGGACCGTGCCGTAGCGCGTTCTCCACCAGGTTGGTCACCACCTGCCGGGTCCGCCGCCGCGGCACCGGCCAGTCCCCGGCCCGCCGGGTCACCCCGGTCCGCCGCCGGTGCGGGGGCACGAGGGCCGCCGCGCCGCGCAGGACCTGCGCCAGCGGCGCCGCCGGGTCCGCCGCCGGTGCGAGCGCCCCGGTGCCAGCGGCGGCGTCACGCAGCAGGCCCTGAAGGTGTACGGCCTGCTCGTGGGCCAGGGCCGTGATGGCGCGCCGGTCGTCGCCGGTGAGCGGGAGCCTGTCGTCGGCGAGGGCCCGGGTGAGCGAGGTGAGGGCGCTGACGGGGGTACGGAACTCGTGGCAGAGCACGCGCAGCAGCAGTTCCGGGTCGGTGTCCAGTGCCGCCGGGTCGGCCGGACCGGGTTCGGGCCCCGCCCACCGGAGCAGTCGCAGCGGTCCCCGCCCCCCGTGCCGTCCGCGCATCCGCCCGACCTCCCTCGTTCGGCCGCATGATCGGTACCCGCTCGGGAACGGACCAGACATGCCCGCTCCCCCCGTCGTCCGGTTGGCCGTGGTGGACGACCACCCGCTGTTCGTCCGTGGGCTGGAACTGCTGCTGCCGGCCACGACCGACGGGCGGGCGCAGGTGGTGGGCTCCACCGGCGACGCGTCGGCCGCCGCCTCGCTGGTCAGCCGCTGCCTGCCCGACCTGGCGCTGGTCGACCTGCACATGCCGCCACCGGGCGGGATCCGGGCCGTGGCGGCGATCCGGCGCACCACGCCCCGGGTGCGGGTGGTGGCCATGTCGGGCGCGGAGGACCCGGCCCCCGCCCTGGAGGCGCTGCGCGCCGGCGCCGAGGCCTACCTGCCGAAGACCGCCGAGCCGGAGGAGTTGCTGCCCCCGCTGCTGGCCGTCCTCGACGGCTGGGCGGTGCTGCCGGGGCACCTGCTCCGCGCGCTGCTGCGTCCCGGCCGGGCGGCCCCGGTCGACCTCGACGACGAGGAACGCACGATGCTCCAGGCCATCGCGGCGGGCCGCAGCACCGTCGAGATCGCCGAACGGATGCACGTCTCGGAACGCACCGTGAAGCGGATGACGGCCGCGCTACTGCGGAAGTTGCGGGTATCCACCCGGGCCGAGGCGGCGGCGCTCGCCGGGCACGCCGGTCTGCTCGGCGACTGACCCCGGGCTTTGCGCCGAGCCGTTTTCCCGCGATAACGCGACCCGCCGAAATGAGGACGACGCGCTTTGTTGCGGATTCGCCATGGGATACGTCAAACTTTGACCACACCCCGCCCCACACAGGGAGTAATTGACGATGGCGAGAAAAGTAATCACGGTCCTGACCGACGACCTCGACGGTGGAAAGGCCGACCGGACCGTCGAGTTCAGTCTGGACGGCGTGGCCTACACCATCGATGTCTCCGACGAGAACGCGGGCGTGCTGCGCAAGGCCCTCGACCCGTACATCAACGCTGGCCGGCGAATCGGTCGCGGAACGGCCGACACCGGGCGGACACCCCGCCGGGCAGGCGCGCCTGGCGGCTCGGGAATGGACCGGGAGCAGAACCGGGCCATCCGGGAATGGGCCACCAAGAACGGCTACAAGATTTCCGAGCGCGGCCGCATCCCGGTCGAGGTCGTGGAGGCGTACAAGAACCGCTGACCGGCGCCGGGCTCACGCTCGGGCTCGCGCGGGGTCACGCTGAGGAATCAGCGCGGCCCCGCCGGTCTTTTCCCACGGCCGTCCATTCGCACGACCCGCACCCGGCCGCGAGTCCATTCTCAGCCCGGCCCATTAGCCGCTCCGGCCATCGGCGGGTCTCCCGGGTGCCCCGGGTCGACCCACAACCGGCCGCCCGCCGGCCTCGCGACCGTGATCATCGCCACGATCGCACCGGCTCCTCCGGAGATCGTCGCACTTCCCGAGCGTAATGAGCGACGGCTTTGTCGGGCATTACCGGTACGGATCCCGGGGTGGCGGGTGACGCGATGGTGAAGCCAGCCGGCCGGCGGTTGCCGCGCACCTTCTGGCACCTCCGGACGGCCACGCTGATCAACCGGCTGGGCAGTTTCGTCGCCACCCACTCGGCGTCTGTCTGGTGTCGGTACGCGGCCTCAGCCCCGCGTACGCCGGGGTCGTGATCGGGTCGCACGGGCCGGCAGCGTGGCGGCGGGGGCGTGCCCGGCGGGATCGCCGCGGTCCGGCCCCGGGCCCGGCGGACCGCCGCCCCGCGGGCCGCCGCGGGGCCGACGGCCCACGCGAGGCGGCGGCACTGGTGTGAGCGCGCCGGCGGGGGCCGCCGGGGTACGCCCCCGGACGGCCCCGGCCGGTGGTCAGCCGACCTCGATGCGCACCACGTCGAAGGCGGGGGTCTGGTTGGCCCGCTCCATCATCGGCACCCGGTGCGAGCCGTCGCCGGCCCAGACCGCGCACTGGGCGGTGCCGGATCCGGGCAGCCCGGGGATCTGGATGACCACGTCGTCGGGCTCGGCGCCGCCACGGCTGTCCTCGGTGGCGACGAAGAAGGCCGGCACCTCCTGCGGCTCCGGCGGCTGCCGGAGGCTGTCCAGCATCCGGCAGGCGGTGTGGAAGTGGCCCCGCACCAGTCCCTGCTCGTTGAGCAGCGAGCTCTCCACGTAGTACCCGCCCTGGCCGGCGGCGAGGAAGCGGTCCCGCACGAGGTTGCGGGTGGAGACCCGGAGGGTGAACGGCTGGTTCGCGTTCACCCGGTCGGGGAACTCGGTGATCAGCAGCGACGGATTGTTCGCCGCGGCGCCGACCTCGCCGAACGCGGTGCTGACGCAGCGGTTGCCGTTCTGGAAACCGTCGTGCGGCTGCAACCGGCTGTCGTCGCAGTCGTTCGCGATCACCCCCAGCCCGGCACCGGGCCCACCGTTGTTGTTGCCACCACCGTTGTTGCCACCGCCGCCGTTGTCACCGGTCGGGGCCACCTGGCACTCGGCGAGCCGGGCCAGGCCCTGCGGCCGGGGGCCCACCCGGTCGATCGCGACGGTGATCCGCTCCAGCGTCGCCCGGCGCTTGCCGGCCAGCGGCTCGAGGATCGAGGTGCTGACGAACTCCTCGCCCCGCCGGCCCTCGGCGGCCAGCCGCCGGTCCGCCTCGGCGATCTGGGTCTGCAACAGGTTCAGGTTCCGGTCGACCTCGGCGCGGGCACGGTCGGGTACCCGCGGGAGCCGGCCGGCCACGTCCGGGCAGGCCACGGCCGACCCGCCGTTGTCGGCGCCGCCGCCCCGCGTCTGCTCGCACTCGGCGACCGACTGCTGCCCGTCCCCCCAGTGGTTGCGCACCCAGCGGCCGTCCTGCCACGTCCGGCTCGTGCCCCGCCCGCTCGGCGCGGTCGCGCCGGGGCTGGGCTCCACGCAGGCGGCGGAGGCCGGTCGGGTGGTGGTGGCCCGGCGGTCCTCGGCCGACGAGATCTGGGTCACGGCGACGATCCCGCCGAAGACCGCGAGCGTGCCGACGACGGCCAGCAGTCGCTTGCTCCGCGCGCTACCGGATGACCGGCGCGCCCGTGTGGACCTGCGCATCGAATTGCTCTCCTTCGCGAGCCGGTGGTGGGTTCGAGATCTCGGCGGACCGACGGAATTGAGGGGGCACACCCCCGACGGGAACCGTCGCGGCGAACCGGTGGCACGTCGAAGACCGACGATGCCCTTTCGCACCGTCCGCCGCGCCGCGCCGCGCGGTCGGGAGATCCTGTCCATTCCCGCAGGAGTACGGGACGTCCGGCGCGAAGGTTCAACGCGCATCGGGGAATCAGGAAGGAACCCGGGCGTCGACCGGTGACGTACGCCGGGCCGGCGACCGGTGGCACGCCGAGGCGCAGCGGTCAGTCCGCGCAGAGGTGGGCGAACGCGAAGCCGCCCGTCATCTCGTCGTGCCGGGACTCCAGCCGCCGGAGCTCGGCGAGCAACTCGTCCCAGGGCGTCAGGGCCGGCTCGGCGGCGTCCGGCGCGCGCAGCCGCTCGCCGACGGCCACCGCCGCCAGGTCCTCGGCCAGCCGCCCCGGATCCACCCCGGCCGAGACGCGCCGGGCGTGCACCGTCACCCGCTCCACGAGGCAGGCGTCGGGGCGCACCCGCACCCAGCTCCACCCCTCGGCCGGCCCGCCCGTCCAGCGCACGTGCAATCCCCGCACGATCGGGTCGACCAGCCGCCGCGCCACGTACGCCTCGACGGCGGCGGCCCGGGCCAGCGCGCCGAGGTCGTTGACGTGCCCGGTCCGCCCGTCGGGAAGCCGACCGAGGATGTCGCGGAAGCCGACCGGGGACACCCCGGCGTCGTCGGGCTCCCCCGCGCCGACGGCCGCGTACGCGCGCGCGTCGATCACGTACGCCACGATCCGGCGCCCGTGCTCCGCGGCCCGCAGCGTCGGCGACCCGATCCGCAGCACCGCCAGGCCGACCGCCTCGGCCACCGCGTTCTTCAGTCGCTCGGCCCGCTGCCCGGCGGAGCCGGGGGCCGCGACGGGGCCGATCTCGACGGCGAAGACCGGCCGGGCCGTGTCGGCGGCGCAGACGACGAGGTCGTAGCCCTCCCGGCTGGCCGTGCTCCACTGGTTGCCGGTGACGCCCGGCGGACGCCCGTGCGCCAGTTCGCCGAGCCGGCGGGGGCCGTGCACGAGCTGGCCGCCCCGGGCGAGCAGCGGGCCGCGCCCACCGTCCCCGGCCACCGCGCGCAACCAGGAGCCGTCCCCACCACCGGTGCCCGTCATCCGCCTGATCCGTCCGTCCCGCCGCCGATCGGAGGCCGACGCGTCGGCCGGGGCGAGTCTAGGCCGTCGATCATGACCGGCGTGGTGGTGGTGCCCCCGGGCCGTGCGCCCGCAATTCGCTTGAGGTCCCCCGCCCGCGCCGGTGGGATGGGCGGGTGAGCGTCTTCCTGTGCACCGGGCGGCTGGTGCTGCGCGAGTTCACCTCCGACGACGCCGACCTGCTCGTCGAGCTGGACGGCGACCCCGAGGTGATGCGGTACCTCACCGGCGGGCGTCCCACGCCGCCCGAGGCGGTCCGGGAACGCGTCCTGCCCCGGATCCTCGCCCACTACGGGCGACCGCCGGGACTCGGGTGGTGGGCGGCGCTGGGTCGGGGGTCGGGCGACTTCCTGGGCTGGTTCGAGTTCCGCCCGACCCGCGACGGCGATGCCCGCGAGGTGGAGCTGGGCTACCGGCTGCGCCGCTCCGCCTGGGGCGTCGGCCTCGCCACCGAGGGCTGCCGGGCGCTGATCGACAAGGGCTTCACCGCGCTCGGCGTGGAGCGGGTCACCGCGAACACGATGTCCGTCAACGCCGCGTCGCGCCGGGTCATGGAGAAGTCCGGGCTACGGCTCGTGCGGACGTACGTCGGGGACTGGCCGGAGATGATCGACGGCGCGGAGCACGGCGAGGTGGAGTACGCGCTGACCCGGCAGCGCTGGCTGCGCCGCGACGCCGACTAGGCCGGCGCGGCCGCCCGGGTCACTCCGCGCCCATCACCAGGCCCTCGATGGTGTGCTTCTGCCGGATCGGCGTCAGGGTGTCGACCACCGGGCAGGGCAGGTGGGCGCGCACCTGCTCGGGCAGGCCCGCCCAGTAGCCCCGGGTGACCGCCATGTCGTGGTGGTCGGCGTTGCCCGCTCCCGGCGCGTCGACGCCGAGCACCAGCACCGGGCGGGACAGGGTGGAGACGTTCGGCGTGCCCCGGTGGACGGTGAGCGCGGACCGGGCGGAGATGTCGCCGCGCTGCGGGTACTTGCGGACCGCCCGTTGCGCGTAGCGGGGGTAGCGCTCCCGGGGCGGGAACATCTGGTGGTCGAAGTCGTGTCCGTCGTCCCACTGGGTGCCCGGGGCGATCTCGAACGGGCCCATCTCCTCCACCGTGTCCACGGTGGTGAGGTTGAAGGCCAGCGAGGTCAGTCGCCGCTGCCGGCGGGTGTCCTCCGGCATCGGGAAGTCCCGGTGCCACGGCTGCATGGCCGCGCCGGGAAACGGGATGTCGAAACCGAGCTCGACGATCTGGTAGTCGGGCCCGAGCACGGCCCGGCACACCGACACCACCCACGGGTGGGTCACCAGGTCGACGAAGCCGCGCAGCTGCTCGGGGTGGATCTCCACGTACCACCGCTGCGGGCCGCGGCCGACCGCGCCGTCCGGGCGGGAGCGGGCCTCCCGGAAGGCGGCCTCGATGTCCTCGCCGACCCGGTCCACCCAGTCCACGGCGAAGGCGCCCCGGCATGCGGTGATGCCGTCCCGGTAGAGGTCGCCGAGCGCCTCCAGGGGGACCTCCTCCTCGGCGGGGGCGGCGGGCTGGTCGCTGCGCGGCGCGGGCGCGGTGGAGTGGGACCTCATCGAACCTCCTGACGGGACCAGCCGAGTATTACAACGTTGTAGAGACCTCGCAAGGGTCGCCCGGGCCGCGACCCCCGCGGCGGGTCGGGGCATGATCGACCGGTACGCCGATGGTCGGCGCACGGGACCGGGAGGTGCGCGGGTGCGGGTCGTTTCGCTGGTGCCGTCGCTGACCGAGGCCGTCGCCCTGACCCTGCCGGGTCTGCTGGTCGGCGCCACCGACTGGTGCACCCACCCGGCCGGGCTGGACGTGGCGCGGGTCGGCGGGAGCAAGTACCCGGACCTCGACCGGGTGCGCGCGCTGCGCCCCGACCTGGTCCTGCTCAACGTCGAGGAGAACCGCCGGGAGGACGCCGACGCGCTGACCGCCGCCGGTGTGCCGGTGCGGGTGACCTACCCGCGTACCGTCGACGAGGCGCTGACCGAACTGGCGGACCTGCTCCGCGACCTGGGCGCCCCGGCCGAACCGGAGTGGCTCGCCGTGGCCCGCCGGGCGTGGGCCGGGCTGCCCGCGGACCGACCCGCCCGCCGGGCGGTGGTGCCGGTCTGGCGGCGGCCGTGGGTGGTGCTGGGCGCCGACACCTTCGCCGGCGACGTGCTGCGCCGGCTCGGCGTCACCAACGCGTACGCCGACGACCTGGAGCGCTATCCCCGGCCGACCCTCGACGAGCTGCGCGCCCGCGCGCCGGACCTGGTGGTGCTGCCCGACGAGCCGTACCGCTTCACCGCCGACGACGGGCCGGAGGCGTTTCCCGGCACCCCCTGCGCCCTGCTCTCCGGCAGGCACCTGACCTGGTACGGCCCGTCGCTCGCCGAAGCGCCCGCCGTGCTCTCCGCCCAGCTCGCCGACCCGGTCGTGCACCCGGGCTGACCGCCGCAGCCCCATCTCGACCGGTCACCCGCGCGCCCGCCGGCGCCGTTCCCGACGGGCGTCGACGACGCTCCACCCGATCGCGACCGACAGCGTCAGCACCACCACCGCGAGGGTCAACCAGACCGGCAGTTTCCCGACCGGCGTCTCGGCCAGGATCAGCTTCGCCCCGGCGAAGGCCAGCAGGAGGGCCAGCCCGTACCGCAGGTAGCCGAAGTGCCGCAGCAGCCCCGCCAGGCAGAAGTAGAGGCTGCGCAGACCGAGCACGGCGAACGCGGTCGCCGTCCAGACAAGGAACGTGTCGGTGGTGATGGCCAGGATCGCCGCCACCGAGTCGATCGCGAAGACCACGTCGGTGGCCTCGATCGCGACCAGCGCCACCAGCAGCAGCGTGGCCCTGCGCCGGCCGTCGACCCGGACGGTGAACCGGCCGCCGTGGTACCCCGGATCCGTCGGCACCAGCCGCCGGAACGCCCGCACCGCGAGGATGCGGTCGGGGTCGACGTCCGGCTCGCCGCGCACCGCGAGTCGCCACCCCGTCCAGATGAGGAAGGCGCCGAGTACGACGCCGGCCCAGGTCAGCCGCTCCAGCAGCCCCGCGCCGGCGAAGATGAAGGCCAGCCGGAACGCGAGCGCGCCGAGGACCCCCCAGAAGAGCACCTTGTGCTGGTACGCGGCCGGCACCCGGAAGTACCCGAACAGCAGCGCGAAGACGAAGACGTTGTCGACGGAGAGCGCCTTCTCCAGCAGGTATCCGGAGAAGTACGCCCCGGCCGGCTCGCCGCCCCGCCACAGCCAGATGACCAGGCCGAAGGTGAGCCCCGCGGTGATCCAGACGCCGCTCCACACCAGCGCCTCGCGCAGCTCGATCACGTGGTCGTCGCGGTGGGAGAGCAGGTCCACGGCGAGCATGACGGCGATGACCGCGCCCACCGCCGCCCAGGCCCAGAGAGGTGCCGCGAACGTCGCCTCGTCCACCCGGCATCCTCCGCATCCCGGCGGCGGTTCCGCTCCCGGCGCGCGGCCCCGGCCGGCCCGGGTGCCCCGGCGGCCTGCGGCGCGGGCCCGCCCCCGATGGCCCGGCGGCGGGCCCGGAGCGCGTCCGATTCCGAGCCTAGGCGAGCCGCCCACCGACCGGCGGCGGTCCGGCCAAGTCGATGCCACCGTGGCCCGGACGGTTCCCTGCCACCGTTGGCCCGGACGGGTCCTGCCGCCCGTCCGGCCGTCAGGCGGACCGGACCGGCCGTCAGCGGATCGGGCCCGCACGGACGTCAGACCAGCCCGCACGGACATCAGGCGGACCGGGCCCGTCCAGCGTCGGGCGGATCGGCCCGCACGGGCGTCAGGCCGCCGGGGTGATTCGGGCCGTGTGCGGATCGGCGAGCGTGGTGTCGTCGACGTCGTAGGCGAGGGTGCTGGTCACCCGGACCACGCCGCTGACCTGCCCCGCGAGCCGGCCTGCCAGCTCGACGGCGCTGCGTCGGTCCAACCGGCCGTCGAGCGCAACCTCGCCCCCGCGCACCCGGACGGTGACCAGCCCGTCCCGTACCGCGAGCACCCGGCGCAGCACCTCCTGCACCACGTCCTCACGGATCTCCGCGTCGGTGCGCAGGTGCACCCGCAGCAGGTCGCCGCGCGTGACGATGCCGACGAGCCGGCCCAGGTCGTCGAGCACCGGAAGCCGCTTCACCGATTCCCGGTCCATCTGCCGCGCGGCGGCGGAGATCGTCGCCTCCGGCCAGGTCGCCACCGCCGGGGCGGTCATCAGGTCACGCGCCAGCAGCGCCTCGGCCTTCTCCCGGACCGTGCGGCGCCGGCGCCCCTCGAAGACCCGCCGCTCGTCCGGGCGGCCCGCCCGTTCGACCTTGTGCAGCAGGTCCGACTCGGAGACCACGCCGAGGACCCGACGGGCGCCGTCCACCACGGGCACCCCGCTGATGCCCCGCCGGACCAACGCGTCGACGATCCTCCGGTAGGGGGTCTCCTCCCCCACCGTCGCGACCTCCCGGGTCATCACGTCGCCCACCTGCCACGTCCTCATCGCGACCTCCCTGTCGTTCCCACCGCGACGCTACGGCCGCGGCGGGCCGCCGGGTCAGGGCCGCCGGACCGGGCCGGCACGTCCGTACGGACCGGTGCGGGAGGGGTCGAAGGTCCCGGTCCGGTGGGGCCCGGTCGGCCCTGCCCGACCGGCGCCGGCGGGCGTCCAATGGAAATGCCACCGGAAAGCGCGGTGCCAGGCACACGAAGGGACGTGGAGACAATGGCCGCGACGATCGAGCGCACCACCGTCGGGACCGACGCTGCGGTGGCGGAGACCCGGCACACCGGCGGGACCACCAGGGAGCGGGCCGCCCGGTACGTCTTCGCCGGCATCCGGATCGCCCTCGGCTGGACGTTCCTCTGGGCGTTCCTGGACAAGGTCTTCGGTCTGGGGTTCGCCACCGAGGCGAAGAACGCCTGGATCAACGGCGGCAGCCCCACCAAGGGCTTCCTGACCTTCGGCGCGGCCGGCCCGTTCGCGGACTTCTACCACGGCATCGCCGGGGCCGCCTGGGCCGACGTGCTCTTCATGGCCGGCCTGGCCGCGATCGGCGTCGCGCTGCTGCTGGGCATCGGGATGCGCCTCGCCGCCGTCGCCGGAGCGGTGCTCTACGTGATGATGTGGACGGTCGTCCTGCCTCCCGAGAACAACCCCTTCATGGACGAGCACCTGATCAACGCGGCGCTGCTGGTCGGTCTCGCACTGGTCAACGCCGGCGCGACCCTCGGCCTGGGCGCGACGTGGGCGAAGCTCCCGATCGTGCGGCGGTTCCCCTGGCTGCGGTGACCCGGCGCGGCACCTCCCCCTCGGCGGGCGTCACCACCGGTGACGCCCGCTTCCGCCTGCCCCGCCGCGGCACGCCGTCGTCCGGAGGGCCGGCCGCGACGGATGCGCCGGGACCGCCGGGCATCGGCCGGACGCCATCGGGCAGGATCTCGGGTGACGGACATCAGGACCGAAACGGCAGGAGACTCCCGAATGAACCAGGCAGCAGGCGCCCGCTCGGGCAAGCCCGAGGTGGGTCCGATCGAGGGCGCGCCGCCCGCCGATCTCGTCATCGAGGACATCACCGTCGGCGAGGGGCCGGAGGCCCAGCCGGGACAGCTGGCCAGCGTCCACTACGTGGGGGTCGCGCACTCCAACGGTCGCGAGTTCGACTCCTCGTGGAACCGGGGTGAGGCGTTCGAGTTCTCGCTCGGCGGTGGTCAGGTCATCTCCGGCTGGGACCGGGGCGTCGTGGGCATGCGGGTCGGTGGCCGGCGCCGCCTGACCATCCCGCCGCACCTGGGTTACGGCGACCGGGGCGCCGGCGGCGTCATCAAGCCGGGCGAGACCCTGGTCTTCGTCGTCGACCTGCTCGGCGTCCGCTGAGCGAACGATGCTCCGCTGAGCGGGTGACGAACCGCTGAGCAGACGGCAGACCGC
Source organism: Micromonospora sp. LOL_025 (assembly GCF_048060285.1). Lineage (NCBI taxonomy): Bacteria > Bacillati > Actinomycetota > Actinomycetes > Micromonosporales > Micromonosporaceae > Micromonospora > Micromonospora sp. LOL_025. Next base: position 201,101 of record NZ_JBHMIR010000005.1, on the reverse strand, counting down.
CGGGCCACGGGCCGGTGCGGATGGCGGACGACGCCGTCGGCACCGGCCCGCTCGTCGGGAGGCCCCGGACCCCGGCGCCGCAGGTCAGCAGGGCACCAGCTCCCGGTCGGCGCACGGGTGCACGATCGGGATGACCCGGTGCAGGCCGGTGGCCCGCAGCACCCGCTCGACCACCGGGTCGGGGCGGACCAGCACCAGCTCACCGCCCCGGGCCCGGACGCGCAGGTGCGCGCCGACCAACGCCCGCACCCCGGCCGCGGAGAGCAGGCTGACGCCGGAGAGATCCAGCCGGAGCACGGGCCGGGCCGGGGCGTGCCAGAGCGCGGAGCGGAACGCGGCGACCGTGGCGATGTCGACCTCGCCGGTCGCCCGCACCTCCACCTCGTGGTCGGCCACGGTGATGTCCACGTGGAGCCGGTCGTCGCGCTGTCGCATACGACGAACCTATCCCCCACCACCGACATTTCCGCCCTGCTGAGGGACCGGATCCGGGTACGCCCAGGGTCATACCCGGAGACTGCCGGATCCCCCTCAGGGATGACGCGACGAGGGCCTGCGAGCTGCACATCGGCGGGCGAGAATGAGCCGATGGTCGCCCCCCGCCGCCGCGCGCCCCGGCTGATCCGCCCCGTGCGCGAGCCCGCCACGGTCCCGCCTCCGCTCGACGGGCCGTGGACGCCCGCCGACCGGCGGCTCGACTCCGTGGAGCTGCTGCCCCTGCCCGACGGGGTGTCCGGCCCGGAGGACGTGGTCGTCGACCCGTCCGGCCGGGTGGTCAGCGGGACGGAGGACGGCCGGCTCTGGTGGTGGCCGGTCGACGCGCCTCCCGGCACCCGACCCCGGCCGCTCGCCGACACCGGCGGCCGGCCGCTGGGCGTGGAGGTCGACCCGCTCGACGGCAGCCTCGTGGTCTGCGACGCGTACCGGGGGCTGCTGCGGGTGACCGGTGACGGGGCGGTGCGAGAGCTGGGCGGCCTCGGGGCGAGGGCGCACCTGGCCGACAACGCCACCGTCGCCCGCGACGGCACGGTCTACTTCACCGACTCCTCCGACCGTTTCCCGCTCGCGCACTGGAAGCGGGACCTGCTGGAACACCGGCCCAACGGGCGGGTGCTGGCGTACGACCCGCGCAGCGGGCGCACCGACGTCGTCCGCACCGGGTTCTACTTCCCCAACGGGCTCGCGCTCACCCCGGACGAGTCGGCGCTGATGCTGGTCGAGACCGCCGCCCATCGACTGGTGCGGGTGGCGCTGGCCGACGGCGCGGTCACCGTGCTGGCCGACCTGCCGGCGTACCCGGACAACCTGACCCCGGTGGGCGACGGGACGTACTGGATCGCGTTGCCCAGCCCTCGCGTGCCGGTGGTCGAGCGGCTGCTGCCCCACCCCCGGCTGCGGCAGCTGGTGGCGGTGCTGCCGGCGGCGGTGCAGCCGAAACCGCTGCGCTACGGCCTGGTGGCCCTCGTCGACGGCGAGGGGCGGGTGCTGCGGACCCTGCACGGCCCGCGCGGGACGTACGACATGGTCACCGGCGTCCGCCAGCACGGCGACCGCCTGTGGCTGGGCAGCCTCACGGGTCCCGGGGTGGCCCGGGTGCCGCTGGGCTGAGCCGCGCCGCCGGACGGGGTCGACGCGGAACGCCCCGGTGCGGTCGACGCGCGGGGGGACCGGCCCGCGTGGCGGCGGACCGGTCCCCCGGGTGTGCGTACGGTCGGCTCAGCCGCCGCGGACGGACGGCGCCGGCGCCGGGGAGCCCCCGGCCACCGCACCGGGGTGCGGCACGGGCGACGGGGACGGCCGCAGCCCGGCGGGCACGGGCAGCGCGCTGCCCTTGACGAACTCGTCCCAGCTGACGTTCCAGGCCGTCCAGCCGTTGCCCTCGGTCAACGGCACCTCGGTGCCCTTGACCGTGACCAGGTCACCGACCTGGGTGACTCCCATCAGCCAGTCCGCGGCGGCGGCGGAGACGTTGGTGCAGCCGTGCGAGACGTTGGTGCTGCCCTGGTCCCCCTCCGACCACGGCGCCCCGTGGATGAACTCGCCGCCCCAGGTCAGCCGCTGGGCGTCCTCGACGTCGACCACGTAGGGGTCGGCCGAGCCCCGCGTGTCGAACGTCGTCTGCTGGTGCTTCTCCATGATCACCATCTTGCCGCTGGAGGTCGGCGTGCTCGGCTTGCCGAGGCTGACCGGGATCCGGCGGACGACCTTGCCGTCGCGCAGCACCGACATCTGCTTGGTCGCGTTGTCGATCTCCAGGGCCACCTGCCGGCCGATCCGGGAGGTGGCGGTGCGGTCGGAGTCGCCGACCCGGTCCTTGCCGATCGGCAGGCCCTCCAGCCCGGCCCGGACGCTGATCCTGGTCCCCGGACGCCAGAAATCGGGGGCCCGGTAATAGGCCTGACTGCCGTCGGAGACCCACGACCAGGCGCCCGGCTGCGGCGGATCCGTCTTCACGAACAATCGCCGCTGCACGTCGTCCCTGGCCTCTTTCGGAATGGGTGGGTCGAACGCCACGGTCACCGGCATGGCGGTGCCGTACGTCCGATCGCCGGCGAAGTACAACGTGCTGGTGATTTCCGGCTTCGTCGATTTCGGCATCGTGGTGAAGGTGGTCCTGCGGGTCGTCGTCGTTCCCGAGTCGCCCGTGGCGGTCACCTCCGCGGTGTACGTGCGCCGCGGCTCCAGGGGCGCCTTCGGCACCCAGCCCGAGCCGTCCTCCCGGGGCTCCGCCGCGACCTGCCCGCCCTTGTCGTCGGTGATCCGCACGGCGGTGACCTTCCCGTTCCTGACCGCGGTCCCCACCTCGGCGGTGATCGGCACCTCGCGGGCCCGGTCGGTGGGCGTGACGGTCAGTTCCGGCGCCGCCGCCTGCCCCTCGGCCGGCCGGGCACCCGGTTTGCGGTCGGCGGTGCACCCGCCGAGGGCCAACGGCGCGGCCGCGATGGTCACGGCCAGCACCGTCAGTCGCCGCCTCAACTCCATGATGCGTCCCCCCGTTGATTGGTGTCCCTCAGCCACATTCTCTCCACGCCGCACCGACTGGGCGCGCAATTTCGGAGGAATCGCGAAAGCAATTATGGGAAGCATTTCTCCCACTGCACCGAATAGGGCCGCACGCGCCGGTTTCCGGGTCCGTCCGGAATCGTCCGACGCGCCACCACCGGCCCCCGGACTGCCGCCGCGTCCCGGTTCTGCCACGGCGTCTCGGTATCGGCGGGACAGGCGTCGGGGCGTCGGCCCCACCGCGACCGTCGGCGAGGCGACTCCGTGCGGCACGACGCGGGGTCCGCCGAGGGGCCGGGGACCCACGCGGGGCGTCGTCAGCCGTGGTTGCGTTCCCACCGGCCGCCGACCGGTGGGGTGTCCAGTCGGATGGCGGAGTCGGCGTTGCCGGCGAAGTCGTTGTCCTCGACCCGGCAGTCCACGCAGCTGCCCCGCTCGGTGATCCACAGACCGTGGTTCTGTGTGCTCGGCTCCCGGTTGTCCCAGACCCGGTTGCCCCGGATGATGGCCGATTCGACCGCCGCGTTGATCGCGATGCCGGCCCGCACCGGCGGCCCGGCGGGCAGCTCGTACGGGGTGCCCGGCGCCGGAGTGGCCCCGCTCCACCCGCTCGGGGAGTCCGGCCGGATCGGCGCGAGGGTGAGCTCGGTGTCGTCGTTGGCCGCCACCACGGCGATCCGCTCACCGACCCGCACCACCTTGCCCCGGTGGCCGTCGTTCGGCCAGTTCGCCCTCCGGTTCACCACCGACTTCTCGGTGTACCGCACCGAGTCGCCGTGTTCGCTCGTCGCCGGCGCCCACTGCCGCCCGTTGTTCCGGATCCGGTTGGCGACCAGGAAGGCGTCGCGGACCGGACGGTCGATGCGGATGGCGTCGGCGCTGTTGCCGTAGAAGTCGTTGCTCTCGATGACGATCTCCTCGGCGGTCCGCTCCTCGGACCCGCCCAGGTTGCGCTGGTGGTAGCCGTACCGGCCGTTGCCGCTGATCCGGTTGCCGCGGATCGTGTACGGGCCGGGGGTGTTGCCGATGCTGACCCCGTCGCGCAGGTTGCCGTCGATGACGCAGTCGGTGAGGATGCCGCCCCGCCCGGCGGTGTGCGTGGTGCCCTTCGCCGAGACGTGGAAGCCCGCCTCCAGGTTTCCGGTCATGGTGCAGGAGGAGACGATCAGGCCGTTGGCGCCCCAGTCGGAGATGCCGAAGCGGTTGCCCTGGGCGTGGCAGCCGATGATCCGCACTCCCCGTGGGCGCAGGTGGTCCGCCTCCTGCAACTCCAGAAAGATGCCGTTGGTGGCGTTGGCCACGGCGCTGCAGTTGACGATGTTGAACCGCTCGACGCTGCCCCAGCCGCCGATGCCGACGCCGATGCCGGCGCCACCCATCTCGGTGCCGCTGTCCAGCCGTCCGCACCCGACGACCAGCACCCCCTCGATCAGGCAGTCCTGGAGGAAGTCGCAGCCCAGGCCGGTGGCGGCGGTGTGGTGGATGTACAGGTTGCGGAAGGTGCCCCGCACGACGTACTGCAAACCGAGCCCCTTGGCCAGCGGGTTGTAGTCCGCCGACGCCACGCCCGAGCCGTCGATCTCGAAGTCGGAGAAGGTGCAGTCGGCCAGGTGCCGGTTCCGGTCGGCACCGTGCTCGTTCGTGGTGTAGAAGGCCAGCGGCGCCGGGTCGGCGCGGTTGCCCGAGTTGCTGAGCACGAAGCGGGTCGCCCCCGGGCCGGCACCGACGAGCGACACCCCGGTACGCCACACGGTGCCCGAGTCCCGCATCGAGTAGACCCCGGGCGGGCAGTAGATGATCCGGGCCCGGCCGTCGGCGGCGTACGCGTCGCCGAGCCGGTCCACCAGCGCGGCGAGCGCCGGCTGGTCGTTGGCCACCCCGTCGCCGATCAGGCCGTGCTCCCGGGCGTCGCAGAGCAGCGGGGCGCCGGCCACCGCGTGACGCCGCACGCCGCCGGCGGAGGGCATGTCCGGATACGCCACCTCGTCCTCCCCTCGGCGGGACTGCCCGGCCCGCATTCCCGGCCCGTCTCCCGGGAAACGCGGGCCGCGACGGCGACGGCCCCGGCGCCGCGGGAGGCGGAGCCGGGGCCGTCGCGGCCGGGGTCAGACGTTGGCGATCAGCACCGCCGGCCGCTCGACGCAGTCGGCGACGTGCCGCAGGAAGCCGCCGGCCACCCCGCCGTCGCAAACCCGGTGGTCGAAGGTCAGGCTGAGCTGCGTCACCTTCCGCACCGCGAGCTGCCCGTCCACCACCCAGGGCTTGTCCACGATCCGCCCCACCCCGAGCAGCGCCGCCTCCGGGTGGTTGATGATCGGGGTGGAGCCGTCGACGCCGAAGACGCCGTAGTTGTTGAGCGTGAACGTGCCGCCGGTCAGCCGGGCCGGGGGCAGCGTGCCGGCCCGGGCGGCCGTGGTGGTCGCGGTCAGCTCGGCGGCCAGCTCGGCGGTGGTCAGCCGCTGCGCGTCCCGCAGCACCGGCACGACCAGCCCTCGGTCGGTCTGGGCGGCGATGCCCAGGTGCACCCCGGCGGACTGGACGATCCGCTGGCCCTCGGTGTCGACCCGGGCGTTGAGCTGCGGGTACCGGCGCAGCCCGGACAGGCAGATCCGGGCCAGCAGGGCCAGGATGCTCACCGGCGCGTCCGGGGTCGCCGCGTTGATCGCCGCGCGGGTCTCCAGCAGCCCGGTGGCGTCCACGTCCACCCAGATGGTCACCTCGGGGATCTCCCGCCGGCTGCGGGAGAGCTTGTCGGCGATCGCCTTGCGGATGCCGGTCAGTGGGACGACCAGGTCCTCGGTCCCGGGGACCGCCGGTGCGACGGGCTCGTCCGGCACCGCGGCGAGCCGGGCGGCCGGCGTCGCCGCCCGGTTCGCGGCGGCCTCCACGTCCGCCCGGCGCACCACGCCGCCCGGGCCGGTGCCGCGCAGGGTGGCCAGGTCGAGGCCGTGCTCGCGGGCCAGCCGGCGCACGATCGGCGAGATGACCAGGGGCGCCGCCGCGCCGTGCGGACGGTCGGCCGACTCGGCCGGGGTCGCCGCCACCGGGGCGGGAGCCGCCGGTGGACCGGCCGGGGTGGGCTCGGGTGCGGCCACGAGACGGGGGCGGCGACGCCGCCGTCCCTGGCCGCCGTGGCCGGTGCCGTACCCGATGAGGACGTTGCCGGAGCCGGCCCGCTCCTCCTCGCGGTAGGTGGCGTGCCCGGCGGGCTCGGCGCCGCCGTCCAGCGGCGCGATGGTGATCAGCGGCTGGCCGACCGGGCGGGTCTCGCCCGCCGCGCCGTGCAGCGCCACGACCCGCCCGGCGTACGGGCAGGGCACGTCGACGACGGCCTTGGCGGTCTCCACCTCCACGACGCTCTGGTCCACCGTGACCACGTCGCCCACGGCGACCCGCCACTCGACGATCTCGGCCTCGCTCAGCCCTTCGCCCAGGTCGGGCAGGAGGAAGACCTGCGCCCCGTCCACGGTGGTCACGCCGCGCTCCCCCGGCTCAGCCAGCGCCCGTCGGGCTGGTCGTCCCACTGGAGCCGGGCCACCGTGTCGAGCACCCGGTCCACCGACGGCAGGTGGGTGTGCTCCAGCATCGGCGCCGGGTACGGGATGTCCAGCCCGGACACCCGCAGCACCGGGGCGTGCAGGGCGTGGAAGCAGCGCTCCTGGACCCGGGCGGCGATCTCGGCGCCCACCCCGGCGAAGCCCTGCGCCTCCTGGATCACCACGCACCGGCCGGTGCGCCGGACCGAGGCCGTGACGGTCTCGTCGTCGAACGGCACGATGCTGCGCACGTCCACGACCTCCAGGTCCCAGCCCTCCTCGCGGGCGGCCTCGGCGGCCTCGAGCGCGACCGGCACCGCCGGCCCGTACGCGACGAGGGTGGCGTCGCGGCCGGGACGACGCACGACCGCCCGGCCGATCGGCGCGGCGGCCGCGGGAAGCTGCGCCTCGGCGCTGGAGAAGTAGAGCTTCTTCGGCTCCATGAACACGACCGGGTCGGGGTCCTCGATCGCCTGGCGCAGCAGCGAGTACGCGTCCTCCACCGTCGCCGGCGTGACGACCTTGAGCCCGGGGGTGTGGGCGTAGTACGCCTCGCTGGAGTCGCAGTGGTGCTCGACGCCGCCGATGCCGCCGGCGTACGGCACCCGGATGACGATCGGCACGCTGAGCGCGCCCCGGGTGCGGTTGCGCAGCTTCGCCACGTGCGAGGCGATCTGCTCGAACGCCGGGTACGCGAACGCGTCGAACTGCATCTCGACCACCGGGCGCAGCCCGGACATGGCCATGCCGACGGCGAAGCCGACGATGCCGGCCTCGGCGAGCGGCGTGTCGAAGCAGCGCTTGTCGCCGAAGCGGGCCTGGAGGCCGTCGGTGATCCGGAAGACGCCCCCGAGCGCCCCGACGTCCTCGCCGAAGACGACCACCCGGTCGTCGTCGAGCATCGCGTCGGCGAGCGCGGCGTTGAGCGCCTTCGCCATGGTCAGGGCGGCCATCAGCGCTCACCCTCCTCGTCCTGGGCGGCGGCCAGCTCGGCGCGGACCTGCTCGCGCTGCTCGACCAGTTGCGGGGTGGGCTCGGCGTAGACGTGGTCGAAGAGGCTCATCGGGTCGACCGTCGGCTGCGCGTTCATGCGGGTGCGCAGGTCGGCGGCGTACGCCTCGGCCTCCTCGGCGACCGCGGCGACGGCGGCGTCGTCGAGCGCGCCCCGGGCCCGCAGGTACGTCTCCAGCCGGACCACCGGGTCCCGGTCCCGCCAGGCCTCGACCTCGGCGCCGTCGCGGTAGCGGGTCGCGTCGTCGGCGTTGGTGTGCGCCTCCATGCGGTAGGTGTGCGCCTCCACCAGGAACGGGCCCTTGCCCGAGCGCGCGTGCGCCACCGCGCGGGTGAGCACCGCGAGCACGGCCACCGGGTCGTTGCCGTCGACCTGTTCGCTGGGCACGCCGTAGCCGACGCCCTTGTACGCCAGCGACGGCGCGGCGGTCTGCCGGGACAGCGGGACGCTGATCGCGTACCGGTTGTTCTGCACGAAGTAGACGACGGGGGCCTTGAACACGGCGGCGAAGTTGACGCCCTCGTGGAAGTCGCCCTCGCTGGTCGCCCCGTCGCCGATGAACGCCAGCGCGACGGTGTCGCGCCCCTGGTACGCCTCGCCGTACGCCAGCCCGGCGGCGTGCACGCACTGGGTCGCCAACGGGGTGCACTGCGGGGCGGTGTGCCGCGCGGCGGGGTCGTAGCCGCAGTGCCAGTCCCCGCGCAGCAGGGTCAGCACCTCGACCGGGTCGATGCCCCGACTGACGAGGGCCATCGACTCCCGGTAGGTCGGGAAGACCCAGTCGTCCTCGCGCAGGGCGAGGACGGCGCCGACCTGGCAGGCCTCCTGGCCGCGCGAGGACGGGTAGACGGCCAGCCGGCCCTGCTTGGTCAGCGCGGTGGCCTGGACGTCGAAGCGGCGGCCGACGACCATCCGCCGGTGCATCTCGACGAGCGCCCCGACGGGCGGCTCGGGGTAGTCGGCGGGGGCGCGCAGCGGCGTGCCGGTCGGATCGAGCAGGCGGACGGGCTCGGTGGCCGGCAGCAGCGGCTTGGCCGGGTCGGGCGGGGTGGCCGCCCGGCGGCTGCGCGGGGATGCCCTGCGGACCGCCTCGGGTGTGGTCGTCACGGCGGGACCTCCTGGACGTGTGGTGGGCCTATGCTCCTGCTGTCGGATGATTGACTCAAGATCCAGGACAAACGTGGGACGGATGGCATGGGAAGGGCGGCGGGATGAGCCAGGAGTCCGGAGGCGCAGCGGAGCCGGCGGCCGGAACGGGACGTTCGGCGCGACCGCTGGACGACGTCGACCGGCGGATCCTCGACGAGCTGGTCCGCGACGGCCGCACGTCGGTGCGCACCCTCGCCGAGCGGATCCACATCTCCCGCACCAACGCGTACGCCCGGGTCGAGCGGCTGCTGCGCGACGGGGTGATCACCGGCTTCCGGGCCCGGGTCGCGCCGGAGGCGGCGGGGCTGGGCACCTCGGCGTACATCGCGCTGAAGATCGAGCAGAACACCTGGCGGGAGGTGTCGGCGGAACTGGCCCGGGTCCGCTACATCGAGCACGCCGCCCTGCTCGGGGGCGACCACGACGTGCTCGCCCTGGTCCGGGCGCCCGACAACGCCACCCTGCGCGACGTGGTGCTGGGCCGGGTGCAGGGCATCGCCGGCGTGCTCTCCACCCGCACCTGGCTGGTCTTCGAGGAGTTCGACGGCGAACGCAGCCCGTGGGAGTGAGCCGGCGCCCAGCTCTCCCGGCGGGCCGCGACCGGCCGGCTCAGCGCTCCGGCGGGGCCTCCAGCCCCTCCCGGTCGGCCAGCTCCAGCAGCGGTTCCAGGGAGAACCGCCGGTCGTCGAGGCCCGCGTGCGGGTCGCCGTGCTCGGCGAACCGGGCGGGCATCGTGGTCACGGCGAAGTCCTCCGGCCGGACGTCGTCCAGCTCCGACCAGTCCAGCGGCGCGGAGACCAGCGCCTGCGGGGTGGGACGGATCGAGTACGCCGAGGCCATCGTGTGGTCCCGGGACATCTGGTTGTAGTCGACGAAGACGGGCCGGTCCCGCTGCTCCCGCCACCAGGTGGTGGTGACCAGCTCCGGCAACCGGCGTTGCATCTCCCGGCCCAGCGCCAGCACCGCCCGCCGGCAGTCGCCGAAGCTCCACCGGGGCTCGATGGAGAGGTAGACGTGCAGGCCCCGCCCGCCGGTGGTCTTCGGATAGCCGGTCAGGCCCAGCTCGGCGAGGAACGCGCGTACCTCGTGGGCCACCGGCACCACCTGGTCGAAGCCCACCCCCGGCATCGGGTCGAGGTCGATGCGCAGCTGGTCGGGCCGCTCGACGTCGGCGGCGGAGACCGGCCACGGGTGGAACCGCAGGGTGCCGAGGTTGGCCGCCCAGATCACCACCGCCAGCTCGCTCGGCGCGACCTCGTCGGCCGTACGCCCGCTCGGGAAGGTGATGTGGGCGGTGCGGACCCACTCGGGCGCCCCCGCCGGCAGCCGCTTCTGGTAGAAGGCGTCGCCCCGGTTGTCCTGCCGGGTGCCGATCTTAGCGCCGTCGAAGACGCCGCGCGGCCACCGCTCCAGCATGGTCGGCCGGTCCCGCAGGGCGCGCAGGACGCCGTCGCCGACGGCGAGGAAGTAGCGCACCACGTCCAGCTTGGTCAGCCCGAGTTCCGGGAAGTAAGGCTTGTCGGGGCTGGAGACGCGCACCAGCCGCTCCCCCACCTGGATCTCCTCGGCCGGCGTCGCCACGCCTGACACCGTAACCCGCCCGGCGGCCGGGCGGCCCGTCTCCGGCCGCCCGACCGCCTGCGGGTCGAACTCAGCTCATCTCCTCCTGGAGGCGCGCCAGGAGCATCCTCTTGCCCTGCTCGCCCGCCTTGCGGTTGTTCTCCTGCATCTTCCGGAACCAGGTGGCCAGTTCCGTGTCGCCCCGCGCGTCGGCGTCGGCGACATAGTTCTCCAGCTGCCAGATGTGCTGCAACGACATCTGGAGCGCGTGGATCAGGTCGTAGTTCTGGTCCTTCACCGGGCTCGCCGGCTCCCTGACCATGGTGGCCACGGCGCACCTCCCCGTCTCGGTGATCGATGGAGGCAGCGCTTACCCGACCCCGCCCCGATCACGCCCCGCCGCGCGGGACGCCCCGGCGGATCTGGTCAGACGCCTCCCGGGCCGGAACCGGACGCCGGTGACGGCTCCGTCCTTCGACGCAGCGGTGCGTTACGGTGCGTCGATGATCCGATGACCGGGCGGGGGAGACGGTTCGTGGGCGAAGGTGGCGCGGGATCGGGCGGGAGCGGGGTGACCGTGGCCGGCGCGGCCCTCCGGTCGGGCGACGAGCAGGCCTTCGCGGAGCTGACCGACCGGGCACCGGCGGGAGTTGCGGGTGCACTGCTACCGGATGCTCGGGTCGTTCGACGACGCCGAGGATCTCGTGCAGGAGACGTTCCTGCGGGCCTGGCGCGGCCGGGAGAGCTTCCAGGGCCGCTCCACCGTGCGGGCCTGGCTCTACCGGATCGCCACCAACGCCTGTCGCGACTACCTCGACCGCCGCCAGCGGCAGCCGGGTCCGCTCGTCGCGCCGACGTCGTCCCGGGTCTCCGGGCCGTCCCGGCAACGGGCGGTGCTCATCCTGCGCGACGTGCTCGGCTGGCGCCCGCGCTGGTCGGGCCCGGCGCCTGGAAGGACTGGTGTCACGTGCCCACCCGGGCCAACCGCCAGCCCGCCGTCGCCTGCTACGTACGGGAGCCGGGCCGGTCCCACTACCACGCGCTGGGCCTCGACGTGCTCCGCATCGAGGCTGGCGAGGTCGTGGAGGTCACCGCGCTCCCGCCCGACGTCTTTCCGGCCTTCGGGCTGCCGATGACCCGTTGACGGATGGCGGCGGCGATGAGTTCTCCCGCGCCCCGCCGTCTCAATGGGGTGGCCGGCGTGCGGCGCGACGCTGCCGTCGCCGGAAGGACCAAGGCAGGAGAGACACCATGACCCAGCCGAGAGTTGTCAGCCGAGACGAGTGGGAGGCGGCCCGTGCGGAACTGCTCGTCAGCGAGAAGCAGCTCACCCGGGCCCGCGACGCGTTGAGCGCTCAGCGGCGCCGGCTACCGACGGTCCGGATCGACAAGGAGTATTGACGTGGCGACCTACGTTCTGATCCCGCCCGCGGGCAGCGGGCCCTGGTACTGGCACCTGCTGGCGGAGCAGTTGCGGGACCGGGGGCACGACGTGGTGGCGGTCGACCTGCCGTGCGACGACGACTCGGCGGGGCTGGCGGAGTACGCCGACGCCGCCGTCCGGGCCGTCGGGGACCGTAAGGACCTGGTCGTCGTGGCCCAGTCGTTCGGCGCGTTCACCGGCCCGCTGGTGTGCGACCGGGTCCACGCGGACCTGCTCGTGCTGCTGACCCCGATGGTGCCCTCCCCCGGCGAGTCACCGGGCGAGTGGTGGAGCAGCACCGGCTACGCGCAGGCCCGGCGGCTCCAGGCCGAACGCGAGGGCTGGACGCCCGAGCAGGGCCAGGACCCCGGCGTCGTCTTCTTCCACGAACTGCCGCCCCGGCTGGTCGAGGAGGCCACGGCGAACGCCCAGGACCAGTCGGGGACGCCGTTCGAGAAGCCCTGGCCGCTCGCCGCCTGGCCGGACGTGCCGACCCGGGCGCTGCTCTGCCGGGGTGACCGCTTCTTCCCCATCGACTTCCTGCGGAAGCTGGTGTCCGACCGGTTGGGGATCACCCCGGACGAGATGGACGGCGGGCACCCGGTGGCCCTGAGCCGGCCGCGGGAGCTGGCCGACCGGCTGGAGGAGATCCGACGGGAGGTCTGCGAGGTCGCCCGCCCCACGCCGGACCGCCGGCGCTGACCCGCGCCCTGCCCGGGATCAGCGAGTCGGTGCTGTCGGCGCCGGGGGCCGGGTGCGGAACCGGCACCCCGGCGCGACCGGCGCACCGTCTCCGTCCGCCGCCCCCGCCGGACGACACCGGTGGCGGGCGCGGTTACCCGGGGCGGCGCCCGGGTAGGGGTGCGGCATGGCGGAACTGGCGACGCTCTGGATCGTCCGACACGGCGAGAGTACGGCGAACGTGGCGGCCACGGCGGCCGAGGCGTCCGGCGCCGAGCTGATCGACCTGACCCACCGGGACGCGGACGTGCCGTTGAGCCCGACCGGGGAGGAGCAGGCCCGGGCCACCGCGCGGTGGCTGGCCGGGCTGCCCGAGGCCCGCCGGCCGGACGTGGCGGTGGTGTCGCCGTACCTGCGGGCGGTGCGGACCGCCGAGCTGGCCCTGGCCGGCACCGGGGTCCCGCTCAGCCGCGACGAGCGGCTGCGCGACCGGGAACTGGGCATCCTGGACGGCCTGACCGGGCAGGGGGTACGCCGGCGGCACCCGGAGGAGGCGGCGCGCCGCGACCGGCTCGGCAAGTTCTACTACCGGCCGCCGGGCGGGGAGTCCTGGACCGACGTGGCGCTGCGCCTGCGCGCCCTCCTCGGCGACCTGCGCCGCGACCACGAGGGCCGGCGCGTGCTGCTGTTCGGCCACGACGCCCTGGTCTTCCTGACGCGTTACCTCGTGGAGGGGCTCACCGAGACGGAGCTGATGGCGCTGACCCGCGAACACGTGATCGCCAACTGCTCGATCACCGGCTGGTCCGCCGGGGCCGACGGCCGGCTGACCCCGGACGTGTTCAACGACGTCGGTCACCTGCGCGAGCAGGGCGCCCGACCGACCAGGGAGGACGAGGTCCATGCCGAACCGGTCTGACACCCGGGTGATCACCCCCGGCCTGCTGCGGGACTGGGCGCTGCCCGTGCCGACCGGCGGCAAGGAGGCCCGGGGCACGGTGCTGGTGGTCGGCGGCTCGCGGTTCACCCCCGGCGCGGTGCTGCTCGCCGGCGTGGCCGCGCTGCGGGCCGGGGCCGGCGTGCTCCAGCTCGCCGCCGCCGAGTCCACCGCCGCCGCGCTGAGCATCCAGGTGCCCGAGGCGCTGGTGGTGGGGTTGCCGGAGACCGCCGAGGGGGCGGTCGCGGGGCGGCCCGGCGAGCTGCTGGGCGACCTGGTGGCGGAGGCGGACGTGGTGGCCGTCGGCCCCGGCCTGAAGGACATCGACGAGACCGGCCGCCTGCTGCGCCTGGTGCTCGACGCGGCCGGTCCGGAGACGTCGCTGGTGCTCGACGCGTACGCCCTGGGGGCCCTCAGCCACGCCCCGGACCTGCTGGTCGGGTCCGGCCGGCCGGTGGTGCTCACCCCCAACCTCACCGAGGCCCGGCACCTGCTCGACCGGGAGCCCGGCGAGGACCTCGACGCCGAGGCGACGGAGCTGGCCCGCCGGTACGACGCGGTGGTGTCGCTCTACGGCCACATCGCCACCCCCGACGGCCGGAGCTGGCGGGAGGAGAGCGGCGACGCCGGCCTGGGCACCTCCGGCAGCGGGGACGTCCGCGCCGGGCTGCTGGCCGGGTTGCTGTCGCGGGGCGCGGAGCCGGCACAGTCCGCGTGCTGGGCGGCCTTCGCCCACGCGGTGAGCGGTCAGCGGCTGGTCCCCCGGTTCGGCCGCATCGGCTTCCTCGCCCGGGAGCTGCTCGACGAGATCCCCCACACCCTGGCGACCGTCTGACACCTCCCGACCGGGCCCCGCGGACGCGTGTAACGCCACCGGACGCCGCGACGCTGGTGGTTGCGGAGGCGTGCATCCCGCCCGCCTCCCGCCGGTCGCTCCCCGCCAGGGGGCGCACCCCGGCTGGAAACAGCCCCTGGGAGTCTGTGTGAAGAACCTCCGTCGCAAGACACTGGCTGCCGCGTCCGCCGTGACGCTCGGCGTCGGCCTCGCCGTCGCCGGCGGGGTGGCCCCGGCGGCCTCGGCCGCCGGCCCGGACACCACGTTCCTGGTGCTCGCGCCGCAGGGTGCCAAGACCGACAAGGCGGCCGCCCGCGTGGCCGCCGCCAACGGCACCGTGGTGGCCAGCTACGACCAGATCGGCGTGCTCGTCGTCCGGTCGACCAACCCCGACTTCGTCACGGACGTGGCGGGCGCGGGCGTCGACTCGGTGGCGTCCACGGCCGGCCTGGGCACCGCCCTCGACGAGGGCGAGACCCTGGAGGTCTCCGCGGCCGAGGCGGCCAACACGACCGCCGACCCGACCAAGGAGCCCCTCTTCGGTCAGCAGTGGGACATGCCGATGATCGACGTCCCGCAGGCCCACGCCGTCAACGCCGGCCGCGCCGACGTGGTGGTGGGCGTGCTGGACAGCGGCATCTCCTCCAGCCACCCCGACCTGGCCAGCCAGATCGCGAAGAACAAGAGCACGTCCTGCATCGGTGGGGTCACCGACACCACCGAGTCCGCCTGGAACCCGACCACCTCCGACCACGGCACCCACGTGGCCGGCACCATCGCCGCCGCCGTCAACGGCGTCGGGGTGACCGGTGTCGCCCCGGGCGTCAAGGTGGCCGCCGTCAAGGTGGTCAACGACGACGGCTACATCTTCCCCGAGGCCGCGGTCTGCGGGTTCATGTGGGCCGCCGAGCAGGGCATGCGGGTGACGAACAACAGCTACTACATCGACCCCTGGCAGCTCAACTGCCGCAACGACGCGCGCCAGCGTCCGGTGTGGAAGGCCGTCCAGCGGGCCCTGCGTTACTCGCAGAGCAAGGGCGTGCTGCACGTGGCGTCCGCGGGTAACTCGAACTTCGACCTCGCTCACAAGATCACCGACACGGGCAGCCCGAACAACGGGACGCCCGAGGAGCGCGAGAACCTCACCAGCTCCTGCCTCGTCCTGCCGGGTGAGGCGCCGGGCGTGGTGACCGTGTCGGCGGTCGGCCCGACCGGGCAGAAGAGCTACTACTCCTCGTACGGCCAGGGCGTGATCGAGGTGACGGCGCCGGGTGGCGACACCCGCTTCCGCACCCGGGGTGCCAGCTCGACCCTCACCGACGGCATCCTGTCCACCACCTACAACACCACCACGAAGACCAACGGCTGGGGCTACAAGCAGGGCACCTCGATGTCCTCGCCGCACGCCGCCGGCGTGGCCGCCCTGGCCGTCTCGGCGCACCCGGGCATGACCTCGGGTCAGCTGTCGGCCTTCCTGGGCAACGCCGCCGAGGCGATCGGATGCCCCGGCGGCGTCTACAACCCCGTGCCGCTGATCGCGGCCGGCCCGAACGCCTACGACGCGACCTGCTCCGGCGGCAAGCGCAACGGCTTCTACGGCGCCGGCATGGTCAACGCGTACAACGTGGTGAGGTAACAGCACGGCACGACCCGTGGTGGGGCCCGGCGGTGATCCGCCGGGCCCCACCCGTTTTCGCTGCTCATACCGGGGGTACGGGGGGAGGTGTCAGCCGAGCGAGGAGGTCAACGGTGTCCACCGATGCCATCGTCCTGTTGAAAGAGGACCACAAGGAGATGCGCCGCCTGTTCAAGGCGTTCCAGGATGCCGAGGAGGGTCCGGCGGCGCGGCGACAGAAGCTGGTGAACGAGATCCTGGAAGCCCTCACGGTCCACACCTACCTCGAGAACGAGGTGATGTATCCCGAGGTCCGCAGGCTCCTGCCCGATCTGGAGGACGACATCCTCGAGTCGTACGAGGAGCACCACGTCGCCGACGTGCTCTGCGCCGAGCTGTTCACCATGGACGCCGCCGACGAGCGCTTCAACGCCAAGACCACGGTGCTGATCGAGAACGTCCTGCACCACGTCGAGGAGGAGGAGCAGGAGTGGTTCCCGAAGGTGCGCGAGGCCCTCGGCCGTAAGCAGCTCCAGGAGATCGGCGAGCGGATGATCGCGCTGCGCGCCGACGCGCCCCGCAAGCCGACCGACCCGAAGGCGATCAAGAAGTCGCTGGACGCGGTGACGGCCTGAGCGGACGGAACTCCACGGGCCCCGGTGCGCCGGGGCCCGTCGTCACGCCGGGGGCCCGGGCAGGATCCGCCGCAGCGCCGGGGGCGCGGCCCGGGGCCGCCACTCCCGCGGGTAGCCCACCGAGACCTCCTCGAACCGCACCCCGTCGTGCCAGGTGGTACGGGGGATGTGCAGGTGGCCGTAGACCACCGCGGCGGCGTCGAAGCGCAGGTGCCAGTCGGCGGTGGACTCGGTGCCGCACCACTGGGCGAAGATCGGGTAGCGCAGCACCCGGGTCGGCTCGCGCAGCAGCGGCCAGTGGTTGACCAGCACCGTCGGCAGTCCCGGCTCCCGTTCGGCGAGCCGACGCGCGGTCTCGGCGACGCGGGCGGCGCACCACGCCGACCGGCTCGGGTACGGGTCGGGGTGCAGCAGGAACTCGTCGGTGCACACGATCCCCGTCCGGTACGCCTCCTCCAGCGCCGCCTCGGGGGTGTCGAAACCGACCGGGCGCCAACTGTGGTCGTAGAGCAGGAACAGCGGCGCCACGACCACCGGCCCGCCCGTCCCCCGCCACACCGGGTACGGGTCCTCCGGGGTCAGCACGCCCAGTCGCCGGCAGGCGTCGACCAGGTACGCGTAACGCGCGGCCCCGCGCAGCGCCACCGGGTCGGCCGGCGGGGTCCACAGCTCGTGGTTGCCCGGCGCCCAGACCACCTTCGCGAAGCGGCGGCTGAGCAGGCCGAGGGCCCACTCCACGTCGGCCACGGTGTCGCCCACGTCCCCGGCGACCAGCAGCCAGTCCCGCGGCGATCCGGGGCGCAGCCCCTCGACCACCTCCCGGTTGTCCCGGTGACCGACGTGCAGGTCGCTGATGGCGAGCAGGCTGCCGCCCTCGCCGTCCTCCCCCGCCATGCCGCTGATCCTAGGCAGCGGTGCGCCCGGCCGCGAGCTCCACCGCACCGGCGGCGGGCCCCCGCGACCCGCCGCCGGGCCACGGAAGGGTCAGCTGCCGGAGCCCGGCTCGGCCATCCTGCGGTGCTGCGCCGCCTTGAGCTTGTCCGGGACGATCTTGTTGGCGGCGGTCTGCACCTTGGTGAGCAGCGAACCCGCGCTCACCGTCTGGTCGCCCCGCATCATCGCCGCGAAGCCCTGCTCGGCCACGGTCCGCGGCTCGTCCTTGCGTCCCGAGCCGACCCGGGTGTCCTCCATCTCGGCACGGGCGAAGAACTCCGTGTCGGTCGGCCCCGGCATCAGCGAGGTCACCGTCACCCCGGTGTCCTTCAGCTCGTTGCGCAGCGCCTCCGCGAAGGACTGCACGAACGACTTCGAGGCGTTGTAGACGGCCTGGAAGGGTCCCGGCAGGGTGGCGGCGATCGACGAGGTGAACAGGACCCGACCGGCGCCGCGCCGCACCATGCCGGGCAGTAGCAGCTTGGCCAGGTGCACCGTCGAGCGCACGTTCAGGTCGACCACGGCCAACTCGTCCGCGAGCGTGGTGCCCCCGACGAACTCCCCACCGGCGCCCCGCCCGGCGTTGAGCGCCAGCGCGTCGACCGGGCGGCCGGTCGCGGCCACCGCCGCCGCCAGCTCCTCGACCCCCTCGGCGCGGGTCAGGTCGGCCCGGACGGGATCCACCCGGGGCCCACCGTCGCGCCGCAGCCGCTCCGCCGCCGTGCCGATCCCGTCGTCCTCGGCGGCGATCACCAGGTCGTAGCCGTGCTCGACGAACTGGACCGCCAGTTCGTACCCGATGCCGCTGGACGCGCCGGTCACCACGGCGAACGGCCGGTCCGTGCCCGATGTGGTCATCTGCTCGTCACTCCCCTCGTCGGTGGGCGGTCCGCGCGCACCGTGGCCGTCCCGGGTGTACTGTGCCCCGGTCCGGGCCGGTTAATCCCACTGTCGGCGCGCGTCCACCTCGCCGGGGCCCACTGCGCGGGCGAGGTGGGCCGGGAAGCGCCGGGGTCGACCCGGTAGGATCGGCACGGGCCGTGACTGGCGCGTAGGGATGGAGAACCATCGGGAAGCGGTCCCGTCATGAGGACGCATGCCGAGCGCCTGGGCCTTCCGCACGTCACTGGAGGTCGCATGTCGCTGAACGCCGAATCCACCGCCTTCCGCAGCGCCCTCGAGGTGATCCGCGCCGTCGAGCCGCGGGTGGCCGACGCCATCGGCGCCGAGCTCGCCGACCAGCGCGAGTCGCTCAAGCTCATCGCCAGCGAGAACTACGCCTCCCCCGCGACCCTGCTGACCATGGGCAACTGGTTCAGCGACAAGTACGCCGAGGGCACCGTCGGCCGCCGCTTCTACGCGGGCTGCCAGAACGTCGACACCGTCGAGGCGCTCGCCGCCGAGCACGCCCGGGAGCTGTTCGGCGCCGCCCACGCGTACGTGCAGCCGCACTCCGGCATCGACGCCAACCTGGTGGCGTTCTGGGCGATCCTGGCCGACCGGGTGGAGTCGCCGGCGCTGAAGAAGGCCCAGGTGCGGCAGGTCAACGACCTCACCGAGGCGGACTGGTTCGCGCTGCGCCGGGAGCTGGGCAACCAGCGGATGCTCGGCATGTCGCTGGACGCCGGCGGCCACCTCACGCACGGGTTCCGGCCGAACATCTCCGGCAAGATGTTCGACCAGCGCAGCTACGGCACCGACCCGGTCACCGGCCTCGTCGACTACGACAAGGTCGCCGAGGCGGCCCGCGAGTTCAAGCCGCTGATCCTGGTCGCGGGCTACTCGGCGTACCCGCGGAAGGTCAACTTCCGGATCATGCGGGAGATCGCCGACTCGGTCGGCGCCACCTTCATGGTCGACATGGCGCACTTCGCCGGCCTGGTCGCCGGGAAGGTCTTCACCGGCGACTTCGACCCGGTGCCGCACGCGCACATCGTCACCACCACCACGCACAAGTCGCTGCGCGGCCCGCGCGGCGGCATGGTGCTCTGCCAGCCCGAGCTGGCCGACCAGGTCGACCGGGGCTGCCCGATGGTGCTAGGCGGCCCGCTGCCGCACGTGATGGCCGCCAAGGCCGTCGCCCTCGCCGAGGCCCGCCGCCCCGACTTCGCCGACTACGCCCAGCGGATCGTCGACAACGCGCAGGCGCTCGCCGAGGGGCTGCTGCGGCGCGGCGGCAAGCTGGTCACCGGCGGCACCGACAACCACCTGGTGCTGATCGACGTCTCCGGCTACGGGCTGACCGGCCGGCAGGCCGAGCAGGCGCTGCTCGACTCGGGCATCGTCACCAACCGCAACTCCGTGCCGCAGGACCCGAACGGCGCCTGGTACACCTCCGGCATCCGGGTCGGCACCCCGGCGTTGACCAGCCGTGGGCTGGGCACCGCGCAGATGGACGAGACGGCCGAGCTGATCCACACCGTGCTCAGCCAGACCACGCCGGGCGCGAACCCGGACGGCACCGCGTCCAAGGCCAAGTACGTCCTCGACCCGGCCGTCGCCGACCGGGTCGCCAAGCAGGCCAGCGACCTGCTGACCGGCTTCCCGCTCTACCCGGCCGTCGACCTCGGCTGAACCGCACCACCCCGACGCCCCCGCCCGGCCCACCGAGCGGGGGCGTCCCCGTACCCGGGTACCGCGTCGACCATGCAGTTCTGGTGCCCGCTTCATACGCTCTGAGGCCGTTTTGCACCCCACCACAACTGCATGATCGACGCGTTGGGTGGACGGGGCGGGGTGGGGTGGGTGGGGGGGGGGGGGGGGGGGGGGGGGGGGGGGGGGGGGGGGGGGGGGGGGGGGGGGGGGGTTAGGGGGTTAGTGGGGGCGGTGGCGGAGGGTGCGGAGGTGGTGCAGGACGTCCGTGCCGCCCCGGCCGAAGTGGTCGTGCAGGGCGCGGTACTCGGCGTACAGCTCGTCGTAGGCCGCCGCCCGGGCCGGGTCGGGATGCCAGGTCTCGCGCCGGGCGGCGCCCATCGCCGCCGAGGCGGCCGGCACGTCCGGGTACGCACCGGCGGCGACCGCCGCGTGGATGGCCGCGCCCAGCGCCGCCGGGTGCGCGGAGTCGACCACGTGCAGCGGCCGGCCGAGCACGTCGGCGTAGATCCGCAGCAGCAACCGGTTGTCGGTCAGCCCGCCGGCCACGGTCAGTTCGTCGACGGCCACCCGGCGGCGGTGAACGCGTCGACGACGGTCCGGGCCCCGAAGGCGGTGGCCTCCAGCAGCGCCCGCCAGATCTCCTCGGGCCGGGTGGCCAGGGTCAGCCCGACCAGTACGCCACTCAGCTCGTGGTCCATCAGCACCGAGCGGTTGCCGCTGTGCCAGTCCAGGGCCAGCAGCCCGTGCCCGCCCACCGGCTGGTCGGCGGCGAGGGTGTCCAGCAGCTCGTACGGGCTGAGCCCCCGGCGGCGCGCCTCGTCGGCGTAGCCGGCCGGCAGGGCGTTGCGGGCGTACCAGGCGAAGATGTCGCCGACCCCGCTCTGCCCCGCCTCGTAGCCCCAGGCACCGGTGGTGACGCCCCCGTCGACCACGCCGCAGACGCCGGGCACCTCGCGGTACGCCGCCGCGTTCATGATCAGGCAGGTGGAGGTGCCGAGCACCGCCAGCATCCGGCCGGGCTCGACCGCGCGGGCCGCCGCGGCGGTGACGTGCGCGTCGATGGCGCCCGCCGCGACGGCGGTCCCGACCGGCAGCCCGGTCCACGCGGCGGCTGTGGCGGTGAGAGCGCCGGCCCGGGCGCCCATCGGCACGAGCGGGCCGTCGACGCGGTGCAGCAGCCCGTCGAGGCGCGGATGCAGGGCGCGCAGGAACTCCGCCGACGGGTACCGCCCGTCCTGCCGCAGCCCCTTGTAGCCGGCGGCGGAGACGTTGCGGGTCTCCCGGCCGCAGAGCTGCCAGACCAGCCAGTCCGCGGTCTCGATGAAGCGCTCCGCCCGGTCGAAGACCGCCGGGTCCTCCTCCAGCACCTCCAGCGCCTTGGCGAGCTGCCACTCGGCGGAGACCCGGCCGCCGTAGCGGGGCAGCCAGCTCTCGCCGCGCGCGGCGGCGACGTCGTTGATCCGGGCGGCCTGCCGCTGGGCGGCGTGGTGCTTCCACAGCTTCGGGTACGCGTGCGGCCGCCCGGCCAGGTCGGGCAGCTCGCAGAGCGGGGTGCCGTCGGCGAGGGCGGGCAGCATCGTGCAGGAGGTGGCGTCGACGCCGATGCCGCACACGTCCTCGGGACGGATCCCGGCGGCGCGCAGCGCGGTGGGGACCGCGACGCGGAGCACCTCGCGGTGGTCCTCGGGGTGCTGCAACGCCCAGTCCGGCGGCAGCGGCGTGCCGTCGGGCAGCCGCTCGGTGATCACCCCGTGCCGGTACGGGTGGACGGCCCCGCCCCGCACGGCGCCGTCGGCGACGTCGACCACGACCGCCCGACCGGAGAGGGTGCCGAAGTCGACGCCGACGACGAACCGGGCCGGCCCGGCCGTCGGCCGCGTCGTGTCTCCTCCTGCCGCCACGGCTCCTCCTCCTCCTGCCGCGCGGCGTCGGTGCCCCGGGGCGGGCGACCGGTTGGCGACGGCGGGAGAAGACGCTAGCAACAACCGCCGCGCGCCCGGCACGCCGCAGACGGGTGGCGGCGTGCTCCGAACCGACGCCGAGGCGGCCGGACCCGGCGGCCGGACCCAAGCAGCACCGGGGCGGCCGGACGCTAGCCGGACCAGGGGCGGCGGGGAGGAGAGGGACGGGCCGAGGCCTCAGGCGACGGGCCGCTTCAGGTGGTAGCGGTGCACCTCGGTGCTGCCCTGGACGTTGTTCACGTCCTCGGCCGCGGAGACCAGCTCCCAGCCCTCCCGGCCGGCCCGGTTGAGGTGCGCGATCGCGGTGTCGCCGTACGCGGTGATGTCCCGGCGCGACCCGTCCGGGCCGTACCAGATGAAGCTGACATGGAAGTTGCGGCCCTGCCCCTGATAACGGCGGACCAGCAACGCGTACTCCCAGGCGACCATGGCGTCCATTATGAGTGTCCACCCAGGACGGCGAAACACGGGCAGTCGCGCTTTGCCGCGCGGTGAACGCGGTGTGTCATCCCACGTCGGCCGTCGCCGCCCGGCGGGCCGTCTCGTCGGCGACCAGCGCGGCCAACCGGTCCAGCCCGAGGTCGATCTGCTCCGGGGTGACGGCGCTGACCGACAGCCGCAGCGCGTCGACCGGGGCGCCGTCGTCGTAGAAGTGCGCCATCGGCGTCCAGAGCAGCCCGTACTCGCGGGCGGAGCGGTGCAGCAGGGCGTCGTCGACGGCGAACGGCACGGTGACCACGACGAAGAACCCGCCGGCCGGGACGGTCCACCGCACCGGCGAGGTTCCCGCCGGGAAGCGCCGGGCCAGGCCGTCGACCAGGTGGCGCAGGTTGCGTCCGTACGCGGCCCGTTCCCGGACGGTGGCCGCCGCGAGGCTGCACCCGTGCTCCAGCAGTGCCCCGCCGACCACCGCCTGGGCGATGGCCGAGGTGTTCACCGTGACCATGCTCTTGATCTTGGCGAGTTGGTCGGCGAGCAGCCCCACCGTGCCGTCGGCGCCGGCGACGCGCTGGTCGGCGACCACGTAGCCCACCCGCGCGCCGGGCAGCACCGTCTTGGCGAACGAGCCCAGGTAGACCACCCGCCGCGCGGTGTCCAGCGCCTTGAGCGTCGGCGGCCGACCGGCGTCCGAGGCGGGAAAGAGACCGTACGGGTTGTCCTCCAGCAGCAGCAGGTCCTCCTCGGCGGCCAGGTCGAGCAGCCGCCGCCGGTCGGCCGGGCCGATGCTGGTCCCGGACGGGTTGGCGAAGTCCGGCATCACGTAGCAGGCGCGTGGGCGCAGCCCCGCCGCCCGGGCGAGGCGCACCTGCTCGCGCAGGTCGGCCAGGTCGATTCCGGCCGGGCCGTCCCGCACCGGCCGCACCGGCAGGTCCAGCAGCCGGGCGGCGCCGGTCAGCCCGACGTACGTCGGGGCGACGGCGAGCAGCACGTCGCGCGGGTCGGCCCGCAGCGCCCGCAGCACCAGGAACATCGCCTCCTGGCAGCCGACGGTCACCACGATCGCCTCCGGGTCGGCCGTCATCCCCTCGTCGACGGCGAGGTTGCGGGCGACGAGGTGGTGCACGATGCCCTTGGTGCGGCCGTACTGCAACAGCGTCCGGTGCACCTGCGCGGGGCTCTGCCCGAGGTCGTCGGCCAGGTGCCGGCGGAACCTCTCCAGGTGCCGGTGCAGCGCCGCGACGTCGAAGAACTCCTCGTACGGCCGGCCGGCCGCCAGCGACACCGCGTCGGGATAGTGCTGCGCCACCTCGTTGAGGAAGTTCATCGAGTTCAGCGCCGGGTCGTCGACCGCCGCGTGCAGGTCGGCGACGTGCAGGTCCACCGGGTCGGCCACCGCTCAGCCCTCCGTCAGCACGCGCAGCTCGCGGGCGGCCTCCGGGTCGGCGCAGCCGGCCAGCGCCAGGGCGTCGCGGAACTCGCCGGCCAGCAGCTCGAGCGCGGTCCGTGCCCCGGCCTCGCCGCCGGCGGCGAGCGCCCACAGCATCGGCCGGCCGACCAGCACCCCCCGGGCGCCGAGGGCGAGCGCGCGCAGCACGTCGACGCCGTCGCGCACGCCGCTGTCCAGCAGCACCTCGCACCGGTCGGCCACCGCCGCCACCACCTCCGGCAGCATGGTCGCGGTGGCCGGCGCCCCGTCGAGCTGCCGGCCGCCGTGGTTGGAGACCACCACGGCGTCCGCGCCAGCGGCCACCGCCAGCTCCGCGTCGCGCGGGTCCAGCACGCCCTTCACCACCAGCGGCAGGGCGGTACGGCCGCGCAGCCACTCCAGGTCGGCCCAGGTCAGCGCGGGCGCGAAGACCTCGCCGGTGTGCGCGGCGATGGCGGAGACCCCCGGGGTGGCGGTGTGCGCGAGGTCGTCCCGGCCGGCCGGCAGGTTGGCCGCCACGACGTGCGGCGGGATGGCGAACGCGTTGCGCACGTCGCGCCGCCGCGGGCCCAGGATCGGCACGTCCACGGTGACCGTGAGCGCGGTGCAGCCCGCCGCGTGCGCCCGGTCCAGCAGGTCGGCGACCAGGCCCCGGTCGCGCAGCCAGTAGAGCTGGAACCAGACCGTCGCGCCGGCCTGCGCGATCTGCTCGATCGGCACGCTGCCCAGGGTGCTGGCCACGTACGGCACGCCGGCCGTGCCGGCGGCGGCGGCCAGCGCCAGCTCCCCGTCGGGGTGCACCAGCCGCTGGTAGGCCATTGGCGCCACGGCCACCGGCATGGCGTACGACGCGCCGAGCAGCCGGGCCTCGGTACGCGGGGTGTGCACGCCGCGCAGCACCCGGGGCAGCACGGCCACCCGGTCCAGCGCGCGGCGGTTCGCGGCCAGCGTCGTCTCGGCGCCGCTGCCACCGTCGACGTAGTCCCACACGTCGGGCGGCAGCACCGCCCGCGCCAGCCCCGCGAAGTCGGCCAGGCTGGCCGGCGACGGTTCCGCCACCGGCAGGTCCGACCTCGGCAGTACGCCCTCCACCATCACCGCTCTCCCTTCCCACCGGCGGTCGCCGCGCTGCCGGCCGATCCGCCGCCCGACGTACCGCCGCCCGACAGATCCGACGCACCGCCGCCCGACGCACCGGTGGCCGTCGCACCCGTGGCCGTAGCGCCGAACCGGTCGCGCAGGAACGCGGCGGCCTCGTCCTGGGCGCGCCGGCCGTCGTCGAACGCCGCCGGCATGGCGAAGAAGCCGTGGACCATGCCGGCGTACCGGGTGAGGGTGGTGGGCACCCCGGCGTCGCGCAGCCGGTGCGCGTACCGCTCCCCCTCGGCGCGCAGCGGGTCGTGCTCGGCGGTGATCACCAGGGCCGGCGGCAGGCCGGCCAGGTCGGCGGCGAGCAGCGGCGACGCCAGCGGGTGCCGCGCGTCGGCGGGGTCGGGGAGGTAGTGGCCCCGGTACCAGGCGACCGAGCGGCGGTTGAACAGCAGCGGGTCCTCGCCGTCGCCGTCGGGTTCGACGCTCTGGTCGGTGTTCGGGTACACCAGCAGCTGGGCGGCGAGGCGGGGCCCGCCGCGCTCGCGGGCCAGCAGGGTGACGGCAGCGGCGAGGTTGCCGCCGGCGCTGTCCCCGCCGACCGCCACGCGCCGCGGGTCGACGCCGAACTCCTCCGGGTGCGTGGCGAGCCACCGGGTGGCCGCGTGGCAGTCGTGCACGGCGGCCGGGAAGGGATGCTCCGGGGCCAGCCGGTAGCCGACGGTGACCACCTGGCAGGGCACCGCGTTGGCGAGGCGCCGGCAGATGCCGTCGGCGGTCTCCACGCTACCGAGGGTCCATCCGCCGCCGAAGAAGTACACCAGGGTGGGCAGCGGCCCCTCCCCCGCCGGCCGGTGGATCCGCACCGGCAGGTCGCCGGCCGGGCCGGGCACGATCGTGTCGCGTACCTCGTGCACCGGCTCGACCGCGCCGCCGCCGGCGCGGATCGCGGCGAGGTCGGCGGCGCGGGCCTCGGCCAGGGTCTGGGTGTACAGCGGCGGGGTGCCGGCCGCCTCGCGGGCGGCCCGGTACGCCGCCACCTGCGGATGGACGCTCACGCGGGACCTCCTCGGGGATGCACCGTCAGCTTGTCGACGCCGCGCAGGAAGAGGCTGCCGCTGTACGTCGGCGCCTCGGCGACGGCGAGCCCGGGGAAGCGGGCCAGCAGCCTGGGCAGCGCGAGCCGACCCTCCAGGCGGGAGACCGCGGCGCCGAGGCAGAAGTGCGGGCCGGCGCCGAAGGCCAGCGACGGCGGTCCGCTCCGGCGCGGGTCGAAACGGTCCGGGTGGGGGAAGCGGGCCGGGTCGCGGTTGGCGGCGCCGAGGATCAGCAGCAGGTTGCGGTCGCGGCCCACCGGAACCCCGCCGACCTCGGTGTCGTGGGGCGCGGCCCGGGCCAGGAAGTGCACGGGTGCCTCCAGCCGCAGGATCTCGTCGACGGCCCCCCGGGTCAGCGCGTCGTCGCCGGGCAGCGCGGCGGCCACCGCGGGGTGGGCCAGCAGCAGCGGCAGCCCGTTGGAGAGCATGTAGACGGTGGTGACGAAGGCCGCGTTGAACAGCACGATCAGGTTGCTGACCAGCTCGTCGGCAGTCAACGCCACGTCGCCGGAGTCGACCGCCTCCACCAGCGCGCTGATCAGGTCGGTGCCGGGCCGGCGGCGCCGGTGGTCGATCAGCTCCGCGTAGAAGTCCCGCAGCTCGGCGGCGGCGGTGTTGGCGGCGGCGAGGCGCTGCGGGGTCGTGCCCGCCACGTCCAGGAACTCGTCGATGCGCTCCACCCGCTGCCGGTAGAAGTCCAGCTCCCCGACGGGGATGCCGATGAACTCCGCCATCACCAGGGCCGGCAGCGGGTACGCGAACTCCGCGACGAAGTCCAGGCCGGCGTCCCCGGCGTCGGCCATCCGGTCCAGCAGCCCGTCGGCGACCCGGTGCACGGTCGGTTCCAGCGCGTTCAGCCGGCGGGACGTGAAGGTCCTCGCGAACACCGCCCGCATCCGGGTGTGCTCCGGCGGGTTGACGAACATCATCGAGGTCTGGAGGGTGCGCAGCACCTCCTGCTCCCGCCAGTCCGGCGGGGCCTGCTTGTACCACCGCGGGTCGCGCAGCACCTGGCTGACCAGGTCGTAGCCGACCGCGACGGCGGCGACCGAGCGGTGTTCGGCGCGCGCCGGCACCGGGCTGACGGGCCCCAGGCGGTGCAGGGCGGCGTAGCAGGGGTACGGGTCCTGCCGGCCCTCGTCGCTGTAGAGACGGGTCAGCAGCTGGGTGACGTCCACGGTCCTCCGGTCTCCCCCATCGACGGCGCCGCGGGCGGCGGGGTCGCCCGCCGCCCGCGGCGGGGTCACAGGCCGAGCAGCCGCAGCGGTACGGCGTCCGCCAGCGCCTGGTTGCCGGCGTCGTTCGGGTGGATGTGGTCGCCCGAGTCGTACGCGGGCAGCAGCCGGCTCGGCTGCGCCGGATCGCGCAGCACCCGGTCGAAGTCGAGCAGCCCGTCGAACTCGTCGCTGCCGCGCAGCCACGTGTTCACCGCCTGCCGGGTGGCCTCCTTCTCGGGCGTCCACACCCCCGGGTTGCCGTGCCCCTCGTACGGGGTGAGCGTCGCCCCGAGGCTGCGCAGGCCGCGCGCCTTCACCTGCTGGTTGATCTGCCGCAGCGAGGCGATGATCTGCTCGGCGGAGTCGCCCGACATCCAGACGTCGTTGATGCCGAGATGGGTGATCACGGTCCGGGCGTCGGTCTGCGCGAAGACGTCCTCGTCGAGCCGGGCCAGGGCGTTGGGGCCGAGTTCGTGGTAGCCGGGGAAGCCGCCCGCCCCGGGCTCCGGGCCCTCGTGGTTGAGCCGGTTGCCGGCGAGGCTGAGGTTGAGCACGCCCGGGGTGCGTACGTCCGGGCGGGCGTCGATGAGCCGGTCGGCGAGCAGGTCGGGCCAGCGCCTGTTGGCGTTGACGGTGCTGCCGTTGCCGTCGGCGATGGAGTCGCCGAAGACCACCACCGAGCCGGGACTGTGCCGGCGCTGCACGTCGATGCCCGACAGGAAGAACCAGCAGCAGTTCGGCCGGATCGTGAACCCGGCCCCGCCGGCGGCGGAGGTCAGGTCGCTGGCGCCGATGAAGTTGGTCTGCCGGGACTGACCGTGGAAGGTCACCGGACCGGTGGGGGTCGGGAAGTGCACCGTCAGCACCAGGTCCTGCTGGTCGCCGACGGGCAGCGCGACGGGATCGCTGACCAGCTCGGCGCCGCGGTTCATGGTGGCCGAGGTGGCACCGCCGAAGGTCAGCGTCCGCAGGGTCGAGGTGTCGATGTCGGACAGGTCGTCGGGCGTCGCGGTGTTCGGCTTCGCGACGGTGGCGCGGCCGACCCGCACGGCCTGCTCGCCGTAGGAGTTGCTCAGCCGGACCCGGAACCGCTCTCCGCCGACGGTGGTGTGCACGACCATCCGTACGCTCTGGTCGCTGAGGCCGTTGTTGGTCAGGCCGGTCGCGTTTCCCCTGGTGACCGCGGCGGCCCAGCTGCCCGCCCAGACCGTGCGCCGGTCGGACGCCTCGGTGTCCGACGGGCCGGCGCTGGCCACCATCGCCGGGGTGCCGGCGACGATCAGGGCGGCGGCGGACGCGACGACATGCCATCTCTTCGGAGTCGACATTGAACCTCCATCGTTGGCAGCCCAGGGCCGTCCGCTGACGGCACCGCCTGGACGATGGTCCAGAAACCTAGCCGCCCCGTTTCACGACCGTCAATCAACCTGATCGACGCGATCAAATGTCCTCCGGTCCGGCCGGAGCGCCGTTCAGGCTCTGTCCGGTGACAGCCGGTGGTACCTACGCTCACGGACGGCGGCGGTGCGCTCGCCCGGCCGCCGCGCCGTCCCGGGCTGCCCGGCACGGCCACACTTCTGCGGCGAGGGGGCTGTCGGATGACCGACCGACCGGAGCGACGGGCCGACTACGTGCACCGGGCGCTGGAGCTGTTCGCGGGCTTCGGCGACCGGGAGGCGCTGGTCGGAAACGGACACCGGCTCAGCTACGCCGAGGTCGCCGCGCAGGTGCGCGGGCTGGCCGCGACCCTGCTCGGGCACGGCGTACGGCCGGGGCAGGCGGTGCTGCTCGCGCTCGGCAACCCGGTGGAGGGGCCGCTGGTGCAGCTCGCCCTGCACCTGCTGGGCTGCCGGACGATGTGGGTCGCCCCGGTGACGTCACGCCGGGAGGTCGACGAGTTCGTCCGGCTGGCCCGCCCCGACGCGTTCGTCCACGACGCCCGGGACCCGGCCGGCCTCGGCCCGGAGTTGGCCGCCGGGCTGCCCGGCGTACCCGTGCTCTGCCTTGGCCCGGGCGGCGCGGGCCCGGACCTCCTCGCCGCGGCCGCGCGCGCCGGTGCGGTCGAGCTGCCGGCCGAGGTGCCGGCGCCGGAGTCCTTCCTGCAGACCAGCGGCACCACCGGCACCCCGAAGCTGGTGCACCACCGGGAGAGCTTCTACGCGCAGATCCTCGCCCTGGCCGCCGACTTCCGCGCCGCCGGGCACCCGCCCCTGCGACACCTGTCGCACTCGCCGATGTGGCTGGCCAGCGGCCAGATCACCACGCTGTTCAACCTCTTCACCGGCGGGGTGCTGTTCCCGCGCGAGGGCTGGGACCCGGCGCGGTTCATCGCCACCGTCGACCGGGAGCGGATCAACTCGACCTTCGTCACGCCGCCGATGCTCTACGAGGTGCTCGACCACCCCGCCCTGGACGGCGCGGACTTCTCCGCCATGTTCATGTTCAACGTGGGCGCCGGGCCCGCCGCGCCCGCCCGCCTGCGCCAGGCCATCGCCCGCTTCGGCCCGGTGCTGCGCATCGTGTACGGCCTCAGCGAGGCCGTCGTGGTCACCGCCCTGCCGGGGCTGACCGACGACCCGGCGCACCCGCAGCGGCTGCGCTCCTGCGGGCGACCCTACGGCGACGTACGCGTCGAGGTCCGCGCCGAGGACGGCACGGTGCTGCCGCCCGGCGCCGACGGCGAGGTGTGGGTGCACACCGACCTGCGCTTCGCCGGCTACCACGGCCAGCCCGAACTGACCGCCGAGACGCTGGTCGACGGCTGGGTCCGCACCCGCGACGTCGGGCACCTCGACGCCGACGGCTACCTCTACCTCGTCGACCGGTTGCAGGACCGCATCCTCACCCGGCGGCGCAGCTGGCCGATCCACTGCCGCCCGATCGAGGACGTCCTGGCCGGGCACCCGCAGGTGCGGGCGGCGGCGGTGATCGGCGTGCCGGACGAGGCGGCTGGCGAACTGCCGTACGCCTACGTGGTGCCGGCGCCCGGCGCGACGGTGACCGCCGGGGAACTGATCGATGTGGTGACCGCCGAGCTCAGCGACACCTGGGCGCCGGGCGGGGTGGAGTTCGTCGACCGGCTGCCGCTCAACCGCTCGGCCAAGGTGGACAAGCGCGCGCTGCGAACCCGCCACGCCGCGGACCACCCGTCGTCGGTCGAGCACCCCGAGGCGTCGATCGGCACCCTGGCGTGACCCCCCGGCGGGAACTGACCGTCCTGGTCGCCGCCGACCTGATCTCGAACCTGGGCAGCCGGATCTCGGTGGTGGCCATTCCCTGGCTGGTGCTGGAGACCACCGGCAGCCCGGCGAAGATGGGCGCGGTGGCCGCCGCCGAGACGCTGCCCTACCTGCTCTCCAGCGCCCTGGGCACACCCTGGGCGGACCGGATCGGGCTGCGCCGCACCTCCATCCTGGCCGACGCGGGCAGCGCCGCGCTGATGGTGGCGGTGGCCCTCACCCCGTGGCTCGGCTTCGGCGCGCTGCTCGCCCTGGTCGCCCTGGTGGGCGCGCTGCGGGGCGTCGGCGACCGGGTCAAGCACGTGATGTTCCGCCCGGCCGCCGAGGCCGCCGGGGTCCGGCTGATCCGGCTGACCTCCGTCTACGACGGGTTGGGCCGGCTGGCGACCCTGCTCGGCGCGGGGCTGGGCGGGCTGCTCGTCTGGTGGTTCGGGGTGACGCAGGCGCTCCTCATCGACGCCGCCAGCTTCGCCGCGTGCGCCCTGCTGGTCGGCCTGCTGGTCCGGCCGCCGGCCGAGGCGCCGGAGCCGACGGCGCCGGAGCGATACCTGCGCGCGCTCGCGGGCGGGTTCCGCCACCTGGGCCGCGACCGGATGCTGCTGACGATGCTGCTGGTGGTCTCGGCGCTGAACATGGCGGTCAACGCGAGCGTCGCGGTCTACATCCCGCTCTGGGTGGCCGACGTGCTGCGCAGCCCCGCCGGGCTGGGCCTGGTGCTCGGGGCGTTCTCGGCCGGCGCGCTGCTGGGCAACCTGCTGTTCACGGCGTACGGGCCCCGGCTGCCCCGGTACCTGACCTTCGTCGTCGGTGCGGCGCTCGGCGGCGCCCCGCGGCTGCTGGTCCTGGCGCTGAGCGAGGAACTGGCGGTGGTGCTGGCGGTGACGTTCGCCTCCGGCATCGGCATCGCGGCGGTCAACCCGCTGCTCGGGGTGGCGATCTACGAGCGGGTGCCGGCCGGCTTGCAGACCCGGGTGATCGGGCTGGCCGGGTCGCTGGCGTTCGCGGGCCTGCCGCTGGGCGCGCTGCTGGGTGGCTGGTCGGCCACCGCGCTCGGCCTCGTCCCCGCCCTGCTGGTCATGGCGGCGTTCTGCCTCGTCGTGACCCTGCTGCCGCTCCTGCCCGGACTGCGTCCACGGTCCACCGCCGCGCCGGCCGAGCGGGCGCCGGGTGTCGTGGGTCGGGCGTAGGGTCGGGGGCATGGCCACGTGGGAGGACGTACGCCGGATCGCGCTGGGTCTGCCGGAGACGGGCGAGCACCCGTCCTACCAGGGGGCGCCCGCGTGGAAGGTCCGTGACAAGGCGTTCGTCTGGGAGCGACCGCTGCGCCGCGCCGACCTCGACGCCCTGGGGGCGGCGGCGCCCGACGGTCCGGTCCTCGGCGTACGGGTGCCGGACCTGGGGGCGAAGGAGGCGCTGCTCGCCGACGACCCGGCCGTCTACTTCACCACCCCGCACTTCGACGGCTACCCGGCGGTCCTCGTCCGGCTCGACCGGATCGACCCCGACGAGCTGGCCGAGCTGGTCGTCGAGGCGTGGCAGGACCGGGCGCCGAAGCGGCTCGCGGCGGCCTACCGGGCGGGGCGGCACGCGTAGGCCGGCTACCCGGAGGCGACGAGCCCTCTCAAGCTCCGGCGGGGGGCGTGACCCGCGACGGGCCGGGGGTGCTGGCGCGGCTCGGCGGCCCGACCGGCGCTGGCCGTCGACGGGCTCGACACGAACCGGCTGCGCCTCAGACGTTGTTGAGGTAGGTGAGGACGGCGAGGACGCGGCGGTTGTCGTCGGAGGACGGGGGGAGACGCAGCTTGTCGAAGATGCTCGCGGTGTGCTTGCCCACGGCACTCTCGCTGAGGAACAGCCGCTGCGAGATGGCGGCGTTGGAGCGTCCCTGGGCCATGAGTTCGAGGACGTCGCGCTCGCGCGGCGTGAGGCGGGTCAGGGGCGAGGCGGTGCCGCCGGCGGTCAGCAGCCTGGCGATCACCTCGGGGTCCATCGCGGTGCCGCCCGACGCGACCCGGCGTACGGCGTCGATGAACTGGTCGGCGTTCAGGACGCGGTCCTTGAGCAGATAGCCGACCGCGCCGGCGCCGTCGGCCAGTAGTTCCCGGGCGTAGAGCTGCTCGACGTGCTGGGACAGCACCAGCACCGGAAGGCCGGGCACGTCCCGCCGGGCGGCCAGCGCCGCCTGGAGGCCCTCGTCGGTGAAGGTCGGCGGTAGCCGTACGTCGACGATGGCCACGTCGGGCCGGTGCCGAGCCAGGGCGGCGCGCAGTGCCGGCCCGTCGCCGACGGCCTCGGCGAGGGTGAAACCGTGGCTTTCGAGGAGCAGGACCAGCCCATCCCTCAGGATGTGGAGGTCCTCGGCGAGGACGACGCGCACGGGATCTCCATGGTGACGACGGTGGGTCCGCCGGGCGGACTGTGCAGGGTCATGGTTCCGTCGAATGTAGCGAGCCGCCGTCGGATGCCGCGCAGCCCGGTCCCTGCCGCGGGGTCGGCCCCGCCGGGACCGTCGTCGGTCACGACCACCCGGAGCATCCCGTCGCGGTGCGACAGCGAGACCGAGATGTGGGTCGCGCAGCGGGCCGCGTTGGTGAGGGCCTCGCAGGCGACGAAGTAGGCGGCCGACTCGACCGGCGCGTCGAGCCGGCCGGGCAGGTCGACGTCCACGTCCACCGGCAGCGGGGTGTCGAGCGCGATCGCCCGGACCGCGTCGCCGAGCCCGCGTTCGGCGAGCACCGGCGGGTGGATGCCGCGTACCAGGTCGCGCAGCTCGGCCAGCGCGGCGGCGGACGTCTCCTGCGCCTGTTCGAGCAGCCGCCGCGCCCGCACCGGGTCGGTATCCATGAGCCGTGCGACGGCGGCCAGGCCGAGTCCGACGGCGATGAGCCGGGCCTGGGCGCCGTCGTGCAGGTCGCGTTCGATGCGACGCAGTTCGGCCGCCTGCACGTCGACGGCGTCGGCCCGGGTGGTGGCGAGGTGCGCGACCCGCGAGGCGAGCACGGTGGCCGCCGTGGGAGTGAGCAGGAGCCGGTCCCACGACAGCCGCAGCCTCACCAGTGGGCTGGCCAGGCCGAGCCCGAGCAGCGCCATGACCAGCCCGCCGGGCATGCTCGCCCAGTCCGGAAACCACGGCGCGACGAGGCCGACGTGCTCGATGCCGAACCACAGGTAGAACGGGGTGGCCCAGTAGCCGGTGAGCAGGCCGATCGGCACCGCCCAGCCCACCCACGTCAGGGGCTGACAGAACAGGCCGTAGAACCCGAAGGCGACCAGGACCGCCGGGACGAACGAGAGCGGGGCCAGGACGACCGAGCCCAGTGCCCACAGCTGGTCCCGCCAGGTGGCCGGGTCACCGAACAACCACCCCGGCCGCTGACCTTGGACGGCTGCCGGGAGGTCGGTGTACAGGACCCGCCCGACCCGGTAGTTGCCGTCCTCTCCGGGGCTGGGCGACGGCGGGTACGGCCGGTACGGTGCGGGCAGGTCGCGGCCCGTCCAGGTGCGGGCGTAGCGCCGGTAGAGCTGCACCAGTGACCGCGTGGCCGGCAGGGTGTACGGCAGCAGCCCGCCCCACGACAGGGCTGCGGCGAGCAGGTTGAGCAGCAGACCGCCGAACGCGGCGAGGGACAGCCCGGCCAGGCCGGCCCCCCGCCAGGTCGCGGCCGACGCCCGGGTGACCCACCGGCCGACCGCCGTCTGCGGCCGCTCCCCGGGCCCCAGCAGCACGCCGGCCCACAGCCCGTACGCCCGCAGCGCACCCGGCGCGAGCAGGAACGCGGCCACGACGGCCCCGACAGCCACCGGCACCGACCACGCGGGATCCCAGGGAGGAGAGGCGAGCAGGAACACGCCGGCCGCGATCAGCGCGGGCGGCACCAGGAGCGGGAGCCCGCCGGTGACCGGGGTGAGGATCAGCCACAGCCATTCCCGGCCGAGCGTCGGGTCCTTCGCGTGCTGGTCCAGCTTGAGCAGGAACGCCGGCAGCCGTGGCGACCGGAACAACGTGCCCTCGTGGGCGTACCAGCCGTCCTCGCGCCGGTGCGGTGCACGTGGTGGCGACCGGACGGGGTCGGGGAGGTCGGCCCCGGCCCAGGCGCGGGCGAGCCGGCGCGCCAGCGCGGTCAGCCGGAACTGGCCGGAGACGGCGAGCGGGTAGGTGACCACCAGGGTGGCACCGAGCACGAGGAGGTGTCCGTAGGCGAACCCGGTCACGCCCAGCACGACCAGGGCGACGCAGCGTGGCACGGCGAGCGCGAAGCGGGTCATGGGGCGAGTCTTCGTCGTACCGACCGCCGCCGCACTGGGGAAGGGTACCGGCCGGGGGTGGGGCTGGGTACACCTCCACCAGGCAGTTGAGCCCATTCTCCCGAGTCTGCAAGGTTCCTACCGTCGTCGGCATGTCAGTCATCGAGGTACGGAACCTCCGCAAGCAGTACGGCGACCAGACCGCCGTCGCGGATGTGTCGTTGAGCGTGGACGAGGGCGAGATCTTCGGGCTCGTCGGCCCGAACGGCGCCGGCAAGACCACCACCGTGGAGTGCATCGAGGGGCTCCGGGCCCCGGACTCCGGATCGGTACGGGTGCTGGGGCTGGACCCGCGCCGGGACCGCGCGGCGGTGCGTCGGAAGCTGGGCATCCAACTCCAGGAGAGCCAACTGCCGGACCGGATCAAGGTGTGGGAGGCGCTCGACCTGTACAGCTCGTTCTATCCGCAGCCGGCCGACTGGCGGGCGCTGATGGACGAGCTGGGCCTGGCCGCCAAACGGAACACGGTGTTCGCGAAGCTCTCCGGCGGTCAGAAGCAGCGGCTGTCGATCGCGCTCGCGCTGGTCGGCAACCCGTCGGTGGCGATCCTGGACGAGCTGACCACGGGGCTGGACCCGCAGGCGCGGCGGGACACGTGGGAGCTGGTCCGGCAGGTCCGGGACCGTGGCGTCACGGTCGTGCTGGTGACCCACTTCATGGACGAGGCGGAGCGGCTGTGCAACCGGTTGGCGGTCGTCGCGGCCGGACGGGTCGTCGCCGTCGACACTCCCCGCAGCCTGATCGCCGGTGCCCGGGTGCCCGGCGTCGAACGGCCCACCCTCGAGGACGCGATCCTCTCCCTCACCTCTGCCAGGAGCCTCCGATGACCACCCTTGCCAAGATCGTCCGCGTAGAGTCGAAGCTGTTCCTCCGGGATCCGGTCGGCACGTTCTTCGCCATCGCGTTCCCGGCCCTGCTGATCCTGGTGCTCGGCCTGGCCCTGCCGGGGACCCGCGACCCGTCGGACGAGATGGGCGGCCGGCGTCCCGTGGAGGTCTACCTGCCGATCACCATGACGCTGGCCATCGCGACGGTGACGATGGTGACGCTGGTGGCCGTGGTGGCCAGCTACCGCGAGCGGGGCGTCCTGCGCCGGCTGGCGACCACCCCGGTCTCGCCGGCGGCGTTGCTCCTCGCGCAGGTGGCCGTGAACGTCGGCGCAATGCTGCTCGCCTGCGGCCTGGCCTGGCTGGTGGCGGCGACCGTCTTCGACGTCCCGCCGCCCGGCAACGCGGTCGGCTTCGTGCTGGCGTTCACGCTCGGGGCGAGCGCGATGTGCGCCGTCGCGCTGCTCGTGGCGGCGGTCACGCCGAGCGCCCGGGCCTCGTCGGGGGTCGGCCAGCTGATCTACTTCCCGATGATGTTCTTCGCCGGGGTGTGGACGCCGGGGCCGCAGATGCCGGAAATGGTGCGGAGGATCGCCGACTTCACCCCGTTGGGCGCCGCGTCCCTGGCCGTGCAGGACGCCTGGGCGGGCTCGTGGCCCACGCTGCTGCACCTGGCCGTGATGGTGGCGTTCACCGTGGCGCTGGGCGGCATCGCGGCCCGCTACTTCCGGTGGGAGTGACGCGCCGGCGGGCGTCGTGACGGCGGCGGCCGGGCGCCGGAGGAACTCCGTGTGTCCGGACGGGCAGCCGGCAGGAGTGCCTCGAACACATCGAGCGGGTCTGGACCGACATGCGCCCGCGCAGCCTGCGCCGGGCCGGGAAGGAAGATCCCGCGCATCCGGCCCGATAGACCGCACGGAGCGAAGGGCCGGCCGCGCGCGGCCGGCCCTTCGCTCCGGATCAGAACGCCGGGGGAATCTCCTCGCCGGTCACCGTGTCGACGAGGGTGATGGCCTCCACCGGGCAGAATCCGGCGGCCTCGCGGATCTCGGGGTTCGGCTCCATCACCTCGGCCAGCGGCCGAGAGACGCCGTCCACCACGGCGAAGTGCCCGGCCGCGACATTTTCGCACATGCTCGACCCGGTACACCGGTTCCGGTTCACGGCGACCCGCCAGCCGGTCTTTTCCCCGGACTCGTCCGAACGCACGATGACTTCCTCCCTCACCCCGACGTCGGAAATGCTCGCGGCCGCTATTCGGCGATCCGGGTACGCATCGTCCAGCGGAAGGCGATCGCGCCGTCGTCCGCGGGATCGGCGCCCGTCTGGCGTTCGAAATGCTCGTAGCCGCCGTAGTGCTCGATCTTCACCCTCTCGCCGGCAGCCACGGCTTTGAGCAGGCGACGTCCGGGCGGAAGGTCCGCCGGACCGCCCTCCAGGACAACATCCACGAGGTTGTCGTCTGCGAGATGACCCATCGCGGTGCCCTCCCCGACAGTTCTGGCGCGAATGACGTCCGGAAACAGGATCTCGACGCCTTTTCGTTCGACGGTAATCAATCGGTGGAACGGGCCCCACCCCTCACGGACCTTCATCGGGATAGCCGGTGGCGGCCGTATTCGCCGATCCACGTTGCTTACCCGGTGATTACCGGCTTGTTCCACGGCGGATCGTAGGTTCCTCAGCGCGGCAACAGACGAGATCACCCCGCATCGCGGTCACCTGCGAACAGGAGTCAGCATGGCAACGTTGGGCCCCACCGTGTCGGCCGGCAAGGCCGACAGTCCGCCGTCGTTCCCGATGCGCCGCTCCGGGTGCCCGTTCACCCCGCCCCCGGAGTACGAGACGCTGCGCTCGACGGAACCGGTGTCCCGGGCCATGCTTCGCGACGGCAGCATGGTCTGGCTGGTCTCGCGGTACGCCGACGTCCAGGCCGCGCTCACCGACCCCCGGATCAGCAGCGACAGCACCATCCCGGGCATTCCCCTGGCCGGCGGTACCGGGGTGGACCCACAAGGACGGCGTTCGTCGTTCGTCCGGATGGACCCGCCCGAGCACGACGTGTACCGCAAACTGCTGATGCCCGACTTCACGATGCGCAAGATCCGCACCCTGCGCCCGCGGATCCAGCGGATGGTGGACGATGCGCTGGACGTCATGCGGGACAGTGGCCAGCCCGCCGACCTCGTGAACCTGGTGGCGCTACGGGTGCCGTCGGTGCTCACCTGCGAACTTCTCGGCGTGCCGGAGTCCGAGCACCACTTCTTCCAGACCCGCGCGAATCTCCTGCTCCAGCGCAGCGGCACGATGAACGACCTCCGGACCGCCGTGATGGAGATGCGCACCCACATGCTCGCCCTGTTGGACGAGAAACGCCGTAACCCGGGCGACGACATCCTCACCAAACTCGCGCACGCACCGGCCGAACTCGAGCTGGCGGATTCCGAGCTCGCCGGCGCGGCCCAGAGCGTGCTGAACGCATCGCACGAGTCGACCGCCAGCATGATCGCCCTCGGCACGCTGGTCCTGCTGGAACACCCCGGTACGCTCGCCGAACTGAAAGCCGACCCGGCCCTGTGGCCCAAGGCTGTCGAGGAGCTGCTCCGCTACCTCAGCGTCGGCGATCTGGTTCTGCCCCGGATCGCCAAGGAGGACGTCGAGATCGCGGGACAACGGATCGCGGCCGGTGAGGGTCTGTATCTCCTCGCCGCCTCGGCCAACCACGACAAGGACTTCTTCGAGGACCCGGACACCTTCGACATTCATCGCTCGACGCGCGGGCACATGGCGTACGGCTACGGCATCCACCAGTGCATCGGCCAGAACATCGCCAATGCGGAGCTGGAGATCGTCTTCGAGACCCTGTTTCGGCGGTTCCCCGACCTGCGCTGCACCGTGCCGCTCGAGGAGCTGTCGTACAAACACGAGAGCGCTTTCTTCGGCGTTCACGAATTGCCGGTCACCTGGTGAGACGGAGCGGCCGGCCGATCCCGGCCGGCCGCTCCGTCTCCCGCGTACGGTCAGCGCGGTCCGGAGTCGGCGCGCCTCATCTCCGCGCTCATCTACTGGCACGCCGACCACCAGGCCAAGGCCGAGGGCCGCGCCGAGCTGGGCACGGACGCCCTGCCTGCCTTCGGTGTGGCGGTCATGTCCGTCCTCGGCGTGTTCACCGGGTCCCGCACCGCCCGCTGGCAGCGCCGCCGTGAGCTGCACGCCGCCGGCCGTGTCGACGTGCAGGCCCCGAAGTTCGCCTCGTTGGCTTGGCTGCTCACCCCGATCGAAACGCCGCAGGCCCTGCGTCACGCGGTGAAGTACAGGATCCAGTCGCCGGTGCTGGCGGTAGAGGACCTGCGGCTGTACAAGGCGGCGGGCCGACCGGCGGTGTGGCCACGGACCGACCGACCCGACCCCCCAGCCGCAGCCGGCCATCCGACCGACCGCGACTGTCGCCCCGACCACCTGGGCGACCGACCGACCGGACTTCACCCCGGCAGCCGTCCGCAACGCCGCGATCATCCGCGCCAGGTACGGCACGAAGACCGACCAGCCGCAGGAGACCGACTCCGATGCCCGACCTCTTACGCCTGCCCGCTGACCCGTGACAGCCGAGCACCGGAATCCGACCGACCGCACCGTTCCACCGCTCCGGCAGGCCCTTTTCCGGTCCCCGGACGTCGGCTAGCGTGCCGGCATGCCATCGACGTTTACCGAAGCGACGGATCCGTGGTGCCTGCGCGACGGGGAGAGCGCGGCGCTGCTGCGCGGCCACCCGTGGCGGCGCTTCGCGGTGCTGGGCGACAGCGTGGCCGAAGGGCTCTGCGAGCCCGCCGACGGCTATCCCGACGTGCAGTGGGCCGACCGGATCGCCGCCGAACTGCGGGCCGTCCGGCCGGAGCTGGCGTACCTCAATCTGGGCCTGCGAGGGCTGCGGGCGCACGAGGTGCGCGCCGCCCAGCTCGCCCGGGCGCTGGCGTTCCGCCCCGACCTGGCGCTGGTGGTCTGCGGCGGCAACGACGCCTTCGGGCGGGGCTACGACGCGGACGCCGTCGACGCGGAACTGACCGCGATGATCGGGGCGCTCCAGGCCGCCGGCGCGGACGTGATCACCGTCGGCATGTTCGACGTGTCGCTCAGCCCGGCCGTGCCGGAGCGGCACCGGGCCGGCCTCGGCGAACGGATGCGGCGGCTCTCCGCCCACACCGGGGCCCTCGCGGAGCGGCTCGGCACCGTGCACGTGCGGCTCACCGACCACCCGCTCGCCGCCGACCCGACGATGTACAGCAGCGACGGCCGGCACGGCAGCGCCCGCAGCGACGCGGTCGCCGCCGCCGAGACCGTCCGCCGCCTCGGCGCCCACCTCGCGAGCCCCCGGCACCCGAGCTGACCCCGGCCGCCACAGCCCGGCGTGTCAGACGGACTCCCTCGCCGACTCCCTGGCCGCCGTCGCCGCGGTGCGCCGGATCATGCGGGGGGTGACCCCGCGGTAGGAGCGCGGGTCGACGGGCAGCAGCCACTGGCGGGCGCGGGCCAACGGGCCGAGGTTGAGCCCGAGATCGTCGAGCACGTCGTCGATGTTGTGCATCGAGAACGGGATGATGCTCGTACCACGGGCATGCTGCCCGTTGGTCCGCGCCGCCATCCAGGCCAGCCGCGTCCGCAGTTGCACCCGCATCCGCTCCCTGGACGGCAGCGGGATCCCTCCCCGCAGGTACGCGGCCGTCCAGACCGCTGCCATCTCGGCGCCGAGCGGGCTGAAGAACGAGGAGTTGTAGCCGGCGAAGGTGAGCCGCGGGACGTCGACCGGCAGGATCTGGCGGTGGAGCATGAGGTTGCCGGCGGCGTCCTCGAGCCGGGCGTGCAGGGCGGCGTCGAAGAAGGGC
Source organism: Micromonospora sp. LOL_025 (assembly GCF_048060285.1). NCBI lineage: Bacteria > Bacillati > Actinomycetota > Actinomycetes > Micromonosporales > Micromonosporaceae > Micromonospora > Micromonospora sp. LOL_025. The sequence goes on along the minus strand of NZ_JBHMIR010000005.1, from coordinate 160,705 downwards.
ACGTGCTGCCGGAAGCCGGTGCCGCAGATGACCAGGTCGGCGGGGAGCACCGTGCCGTCGTCGAGCCGGGCGGCCGGCCGCCCCCCATCGACCAGGAGTTCGCTGATCTGACGATCGCGGTGGACGCTGATCCGACCGTCGGCGACCCGCTCGAAGAAGCCGTCCGTCGCGAGGCTGACCGTGCTCCGCGCGATGTCCTCGAAGGTCCCGTCCGGCACGAGACCCAGCTCGCGCAGCTTGAGCTGCCGGGTCGCGACCGACCCCACGCTGTCGAGCATGCCGCGACGCAGACCGTTGCCCGGGCCGTGCAGGAACCGCTCGAAGCCCTTCACGCTGATGTACCGGAACAGCGCCTCACCCATGCGAGTGAGCAGAAGGTACTTGTAGTTGACTGCTCCGCCGAGCTTCTTGGGCATCTTCCACAGCAGTTGACGGGCGACGACGCGGGTCTGCGCGGCGACGTCGCTCAGCGGGACCGCCACGTCGCAGGACGACTTGCCGTACCCGACGACGAGGACGTCCTTTCCCCGCGCCGCCTCGAGATCGTGGAACTCCCCGCAGGCCAGGACGCGTCCCCCGGCGGCGACGAAGTCCGCACGGCCCGCGAAGGGCGGGATGAACGGCTCGGAGAAGATGCCGTTGGCGACGACGAGATGGTCGTACCGCTCCCAGGTCGCGGGGTCCCGGCCGCCCGTCGGGCGCGACGCGATCAGCCACGCGGTCTCGTCGTCCACGAGTTCCGCGGTGACGACCTCCGTGGACAGTCGCAGGGCGGAGCCGAGCCCGAACCGGTCCACGTAGCTCTCGAGGTACTGCTGGACCTGCTCGCCGGAGGGCCACTGCGGGTAGTGGGCGGGCATCGGCAGGTCGGAGAGGTGGTAGGTGCCCTTGTTGTTCTGGGTGCGGAGCCCGGGGTACCTCCGGGTGCTGCTCCAGACGCCTCCGACGTCGGGCGCCTTCTCGAACACGGTGACCTCGAATCCGCTCTGCCGCAGCACCTTCGCTGCGCCCAAGCCGGCGAATCCGGCACCGACGACGGCGATCCTCATGGCGAACCTCCAAAGACTCCGCGACCCGATGGTGGGAGCCGCGACAGCAGCGCGCTGGCGGCGATCGCACGCTAACGAGCGCGGGGGCGGGGCTGCTATCCGTTGAACGCGGGCAGCATCCACTTCGCGCAGCCGCGGCGAAGGCCCTCCCGCGCTCCCTTGTGTCGGGTTCGGAGCACGCCTCTGTCGAGCGTCCCGCCCCCGTCCTAGTCTCGGCGCAGCAGGGCGTCCCGGCGCAGGGCCGCAGCCTCCGGGCGAACCGTTGTTCCGCGTGTCACCAGCGGTGCACCGCCGCCCCGGCCCGGCTCGATCAGGAGGTCCCAGATGGCTGCCACGACGGTCAGGACGGACGACATCGAGCGCGCCCGCGCGGAGGTGGGTCGCGTCTTCTGCCCGCACCGGCTGACGCCCCAGCCGGGCGTCCGCGGCGTCCGCCTGCGGATGACGGCCCGCCGATCGGGCGGCGTGGGCGTCGTCGACCTCGAGTATGCGCAGGCGGTGCGGATCCAGCCCGCCGCGCTGGAGACCTTCTACCTCGTACAGATCCCCCGTGGCGGCAAGGCCGAGGTTCGTCACGCCGGACGCACCGTGACCTCGACGCCGGACACCGCCTCCGTCCTCTCCCCCTACGACCCCTCGGACATGCGGTGGTCCGGGGCGTCCGCACACCGGATCTTCTACGCCGACCGGCAGACGGTCGACCGGGAGCTCACGCGGCTGCTCGGCCGACCCGTGGAGGGCCAGCTCCGCTTCGACCTCGGCATGGTCATGCGTACGCCCTCGGCGGCGGCCTGGGCGCGCGGAGTGGACTTCCTCGCCGACGAGCTGTCCCAACCGGCGAGCGCCTCCCTCCTCGACCACCCACGGATCGTCGACCGCTTCGAGCAGGCGCTCATCGGCAAGTTGTTGCTGACCCACCGCCACACCCACACCGACCTGCTGGCCGAGCCGGCGAGGCACCCGGCGCCCGGGCGTCTCGTGCAACGCGCCTGCGCGCTGATGACGGAACACCGAGCCGAGGCGCTGACGGTGGGAGACGTCGCGGAGGCGCTGCGGGTGAGCGTACGGACGTTGCAGGACTGCTTCCGTCGCGAGCTGCAGACCACCCCGATGGCCTACCTGCGCGCCCGCCGGCTCGACGCGGTCCACGCCACGCTACGCGCGGCCGAGCCCGGCACGTCCGTGACGAGCGTCGCCCTCGACCACGGGTTCACCCACCTGGGTCGCTTCGCCGGCGAGTACCGGTCCCGCTTCGGGGAGTCGCCGTCCAGCACCCTCCGTCGCTAGCCTGCGAACCTCGCCTCGTCCTGTCTCGGGACGACGGTCGATGGCCCGTCATCCACACCGTGCACGGGGGTGGCGACCGGCGGCGGGTTCGTCACCCGGGGGCGGCGACGGCTCAGGCGAGCTGGTCCAACGTCCGGGTGACGTTGTGCTCGACGATGGCGAGCATGCCGGCCCGGTCCGGGAAGTCGCCGTCGAGCAGGCGCAGCGGACCCGCCACCAGGGACAGATACGTCGCGAGCCGGTAGAGGCGCAGCCGGTTCCCGTCGAGACCGTCGACGGCCAGCGCCGGATACGCGTCGCCGAAGCGCAGTTCGAGGAAGGCGTGCTCCCACTCCACGTCGAGGAACACCGCGCCCTCGATGTCGACGAGCACCGGGCGGTCCCGGTCGTCGACCAGCACGTGGTCCGGGCCGAGTTCGCCGTGGATCAGGCCGTACCGGGAGCGGGGTGCCACGGCGGCGCACCGCTCGGCCAGGGCGTCGGCGAGACGGTCCCGCACGGCGGCGATCCGCTCCACCCGGGCGGCGGCCTCGGTCAGGTCCCGCAGCGCCCGGTCGAGCACGATCCGCTCCACCGGCCGCCCGGGCGTCGGCCCGTCGAGCCCCGGGCGGCCGTACCGGTCGCGACGGCGGGCGTGCATGCTCCGGACGGCGTCGCCGAGCCGGGCCAGCACCACCCCGGCGCGTCGCGGGTCGTGCCGGCGCAGGTCCCGCAGAGTGCCGCCCCGGACGTCCTGCACCACCGCCACCTCGCCGGGCAACAGGCCCGCGGTGGGGGCGAGCAGCAGCCGGGGCACCCGCACCCCGGCGGCGGTGAACTCCCGGTGCGCCGCGGCGAACAGCCCCGCCCCGGTGGCCTGCCCGAACGGGTCGTCGCTCTCCGGTGCCGCCCGCGCCGGCCAGTAGTCCTCCGCCGGATGCCACACGTAGGCGACACCCGTGGACCCGTCGTCGAGGCTCAGCCGGTAGACGCCCTTCTTCGTGCCGCCAACCAACCGCGCGGCCGACACCAGCACCCGCCCGCCCCCGAACGCCGCCCGCGCCACCTCCCGCAGTTCCCCAACGCCCAACCCCACCCGAACCCACCCCACCCTCGACGTGGATCATGCAGTTGTGGTGCGGGGCTCACCCCTTCTTGTCCGAAGTGCACCCCACCACAACTGCATGATCGACGCGTCGGAGGGGGCGGGTCAGGGGGTGGTCAGGAGGCCGGAGAGGAGGACGCCGCGGGCCAGGTTGAGCACGCCGTCACAGCCCGGGAAGCCGGTACGGATGCAGGCGCCGGCGGGCCGACGGCCGAACAGGTACGGGGCGATGCTGTACGGCACCTCGGCGGCGACCGTCTCGCCGGTTCCGATGTGCACGAAGTCCAGCGGCACGTCGTCGGCCTTCACGTACTCCTGGAGGATGAAGCCGCCCCGCCCGAGGGCGCGGGTCAGCCCGTCCCGCCACGCGTCGGCGCCGGTATCCCGGCCGATCAGCACGTCCACCCCGGCGGAGCCGTCGGCCGGCTTCGCCACCAGGCCGGCCCGGTCGGCCACCGCCAGGTCGAGCAGATCCGCCGTCAGCGACCAGGTACGCGGCACGTACCGGTGCACCAGGTCCCGGTCGGGGGCCGGCAGCGCGTCGGCGTCCTCCCACAGCCAGGCGAAGGCGCGCTTGTTGGCGACCAGCCACGCCGCCGCCGACACCCACATCGGCACCGTGCGCGCCGCCAGCGCCGCCTCCAGGGCGTCGACCCCGGTGCTCGGGGTGACCCGGTTGGGCACGAAGAGCCGGAACACCCCCTCGACCGGGGCGCCGCCGGCGACCAGCCGCTTCCGGTCGTCGAGCGCGACCTGGGAGACCGGCGCGATGACCAGGTCCATGCCGCACGCGGCGGCCCGCTCCACCACCGGCGACAGCAGCCGGATGAACCGCTGCGGGTCGTCGAGTCCGGGGTACTCGGCGTCGAAGTCGACAAGCATGGCGACGCGGGCGCCCTCGGGCAGGCCGAGGCCGGCGCGGATCGCGGCGAAGCGCCGGTCCACCGCCGAGGGCGCCGCCGCCAGCCGGACCCGGTCGGTGAGGCCGCGCCGCCGGTAGACCTCGACGAAGCGGCGCACCGTGGTGTCGGCGTCGAACGCCCCGCCGAGGCTGCTGTCGATGTTGTACTCGACGAACCGGGGCACCCCGTCGCAGAGCAGCACGTCCGGGCGGAAGGCATCCAGCAGCGCCTCGGTCAGCGGCTCGTCGTCGTCGAGCAGCCGGGTCTCGCCGTCGGCGACGTCCAGCAGCCGGCGCAGCTCCCCCGCCGTGCCGGCCCGCCGCCGGCACGCCTCGAAGAGGAGCTGCGCGAGCCGGTCGGCGACGGCGTTGAGCACGCCCAGCGAGGTGTCGTCCATCACCGGCGGCCGGGCCAGGCGCCACTGCTCGTTGTACGTGGCGCGGCCGTCGAATACCTCGCGCCAGGCTCCGGCCCCGGCGGCCACCATCTCGGCGCGTACCGGCGCGGGCAGGTCGAGCCACGCCTTCGCGGCGGAGGGCCAGCGGTAGTCGGCGTCGTCCATTCATCCCTCCTTCATGACGTGTCCGATGGCGGTCCGGAGCTGCTCGCGGCTGGGCTGCACGGCCCGGTCCAGCGCGGGGGCGAACGGCAGCACCGCGCCGTCGGGGCGGGTGACCCGCCGTGGCGGCGCGACCAGCCGCACCCGCTCGACCACGGTCGCGATGATCTCCCCGGCGATGCCGCAGGAGCGGTTGGAGTCGTCCACCACCACCAGCCGCCCGGTGCGGGCCACCGAGGCGGTGAGGGCGTCCCAGTCGAACGGGTAGAGCGTGCGCGGGTCGAACACCTCCACCGACACCTGCTCGGCCAGTTCCTCGGCGACGGCGAGGGCGTCGTGCACCAGGTGCCCGACCGCGACCACGGTCACGTCGTCGCCGGGCCGGTGCACCCGGGCGCGGCCCAGCGGCACCGGGGCGAGCGCGGCGAGGTCGACGTCGGCGCGGACGTCCAGCGCCCCGGCCGGGGCGAAGACCACCACCGGGTCGTCGCACCGCACCGCCGACACCAGCAGGCCGTACGCGTCGGCCGGGGTGGAAGGCACGACCGTGGTCACCCCGACGTGGGCGAAGAGGCCGTACGGGTGGTCGGAGTGCTGCCCCGCCCAGCCCGTCCGGGACCCGGAACCGGGCACCAGGTAGGTGACGGGCACCGCGCACTGCCCGCCGGTCATCAGCGGGAACTTGTGCGCGTGGTTGACGATCTGCTCGAACACCAGGAACAGCAACGACGGGATCTGGAACTCCACCACCGGCCGCATCCCGGCCAGGGCCGCCCCCGTGGCGAAGCTGGTGAACGCCTGCTCCGACAGCGGGGTATCGCGTACCCGGTCCGGGCCGAACCGCTTGACCAGCCCCGCGGTGACGTTCGAGGCGGCCACCCGGATGTCCTCGCCGAGCAGGAACACCGACTCGTCGCGGGCCAACTCGTCGGCGAGCGCCCGGGTGAGCGCCCTGCGGTAGGACAGTCTGGGCATCTAGCCACCTCCGGTGCGGGCGGTCAGGCCGCTGGCGTACAGGTGTGCCAGGGCGTCGGCCGGATCGGGCTCCGCGCTGGCGAGCGCGAACTGCACGGCCGTCGCCAGGGTCGCCTCCACCTCGGCGTCCACGTCGGCCCGTACGGCGGCGGGCAGCCGGGCGCCCTGGATGTCCACCGGGTCGCGGGAGCGGCCCCGGGCCACCTCGTCGGGCGGGCGGTAGTCGAGGCGTACCGCGTGTTCGAAGGTGTGGTGGGCGTCGAACCGGTAGGTCCGCGCCTCGATCAGCTCGGGGCCGCCGCCGGCGCGCATCCGGTCGACGGCGGCGCTCGCGGCGTCGCGTACCGCCTCGGGGTCCTGACCGTCCACGACGGCGGCCGGGATGCCGAAGGCGGCGGCCCGGCCGGGGATGCTGCCCGCGACCGCGCCCGCGACGGGCATGGTGGTGGCGTAGCCGTTGTTCTCGCAGACGAACAGCACCGGCACCCGCCACAGCGCGGCCAGGTTGAACGCCTCCAGCAGCATCCCCTCGTTGACCGCGCCGTCGCCGAAGAAGCTGACCCCGACGATGTCGTCGCCCCGGCGGCGGCGCGCCCACACCGCGCCGGTGACGATCGCCCCGGACGCGCCGACGATGGCGTTGGCGCCGAGCACGCCGACGCCGAAGTCGGCGGCGTGCATCGAGCCGCCCCGGCCGGCGTTGAGGCCGGTGACCCGGCCGCACAGCTCGGCCATCATCCGGGCCGGGTCGGCGCCCTTGGCGAGCACGTGCCCGTGTCCCCGGTGGGTGCCGGCGACCACGTCGGCGGCGCGCAGCGCGGCGCACACCCCGGCGGCGATCCCCTCCTGCCCGAGGTACGGGTGGATGCCCCCGACGACGTGCCCGGAGTGCACCAGCTCGATCGCCCGCTCCTCGAAGCGGCGGATCAGCCGGACCGTCCGGTAGAGCCGGACCGGGTCGGCGCCCGTCACCGGTCGCTCCCCTCCTTCACGGCGGCGAGGATGTCGTCCCAGAGCCGGGCTCGGGCGACCAGCGCGGTGTTGACGGTGTCCGCGCACTCCTGCCATCTGGCGTCGTCGTCGCCGCACAGGTCGGCGAGCATCTGCATCGCCATCGGGGTGTGCTGCTCGCCGTCGACCTCGATGTGCCGCTCCAGGTAGTCGACGAACGTGTGCAGCCGCCCGCTGCGCTCGTTGACGGCCACGACCTGGGTGAACATGTCGGGGATCAGGTCCTCGCGGCCGAAGGCGAAGGCGGCGGCCTGGCAGTGCACCGGGGTGGTCTCGATGATCCGCCAGGTGGTGCCGGCGAACGCCGCTGACGGCGCCGGTACGCCCGCCGCCACCAACGACTCGGCCACCGGCCGGCCCGCACGCAGCAGCTCGACCAGCCGGTCGACGGCGGTGGTGTCGGCGCCGGCCTCCCGCATGCCCCGCACGTACAGCTCGAAGTGGCTGATGTACCCGTCTCCCAGCTCGTCGCTCTCCTCCACCATCACGATGTCGTTGATCAGCCGGCGGCTGCCGGTCGGCCCGGTCGGGATCCACGGCACGGTGACGCAGGTGAGCTGCCGCTGCAACGACGTCAGCAGGGACATGAAGTCCCAGACGGCGAAGACGTGGTGCTCCATGAAGGTGACCAGCGCCTCGTGGGTGTCGAGGGCGGCGTAGAGGGGGTGCCGCACGACCGCCTCGCGGCGTTCGCTCACCGCCTTCTCCAGCCGCTCGATCCCCGGGTGGGTCCTTCCCCAGTCGTACCGTGACATGTCAGCCTCCCTGCGGGGCGCGGTGGCGCCAGATGACCGGGCAGTACTCGGGGTCCGCGTAGTCCGGCCGCCCGTCGTCGGTGCGGCGGACCAGCACGTCGTGGTTGTACGCGGCGAGGGTGCCGTCGGAGAGCGGATACGCCCGCCAGGCGTTGTCGCCGTCCTGCAGGTGCAGCGAGATCGCCCGGCGCGGGCGGCCGCTGACGTTGGCGCCGCTGCCGTGGTAGGTGCGGCAGTGGTGGAAGCTCATGTGTCCCTTGGGGATCACCATCGGCACCTTGCGGATCTGCGCGCCGTTGTGGGCCGCGTTCTCGGCGAGCATCTCCTCCAGATGGTCGCGGTCGCGGTCGGCGAAGTGGCGCACCACCGTGTCGTCGGCGCCGGTCTCCGCCCAGCGGTGCGAGCCGTCGACCATCGTGATGGTGCCCATCTCCTCGCCGCAGTCGTGGAACGGGATGAACGCGGTGAGCATGTCCTCCGACGACGAGGACGCCCAGTAGTGCTTGTCGAAGTGCCAGGGCACGATGTTCGACGGCTCGCCCGAGACCGGCGGCTTGTGGATCAGCGTGGACTGGAAGACGCGGATCTCGGTGGCCCGGGCGAGGCGGGCGGCGACCGCGCCGATCAGCGGCTTGCGCAGGATCGCCCCGAGCACGTCGTGCTCGTGGTGGACGTAGTCGTTGTGCCGTTGCACCGGGCCCTTCGACGGCTCCCAGTAGGCGAGCCTGGGCGGGCGTACCGGCAGGCGGCGGTCCCGCTCGCCGGCGTAGTACCGGTCGGCGGCGGCCGCGAGGGCGTCCACCTCGTCGTCGGTGAGCAGCTTCTTCGACAGGTACCAGCCGTGCGCGGCGTAGAGCGCCACGTCCTCCTCGGAGGGCAGCAGCGCCTCCTCCTCGACGGTCAGCGTCGGCTCGAACTCGGTCGCGGTCACGCCCGCACCTCCTGCGGTGTCGGGGCCGTGACGGTGGATCCCGCCGCGGCCAGTTCCCGTTCCTTGGCCTCGTAGAGCGCCTTGATGTTGCCGCTGCCGAAGGTCCGCGCCCCGCGCCGCTCGATCAGTTCCAGGAAGAGCGTGCGGCGCACGTGCATGGACTCGGTGAAGATCTGCAGCAGCTGGCCGCCGTGGTCGCGGTCGACGAGCACGCCGAGGTCGCGCAGCCGCTCCAGCGGCGCGTCCACCGGGCCGACGCGCGCCTCCAGGGCGTCGTAGTAGCTGGCCGGGGTGCCGGCGAAGCGCACGCCCCGCTCGGCGAGGGCGGCCACCGCGGTGACGATGTCGTCGGTGCGCAGCCCGAGGTGCTGCACCCCGGCGCCGACGTGCTGGTCCAGGAACGCGTCGAGCTGCCCGGGCCGGCGGGAGCGGTCCGGTTCCAGCAGCACCAGGGTCACCCGCCCCGAGCCGCTCTGCACCACCGTGGAGTTCATCGCCTGCCCGGCGACCTCCACGTGCTCGGCGAAGATCTCCGCGAAGCCGAAGACGTCCCGGTAGTGCCGGACGGTCTCGTCGAGCTGCCCGGGCGGCACGCAGACCGCCAGATGGTCGATCTCGGCGAGCAGCTTGCCGCCGCCGTCGGAGGGGATCATCTCGATCGCCCCGGGCAGGAACTCGCCCCGGTCGCCGTGGCGGGACACGAGGCGGTGCAGCACGTCGCCGAAGCCGCCCACCTCGGCGGTCACCACCTCGGCGTCCGCGCCGCTGCGGGTGGTCGGCGGCGTCACCCCCGCCGCCCCCCGGCGCACCAGTTCGGCGTACGCGCCGGCGGCGTCGTCGACCTCCAACGCGACCACGGCCACGCCGTCGCCGTGCCGCTGCACGTACCTCGACGCCGGGTGCTCTGCGGTGAGCCCGGTGGTGAGCACCATGCGGACGTCGCCCTGGCTCAGCAGCAGCGACCGCTGGTCGGCCAGCCCTGTCTCGGGGCCGCCCTGCCCGCGCAGCTGGAAGCCGACCGCCCGGTCGAAGTAGAAGGCCGCCTGCCGGGCGTCGCCCACGAAGAGTTCGATGTGGTCTATCCCACGGATGTCCATGTCCTCAGCCCTTTCACGGTTGCCCGTGGTTGCCGTCCGGGCGCGGTCCGCCCGGGATGGTGCGTGGTCAGTCCCTCGGCCGGGCGGCCCGCGCGAGCAGCAGGCTCACGTTCTGTCCGCCGAAGCCGAAGGAGTTGGTCAGCGCGTATCCGGTGTCCGTCCTCCGCGGCTCGGCGCGGATGTGGTCCGCCGGGCAGGCCGGATCCGGGTCGTCGAGGTTGTGCGTCGGCGGCAGCAGGCCCCGGCCGAGCGCCAGCGCGGTGGCCGCCGCCTCCAGCACCCCGGAGGCGCCGAGCAGGTGACCGGTGAGCGCCTTGGTGGAGCTGACCGGCACGCCGCCGGCGCCGAACACCTCGGCCAGCGCGGTCGTCTCGGCGATGTCGCCGAGCTTCGTGGCGGTGCCGTGCGCGTTGACGTAGCCGACCCGCGCGGCGGGCACGCCGCCGCTGACCAGCGCGCGCCGCATGCACTCCGCCGCGCCGGCGCCGTCGGGGCGCGGGGCGGTCGGGTGGTACGCGTCGGTCGTCGCCCCGTACCCGGCGACCTCGGCGTAGCCGGCGGCGCCCCGGGCGGCGGCGTGCTCGGCGCGTTCGAGCACCAGCAGGGCGGCGCCCTCGGCGAGGACGAAGCCGTTGCGGCGGGCGTCGAACGGCCGGCTCGCCGCCGCCGGGTCGGCCCAGCCCCGGGCGAGCGCCCGGGCGTTGCCGAAGGTGTCGGCGAAGGTCGGGAACAGCGGCGCCTCGCTGGCCCCGCAGAGCACCACGTCGGCCTCCCCGGCGCGGATCAGCCGCACCGCGTCGGCGATCGACTGGGCGCCGGAGGCGCACGCGGTGCCGACCGACGAGGTGTAGCCGCGGATGCCGTACCGGATGGCGATCCGGGCCGACGGCATGTTCGGCAGGATGCCGGTGAGCAGGTACGGGCTGACCGCCGCCCGGCCGCGCTCGGCGCGGGCCAGCACCTGCGCCTCCAGGGTGGCCATCCCGCCGACGCCGCCGACGATCACCCCGATGCGACCCGGGTCGACGTCCCGGCCCACCTCGATGCCGGCGTCGGCGAGCGCGTCGGCGGCGGCCAGCAGGGCGAGCACCACGACCCGGTCCAGCACCCTGGTCTCCGGCCCGGTGGCGACCATGCGGGGATCGACGTCGGGGAGCACGCCGGCCACCTCGAGCGACCCGGCCGCCGGGTGCCCGGCCGGCGGCCGGGTCAGTCCGGACCGGCCGGTGCAGAGCGCGTCGAAGGTGGCGTCGACGCCCCGCCCGACGGGGGTGAACAACCCCATCCCGGTGATGACGGCGGTCATGACGGCGTCTCGGTGAGGTACCGCTGCCGCAGGGCCACCTTGCGCACCTTGCCCGTGACGGTGACCGGGATGTCGGCCGAGCGGACCGGTACGACCCGGCGCAGGGTCGCGCCGACGTCCGGGCCGAGCGCGGCCCGGACCCGCCCGGTGCGGTCCTCGGCGGGGTCGGCGCCGGTGGCGAGTTCCAGCAGCACGTCGGTGACCACCCCGCCGGCCCCCGAGGTGATCACGACCGTGCAGTCGGTGACGTCCGGGCAGGCGGCGAGGACGCGCTCCTCGGACAGCGCGGTGTAGAACCGCCGTCCGTCCCCCGCGTCGACCGCGTCGACGGCCCGGTCCAGGTGGTGGTAGCGGCCCTCGTCGTCGGCGTACACCAGGTCGCCGGTCAGGTACCAGCCGCGTCGCCGGGACCGGTACGTGGTGACGGAGTCGTTCCAGTAGCCGCGGAACAGCGACGGCGAGTCGACGCCGAGCCAGCCCACCTCGCCGGCCGGCACCGGGTCGCCGTCGGCGTCGAGCACGGCGACCCTGGCGAACCGGTAGGGCCGCCCGACGCAGCGGCCGTACCGGTCGGTGTCGACGCGGTGGGTGATGTGGAACATCGAGTGCCCCATCTCGCTGGAGCCGAGCCCGTCGATGAAGACCGAACCGGGCACCCGGGTGATCCCCCCGCGGGTCACCACGTCGCGGGAGCCGACCGCGACCAGCCGGCGCACGTGCGGCTCGTGGGAGCAGTCGCCGGTGTTGAACCACAGCGACACCGAGTCCAGGTCGTACGCGGCCAGGTCGAAGCGGGCCAGTTCCGCCCACGTCACGGAGAACCCGAAGACCCCGTCGGGGCGCCAGCGCTGGATCGCCTCCAGCACCCGCTCCCCGCCCTGCTCGGAGAGCAGGAGCATCTCGGCGGAGTTGCCGAGGGCCTGGTTGACCATGAGCACGGTGGCGGTGTGCGGGGCGGGCAGGGCGTTGAGGATGCGGCCGGTGCCCTGCGCCTGCGGCATGGCGAGCAGGTGCCGGGTGGCGGCGAACAGGCTGGCGTGCGAGTGCAGCACCGCCTTGGGCACCCCCGTGGTGCCGGAGGTGTGGGTGACGACGACCGGGTCGTCGGCGTGGTGCCGGTGGTGCTCCGGCGCGGCGGCCGGGTCGCCGGTGCCGGCCTCGGCGGGCGTGCCGAGCACCGGCACGCCGAGGTCGTGGCCGGCCAGCAGGGCGCGGTGCGCGTCGTCGGCGAGCACGCCGACGCCGCGCAGCCGGCGGACGTACTCGGCGGCGATCTCGGGACGCAGCCCGCCGTTCACCAGCGCCGGGATCGCGCCGAGCCGGGTCAGCGCGAGGAAGCTGAGCACCATGTCGGCGGCGGCGGTGGCCCACACGGCGACCGGGTCGCGGGGCCTGATCCCCCGCTCGTGCAGCCAGGCGGCGCGGGCGGCGACCCGCTCGTCGAGCCGGCCCAGCGTGAGCGCCCGCCCGGCCGGGTGGCCGTCCACGGCGGTGTCGAAGGTGAGGCCGGGCCCGTCCGGGTCGGCGCCGTGCGCCAGCACCCGGGCCAGCACGTTGCCGGCGCCGATCCGCTCGTCGGCGGCCAGCGCCCCACGCAGTCCCCTGTTCCTCATGGTGCGTCTCCTCCCCCCAGCAGCACCGCGACGGCTCGGGTCCCGGGCTGTCCGCCCGCATCCCGCGCACCGCCGTCGTCGGGTGCCTGTTCGATCAGGACCAGCAACGCGCGGTCGGCGTCGCCGTCGTGCAGCAGCAACTCGGCCTCGGCGGTGCCCTCGGCGCGCGGATCGCCGGTCGGCGCGAGGCAGACCACCGGCCCGCCGAGGCCCCAGCGGGCGGCCACGTGCCCGGCCACGCTGTTGGGCACCGACTGGAAGAAGAACAGCGGCCCGGGCCGGCCGCCGCCGGCGACCGTGGCACGCACGTGCGCCGCGCTGGCCCGGTCCCCGGCCGCGCTGACCAGCACGATCGCGGTCCGCTCGCCGTCGAGGGCCGGCCGCCGGCCGTACGCCCGGGTCAGGCAGCGCTCGGCGACGGCCGCGACGAGGGGCGGGAAGCTGGAGTGCACGTACCCGGGCACCGGCGGTGGCGCCCCGTCGCCCGGCTCGGGCCAGGCCGCCTCCGCCAGCACGGTGCGGCGGTCGGCGGGGTGCCCGGCGGTCGGACTCATGCCGCACCCACCAGCAGCGCCGTGTTGGCGCCACCGAAGGCGGCGTTGAGGCTCAGCGCGTACCCGGTGGCGGCGGGCCGGGGCGCGTCGCGGACGACGTCCAGCGGGCAGGCCGGGTCGGGGCCGAGCCAGCCGGCGTTGACGGGCAGCTTCCCGTGCCGCACGGCGAGCACGGTCACCACCAGTTCCAGCAGGCCGGAGGCCTCCAGGGCATGCCCGTGCAGCGCCTTGGTGGAGCTGACCGGGACGCGTGCCGCCACCGCGCCGAGCGCGGTGCGCAGCGCCGCCGCCTCGGAGGCGTCGCTGTGGCCGGTGCCGGTGGCGTTGGCGTTGACGTACCCGATCGCCTCCGCCGGAAGCCCGGCCCGGCGCAGCGCCGCGGTGACCGCCCGGGCCAGGCCCCGCCCGCCCGGCTCCGGCTGGCAGGGGTGGAACGCGTCCCCGCTCCGGCCCCAGCCGAGCAGGTCGGCGACCGCGTCCCGGGCGACGGCCCGCGACTCCAGCACCACCGCGGCGACGCCGTCGCCGAGCAGCAGCCCGGTGCGGCCGGCGCTGAACGGGCGCACCGCGCCGTCGGTCGCGAGCGCGCGACCGGCGTCGAAGAGCGCGTACTGGTCCGGCTCGACCAGGTAGCCGGCGGCCACCACCGCCCGGGTGACGTCGCCCCGGCGGATCAGGGCGGCGGCGGCGGCGACCGCGCTGCTGGCCGAGACGCAGGCGGTGGTGTACGCCCGGGCCGGGCCGGTGAGCCCGGTCCGGGCGGCCAGTCCGGTGGTGAGCGCCGGCACGTGCGCGCCGCCGTGCACGGCCAGCAGCAGGGCCGTGCCGGTCCGGCGGCCGGCGTCGAGCCCGGCGTCCCGGCAGGCGGCGTCGACCGCCTCGGCGAGTTCGTCGGTCAGGTCGCCGGCGTCGGGCAGGATGGCGGCGGCGTCGACCCGGCGGGGCGTCGTGTCGAAGCGGTCCACCGGCCGGAACGCCGGGGCCCCGGCGAGCACGCCGGCGAGCTGCGCCTCGGTTCCCCTGCCGAACGCGCTGGTCGCGTGGGCGCCGGTGAGCTGGACGGCCGCCCGCTCAGCCATCGGCGGCGGCGGTCAGGGTGGTCCGGAAGACCGCCAGGGCGTCGTCGACGGTCCGGATCCCGGCGAGCTGGTCGTCGGTGAGGTCGAGGCGCCGGTCGAGGCGCTGCTCGACGAGGTGCACCAGCCAGGCCAGCTCCATGGAGCCGATCCGGTCGCCGACCTCGGCGGCCGGTTTCCCGGCCAGTTCGGCGAGCATGGCCACCAGGTCGGCCCGTCCCAGGTCGGGCTGACCGGCCATCAGGCGTTGTCGCTCGTCGCCCCGGCGACCCGGTCGGCGACCATCGTGGTGAACTCGCCGACCGTCATCAGGGCCAGCTTCTCGGACTCGTCGTCGGCGAACTTCAGGCCGTAACGGTCCTCGACGCGTACGGCGAGGTCGGCGAGGGCCAACGATTCCAGGTCCACCCCGGACGGGCCGAGGGTCGTGTCGTCGTCGAGGCCCTCGACGTCGTAGTTCATGTCCTCGAGCTGCTCGACGACGAAGGCGCGGATCTCGGGTCGCATGGTTAACCTCTTTCCGTGAGCCAGTCACCGGTGCCCGGTCGGGACACCGCGTACGTGTGGATCGGTCGGGGCGTCGGCGGTCGGCCGCTCCCGGCCGGGCGGCTGTTGCGGCGGGCGGGTGCCACGCTGCTCGGCCGCGCGGAGACGGAGATCGTGGTGGCGCGCGGCCGCGACGGGCGTCCGCTGGTCGCGGTGGCCGGCGCGGGGGCGCGGGTGGAGCTTTCGGTCAGCGTCAGCCGGGCCGACGGCGTGGTCGCGGTCGCCGCCCGGGCAGCCGGCCCGGTGGGAGTCGACGTGGAGTGGTGCCGCCCGCTGCCCGCGCTGGCGCTGGCGCTGGCCGGGCGATGGTTCGCGCCGGCCGAGGCGGCGTGGCTGGCCGGGCGTGACGCCGACGGGCGGGCGCGGGACTTCCTGCGGCTGTGGACGGCGAAGGAGGCCGTGGGCAAGGCGCTCGGGACGGGGCTGCGCGACGGCGGTCTGCGTCGGCTCATGCCGGTTCCCGAGGACCCCGACGGGGCGTTGTGGCCGGTGCCCGACGCCGTGGACGGCGACCTGCGCCCGGTGCCCGACGTTCTCGACGGCGGGCTGCGGCAACCGCCCGGGGCCGGGCGGCTGCGCGTCGGGCATCCCCGCGTGGGCGGGGGCCTGGTTCTGGCGGTCGCGGTGGCCGCCGACGAGGCGGTGCCGGTGCACGTGGTGCCGGTCGGGGCCGTGTCGGTCGGCGCGGACGGGACGGTCGGGACAGCCGGGGCGGCGCGGGGTGGCGCTCACGTGGCGGCCGCCCGCAGGGCGTCGGCCGAGCGGACCAGCTTGCCGGTGGTGGTACGGGGCAACTGATCCACCAGACGCAGGGTGCGGGGGCGCTTGTAGCCGGCCAACCGCTCGGCGATCAGCTTGTCGAGCACCTCTTCCGACAGCGGTCCGTCCGGCTGCACGTAGGCGGTGATGCCGCTGTCGAAGACGACCACGGCGGCGGCGACGCCGGGCAGCTCGGCGACGGTCGCCTCCACCTCGGTCAGGTCGACCTTCAGGCCGCCGACGGAGACCTGCGAGTCGAGCCGCCCACGGACGGTGACCAGGCCGGTGTCCGGGTCCACCGCGCCGGCGTCGCGGGTGCGCAGCCAGCCGTCGGCCCAGCGGGTGGGGTCGCTCGACCCGACGTACGGCGACGCGGGGCAGCTCACCCACAGCTCGCCGTCGACCTCGCGGACCTCGATGCCGGGCGCCGGGGCGATCGACGGGCGGTGCCGGCCGTACAGGTCGGTGCCGATGACGCCGACCTCGGTCATCCCGTACATGTTGCCCAGCGGTACGCCGTACCGGTCGGTGAAGGCGCGGGCGACGGCGGACGGCACCAGCTCCCCGCCGGTGGTCATCCGCCTGAACTGCGGCAGGGGCCCGGCGGGGCGGGTGGAGGCGAGCAGTCCGATGTGGAACGGGACGCCGAGCACGGTGGCCGGCGAGTCGTCGGCGGCGATCGCGGCCAGCACCGCGTCGCCGGCGAGCCGCTCCGGCGGCACCAGCTCGACGCCGGCGTGCAGGCCGTGGAGCAGGCCACCGACGAGGCCGAGCACGTGCACCATCGAGGGCAGCAGGATGATCCGCTCGCCGGGCAGCGCCACGCCGTCGATGCGGGTGTAGCGGTGCACCTCGGCGACCAGGTCTTCGGCGGTACGACCGATCACCTTGGACGGTCCGGTGGAGCCGGAGCTGAGCTGGATCACCGCGTGCCCGCTGACCGCCGGGCGGTCGGCGTACGCGGTGACGCCCTCGGTGACGTCGACGAAGACCCGCAGTCCGCCGCCGCCGGTGCGGACCGGGGCCACGACCACCTGCGGGGTGAGCCGCGCGAGCGCCCGGTCGACCTCGTGGTCGGTGAGCCGGTGGTCGAGCAGGATCGCCTGCGCCCCGCAGCGCCAGGTGGCCAGCAGGTTCACCACGTACGCCAGCGAGGGCGGCATCCGCAGCGCGGCGGCGCCCCCGGGGCGCAGTCCGGCGGCGCCGAGGCGGGCCTGCGCGTCGGTCACCAGCCGCCGCAGGATGCCCCGGTCGACCGGTTCGGGCAGTCGGAGACAAATGTCGGTCGAACGGCCTTCGAGCAGAATTTCGTCAACCCAGAGCGGGTCTGTCGCCGCAGGATCTCCCGTGGTCACTACCGTTCACCGCCCAGCCTCAATAAGGGCGGAACCGCCCATAAGGTGTGCCTGTCGGGGTGCTGCGGGGAACCTTACGACGCCGTCCGGACACATAGCTAGATGCAAATGGCTAGATCAGAAAGGGCGGCCGGCCGGATTGCCCACGACCGGTTCGGCGGGCAGGATCGGACGCGTACGTCGACTGAGGGTATCCGCCGGATGACCCCTCGTGCGTACGGCGCGGCACGTCCACGGGACGGCCGATGGCGGTCTTCAGGCGCGTCGGTGCGGCCACCCGGGCCGGGCGGGGAGGTACGGCCGAGCGGGACGGCCGGCGGATCTCGCGTTTCGCCAGTCGACTGCGCCCTCCGGTACAAGCGCGGCCCTCGCCAGCGGGCTCGCCGGACGGCGGAACGTGCCAGGAACGACGTGTGCCGGGCGGCGCACCCGCGCACCACCGCACGAGTGGAACACCAGGGGTGTCACCGCTCGTCGTTGACACCCCTGGTGTTCCACTCGTGCCCTGCGGCCGGTGGGCGAACAGCCCACGGCGTCGCTGCCCCCCTCAGCGGCGGCCCGGCAGCCGGGACGACGGGGCAGGTCGGGCGGGATCAGGCCGGGGACGTGGCGGGGGTCTGGGCGTGGATGAGGAAGCGCAGCGACCGGGCGTCGGTGAAGCACTCGCGCATCGGTCGCACCAGGTCCCGGTGCTCCGGGCTGCGTTCCCACGTCTCGAAGTCGGCCAGGCTCGCCCACTCGCTGGTGATCAGCCACTGCTCCGGGTCGCTCGACGACCGGCAGACCTGGTCGACGAGGTGCCCCGCGACGCCCCCGGCCACCAGGTGCCGGACCGCCTCGTACGCGGCCAGGAACGCCTCCGTACGCTCGCGCGGCACCCGCACCAGGAACACCACCCGCGCCCGCTGCCCGCCCGCGTCGGCTCCCCGCTGCGCGCCGACCCGGGACCCGACGGGCGTCGAACCGGTGACCTGCTCGCTCACGGCGTCACTCCCCTCTGCGGCGCGGCCCCGCGCAGGACCAGCGCGCTGTTGAAACCGTCGAAGCCGCGGGCGCAGACCAGCGCCAGCCGGCTGCGCGGTCGTCGGTGCTCCCGCAGGAAGTCCAGCTCGCAGCCCTCGGCCACCTCGTCCGGCCCGGCGGAGGCCGGCAGCGTGTCGTGGCCGAACGCGAGCAGCGCGGTGGCGACGTCCAGCGCCGAGCCGCCCTGGTGCGCGCGGCCGGTCAGCGGCTTCTGGGTGCTCACCGGGGGCGGCCGGTCGCCGAAGACGGCGCGCAGCGCCACGGCCTCGCTGCGGTCGTAGCGAGGCACGCCCAGCGCGTCGGGCAGCACCACGTCGACCGCCTCCGCCCCGACGCCGGCCCGGTCCAGGGCCAGCCGCATGGCGCGGGCGTACTGCCCGGGGTCGCCCGCCGTGTCCGGTCCGGTGTGCACGGCGTCGTGGGTGGCACCCCAGCCGGTCAACTCGCCGTAGACGCGGGCGCCCCGCGACAGCGCGTGACCCAGCTCCTCCACCACGAACACCGCGCCGCCCTCGGCGGGCAGGTAGCCGCTGGCGGCGGCGTCGAACGGCCGGTAGGCCCGCTCCGGGTCGGTGGAGTCGCTGAGCATCCCGGAGCGCAGCTGGCAGGCCAGGGCGTACGGGCTCAGCGGGCACTCGGTCGCCCCCGCGATCACCACCGGCGTGCCCCGGCGCACCGCCCGCGCGGCGTGCGCCAGGCTGTCCAGTCCGCCGGCGGCCTCGGCGACCAGCACCCCGCACGGCCCCTTGAACTGGTGGTGGATGGAGAGCTGGCCGACGCTGGCCGCGTAGAACCAGGCGATCGACTGGTACGCCCCGACGGTGCGCGACGGCCCGCCCCAGAGCCGTTGCAGCTCCCGCTGCCCGAACAGGTTCCCGCCGGAGGAACTGGCCAGGGCCACGGCGTAGCCGTACGGGTCGGGGGCCCGTTCGGGCAGCCCGGCGTCGGCCAGCGCCAGCCGGGTGGCGGCGAAGCCGAGGTGCGTCCACCGGTCGGTCTGCACCAGCCGGCGGTTGTCGGCGTACGCGGCGGCGTCGAAGCCGGGCACCTCCCCACCGTGGCGGGTGGGGTAGCCGGCGGGGTCGAACAGGGTGATCGGCCCGGTGCGGCGGGTGCCCGCGAGCACCGTACGCCAGTGCGCGTCCACGCCGATCCCGCTGGGCGCGACGACGCCGATGCCGGTCACCACGGCCCGCGCGGTCACGGCAGCACCCGCCCCGGCAGCCGGCGGAACACCATCGCCGACTGGAAACCGCCGAACCCGCTGCCCACCGAGAGCGCCACGTCGACCGGCAGCTCCCGCGCCTCGTTCGGGACGTAGTCCAGGTCGCACTCCGGGTCGCGGGTGCTCCAGTTGGCCGTCGGCGGCACCACGCCGAACTCCACGGCCAGCGCGCACGCGGCCATCTCGATCGAGCCGATCGCGCCGAGCGAGTGCCCGACCATCGACTTGATCGAGCTGATCGGCACCCGGTACGCGGCCTGACCCAGCGCCCGCTTGAACGCGGCGGTCTCGTGCCGGTCGTTCTGCCGGGTGCCCGAGCCGTGGGCGCTGATGTAGGAGACCTGCTCGGGGGCGATGCGGCCCTGCTTGAGCGCGGCCGAGATGGCCAGCCCCATCTCCAGCCCGTCGGGCCGCAGCCCCGTCATGTGGTAGCCGTTGCTGCGGCTGGCGTAGCCGGCCACCTCGCAGTAGACGTGCGCCCCGCGCCGCCGGGCGCGCCCGGCCTCCTCCAGCACCAGCACCGCCGCGCCCTCGGCGAGGACGAAACCGTGCCGGTCGGCGTCGAACGGGCGGGAGGCGTGCACCGCGTCGTCGTTGTCCGGGCTGGTCGCCTTGATCGCGTCGAAGGAGGCGACGGTGACCGGGGAGATCGGCGAGTCGGCGGCCCCGGCCAGCACGATGTCGGCCTCGCCGTCGGCGATGAGGTGGTGGGCGTACCCGATCGCGTCGATGCCGGAGGTGCAGCCGGTGGAGACCACCTGCGCGGGGCCGTGCAGCCCGTGCCGGCACGCCACGTCGGCGGCGAGGCTGCTGGGCACGAGCGCCTGGTAGAGGTACGGGCCGCCGCGCCCGGCGTCGACCAGCCACCGGCTGCCGGCGTCGCTGACCGTGACGTACTCCTGCTCCAGGGCCGTGGTGCCGCCGACGGCGGTGCCGAGCACCACGCCGGTGCGGTCCCGCTCGGCGTCGGTCAGCTCCAGGCCGGAGTCGGTGAGAGCCTCGGCGGCGCAGGCGAGGGCGAACTGCACGTAGCGGTCGGCGCGTCGCAGCTCGGCCGCGCCGAGGCCGGCGGTGACCGGATCGAAGTCGCACTCGGCGGCGATCTGGGAGCGGAACGGCGACGGGTCGAAGAAGGTGATCCGCCGGGTCGCCGTACGCCCCTCGGTGATGGTCTTCCAGAACCGGTCCCGGCTGGCGCCGCCGGGGGCGACCACCCCGACGCCGGTCACCACCGTGCGGCGCCCGCTCACGGCGCCACCTCGGTTCGCGACTGCGGGGCGCGCAACCCCGGCTCACTCCTCGCGCTCACGACCCGCCTCGCTGTTCGACCAGCTCGGTGTCGACGTGACCGAGTTCGGGCCGGGGCGCCAGCGGTCCGAGGTGGAAGACCACCTCGGCCGGTTCCTCCCCGGTGTTGCGCAGCCGGTGCCGGACGTTGCGCGGCACGAACAGCGCCTCTCCGGCGGCCAGCGGCACCGGCTCGTCGTCCAGGTCGACGGTGATCGCGCCCCGGGCCACGTAGAGGAACTCCTCGCTGTAGGGGTGGTAGTGCTCGGCGATCCGCTCCCCCGGGCGCAGCGTCGCCACCCCCATGAAACCCGAGGTGCTGCCGACGGTCTTCGGGCCGAGCAGCACCCGCAGCTCGCCGCCGCGGCGGCCGTCGGGCGCGACGTCGGCGGCGGCGACCAGCCGCAGGGTCCGCTCACTCATCGCCGGCTCCCGTCGCCCGGTCCGCCCCGGCCAGCCGCTCGATCTTCTCCTTGATGACGGCGAGCTGCACCGCGCTGTTGGCGTTGATCCGGTCGGTCATGCCCGCGTCGTCCACCGGCGCGGTGGGCTTCATCGCGAAGTCCTGCACCCAGGTCATCCGGGTTCCGCCGGGCTCCTGGGCGTAGCGCCAGTGGATGCGCATGTACTCGAACGGCCCGGTCTCCACCCGCCGGGCGTCGACCCGCCGGGTGACCGGGTCGGCGGTGCGTTCGCTGACCCAGCTCCACACCGTGCCGTTCTCGTCGGGGTGCATGGTGAGCCGGAACCGCACCGTGTCGCCGTCGCGGTGCAGGATCTCCGCCCGGGCGTACTCGGTGAACAGCTGCGGCCAGTTGGCGACGTCGTTGGTGACGTCCCACACCAGCGGCAGCGGCGCGGCGATGAGGACGCTGTTCTCGGTGTGTCCGGGCGTACCGGCGCGGCGGCCGACCAGCTCGGCCACGCCCGCGATGCTGAGCTGCCCGGCCTGTTCGGGGATCCGCACCTGCCACCGGTCGGCGACCACGGCGGAGAGTTCGAGCAGCGCCAGCGAGTCCATGCCGAGTTCCTCCAGGGACGCGGCCGGGGCGCGGGCGGCGGCCTCGGCGTCCAGCCCGCAGTTGGCCACCAGGATGTCGGTGATCTCGGCGGTCAGCGGACGGCCATGGGTGACGGTCATCAGAGCCTCCTGTGGTGTGCGTCGGGCGGGCCGGCGAGCAACTGCTCGACCAGGCCGGTGGAGTAGCGGCCCTTGCGGAACCCGGCGTCGTCGAGCACCCGCCGGACGAACGGGATGGTGGTGCGGACCCCGGGACCGGCGATGTCGAACTCGTCGAGGGCGCGTTCCAGCCGGTTGAGCGCGAGTTCCCGGTCCGGCGCCCAGACCGCCACCTTGGCCAGCAGGGAGTCGTAGTGCGGGCCGAACAGGTAGCCGGCGTAGCCGTGCGTGTCGACCCGGGTGAACGGGCCGCCGGGCGGGACGAAGCGCTCCAACCGGCCGGGCGTCGGCGCGAAGCCGCGGTCCGGGTCCTCCACGTTGATCCGGCACTCGATGGCGACCCCGTGCGACCGGACGTCCTCCTGCCGCCAGCGCAGCGGCACCCCCGCGGCGATGTGCAGCTGCTCGTGCACCAGGTCGATCCCGGTGATCATCTCGGTGACGGGATGCTCGACCTGGATCCGACAGTTGATCTCCAGGAAGTGGAACCGTTCGTCGGGGTCGACGAGGAACTCCACGGTGCCGGCGCCGGTGAAGCCGGCGTGCAGGGCGCCGCGCAGGGCGCACTTCGCGATGGCCTCCAGGGTGCCGGCCGACAGTGCCGGGGCCGGCGCCTCCTCCACCAGCTTCTGGTGCCGGCGCTGCACCGAACAGTCCCGGGTGCCCAGGTGCACGCCGTTGCCGTGGGAGTCGCACAGCAGTTGCACCTCGACGTGCCGGGCACCGATCAGGTACCGCTCCACGTACACCCGGTCGTCGCCGAAGGCGGCCTGGGCGGCGGCCCGGGTCCGCGCGTACGCCCGGGGCAGCTCCGCCGGGGTGGCGACCACCGTCATGCCCCGGCCCCCGCCACCGGCCGCCGCCTTGACGATCACCGGGTAGCCCACCTCGGCGGCCACCTCCGCCGCCGCGGCGGCGCTGGGCACCGGCGCGACGCTGCCCGGCGGCAGGGGCAGCCCGGCCCGGCGCATCAGCGCCCGCGCCGAGGACTTGTCGGCCAGCACGGACATCACCTCCGGCGGCGGGCCGATGAAGATCAGGCCGTTGTCGGCGCAGATCTCGGCGAAGTCGGCGTCCTCGGAGAGGAACCCGTAGCCGGGGTGCACCGCCTGCGCGCCCACCTGCCGGGCCGCCTCCACGATCGCCGCGGCGTTGAGGTAGCTGCGCCGGCTGGCCGGCGGCCCGATCCGCACGGCCTGATCGGCGAGGCGCACGGCGGCCGAGTCGGCGTCCGCGGTGGAGTAGACCACCGCCGTACGCACCCCCAGCTCGCGGCAGGCACGCAGCACCCGCAGGGCGATCTCCCCACGGTTGGCGATCAGCACCTTCTCGAACATCGCGGCCCGTCCCCTCAGACCGGATCCAGCGCGACCAGCGGCTGGTCGTACTCGACCGGGTGGCCGTCGGCGGCGAGGACCTCGACGACCCGGCCACCCCGGTCGGCGGTCACCTCGTTCATCAGCTTCATCGCCTCGACGATGCCGACGACCTGCCCCGGACGGACCAGATCGCCGGGGGCGACGAAGGGCGCGGCGCCCGGCTCCGGCGCGCGGTAGAACGTGCCGACGATGGGCGACCGCACGGCGTAGCGGTCGGACTGTGGCGCGACGGGCGGCGGGACCCCCGGGGACGCCGCGGCGGGCGCGGCGCCGGCGGGCGCGGCGTGCCACTCCACCTCCAGCACCGTGTCCCCGTTGCGCAGCCGCACCCGCCGCAGCGGGCCGGCCAACTCGGTGACGAGGTGCCGCGCGTGCCGCCGCAGCCCGGCCAGCACGGCGTCCACCCCGTGTCCCGCCTCCGCCGTCACGCCGGACGCCGGCTCCGCGTCCCGCGCCGCATGCCCGGCGGACGCCGGCTCCGCGTCCCGCGCCGGCTGCCCGGCGGGTGCCGACGCCACGTCTCGCGCCGGCTGCCCGGCGGGCGCCGGGTGCGCGTCGGGGGTGCCCCGCGTGCCGGGCGTCGGCCGCGCGGCGGTCGTCGCCTCCCTGCCGGGCGCCGACGGCGGGACGTCGACCGGGATCCCGCCGGCGCTCATCGGGCACCCGTCCGGGCCCCGAGGCGGGCGGCGCCGAAGCGCCGGAAGCGCTGCCGCCGGCGGCGGACCAGCGTGGCGGGCGGCACGTCGAGCAGCGGCAGCAGGTGCGCCAGCACCGCCTCGCGCAGCGCCCGGGCGGCGGCCTGCGGGTCGTGGTGGGCGGCCGGGGCCGGCTCGGGGACGAGGTCGTCGACGATCCCGAGCCGGCACAGGTCGGGGGCGGTCAGCCGCAAGGCGCGGGCCGCCTGCGGCGCGGCGCCCCGGTCCGGCCAGAGGATCGCCGCGCAGCCCTCCGGGCTGATCACCGAGTAGACGGCGTGCTGGAGCATGAGCACCCGGTCGGCCACCGCGAGAGCCAGCGCACCACCGCTGCCGCCCTCGCCGGTGATCACGGCGACGACGGGGGTGGGCAGCACGGTCAGGGCGAGGATGTTCTCCGCGATGGCCGCCGCCTGGCCCTGTTCCTCGGCCCGCACGCCGGGATCCGCCCCGGGGGTGTCGACGAGGGTGACCACCGGCAGGCCGAGGCGGGCCGCGAGGCGCATCAGCCGCAGCGCCTTGCGGTGCCCCGCCGGGCTGGCCATGCCGAAGTTGCGCCCGACCAGCTCGGCGGTGGTGTGTCCCTTCTGGTGCCCGATGACCATGACCGGCCGCCCGTCGAGCCGGGCCAGCCCGCCCACCACGGCCGGGCAGTCCGCGCCGAGCCGGTCGCCGTGCAGCTCGACGAAGCCGTCGAACGCCGTCTCCAGGTAGTCCAGCGTGGTCGGACGGCCCGGGTGCCGGGCCAGCCGTACCGTCTCCCAGGCGTCGGCGTCCGGGCCCGGCGCCGTCGTGGCGGCGGCCCCGCCGGCCGGCCGCGCCACCAGCGGCGACGGCTCCTGCCGGGGTACGCCGGGACGCGACGCCGGCCGCCGCCCGGCCCGCGCGGCGGCGAGCAGCGCCACCAGTCGGCCCCGCAGGGCGTGCCGGGGCACCACCATGTCGACCTGGCCGTGCCGGAGCAGGAAGTCGGCGGTCTGGAAGCCCTCCGGCAGATCCCTGCCGGTGACCTGCCGGATCACCCGGGGACCGGCGAAGCCCATCCGCGCGCCGCTCTCGGCGAGCACCACGTCGGTGTTGGTGGCGAACGAGGCGGCCACGCCCCCGTACGTCGGGTCGGTGAGCACGCTGACGGTGAGCAGTCCGGCCTCCCGCAGCGCGGCGATCGCCTGGCTGACCGTGGCCATCTGCATCAGCGACAGGGCGCCCTCCTGCATCCGCGCCCCACCGGAGGCGGTGACCAGGACCAGCGGGACCCCGTCGGCCAGGGCCCGCTCGGCCGCCAGGGTGATCAGCTCCCCCACGACGCAGCCCAGGCTGCCGCCGAGGAACCGGAAGTCCATCACGGCGAGCACGCACGGATGCCGCCCGACGGCGGCGGTGCCGCAGACGACCGCCTCGGCCAGCCCCGTGCCGGCCCGCGCCGCGGTGAGCCGGTGCGGGTACGGCAGCAGGTCGACGAAGCCGATCGGGTCGACCTCGCCCGGCCGCTCCGGCAGCGCGGTGAACGACCCCGGGTCGACGAGCTGGAGCAGCCGCTCGGGCGCGTCGACCCGGGCGTGCGCCCCGCACTCGGGGCAGACGTCGAGGTTGCGCCGCAGCCGCTTGCGGTACAGCAGGGTGGCGCAGCCGCCGCAGCGGGACCAGAGCTGTCCCTCCCGCGGCGCGGTGGCGGTCACGACGACCGCCCGACGGGCGCGGCGTCGAAGCGGTAGAAGCAGCAGGCCATCGCGTCGCGCGGCTCCCGCCACGTCGGCAGGTACGGCGACACGTACGGCCGCAGCCGGGCACTCACCCTGGCGAACTCGGGGTGTCCGCGGGCCGCCTCGACCGCTCCCCCGCCCGGCGCCTCCGTCTCCAGCAGGTGCACGTACAGGTCACCCAGCCGGTAGAGCGACCGGTGCCGGACACCGACCAGGCGCGGCAGTTCGGTCGCGTCGGACTCGGCGAAGATCTCGGCGACGCGCGCCTCGGCGCTCGGCACCACCTTCGCGACGATCAGCGAACGGTCCATGGACGGGCCTCCCTCCACGGCATCCGGCGTCGGTGACGACGGCACCGGCCGAGCCGGACGACTGGCGACACGATCCGGCCCCGGGCGTCACGGCGGCGTCACCGGCGACCGCCGAGCGGCGACGCAGCTTCCGTGACGCTGCGTTGACGCCACCTGTGCATCCGCTGTGCGACGCCGATCATCCGACGTGGACTATCCGCAGTTGGGAAGGGATCTCGTGGGCGCCGACAGGCAAGCGCGATCCCGTACAGGATATTGACCGAGAGTGACCACAATTGATAATCTTCGTCACGGTCAGCCCGGCGGCCGCGGCGCGCGACGCCGTGCCGCGGCGGAGCGATCCGACAGTGGGGTCATGGGCAGCCGCGCCGGGGACAGCAGACGAGTCGGGACGAGCGTTCCGCAGGGGGTGCCGCCGTGGCCGCTGATCGATCGACGCCGACCACCGATTGCCGTTCCGACGCCGAGATCTCCCTGCACCTGCTCGGCGGGTTCCGGCTGCTGCACGGCGACGCGCCGGTCGTGGTGCCGCGCGGCCTGCAACGCGTCATCGCGCTGATCGGGCTGCGCCCCGGCGCCACCCGCAGCAACCTGGCCGGCCTGCTCTGGCCGGATGCGCCGGAGGACCGCGCGCTGTCGTCCCTGCGGACCGCGCTGTGGCGGCTGCGCCAGGATCCCTGCTGCCCGATCACCACCTCCGGCGACACGGTCTCCCTCGGCCCGGTCGTGCGGGTCGACGTCGACGCGCTCGTCGGCACGGCGGCGCGGGTACGCGACGGCGACGACCCGTGCGCCGCCGCCGCGTTCGCCGCCGGCCGGCACGACCTGCTCCCCGGCTGGTACGACGACTGGGTGCTGGCCGACCGGGAGCGGCTGCGCCAGCTGCGCCTGCACATGCTGGAGGAACTGGCCGGCCAGCATCTGTCGGCGGGTCGCCACGGCGCGGCCCTGGAAGCCGCGTTGGAGGCGATGGCCGCCGAACCCCTGCGCGAGACGCCGCACCGGCTGGTGGTCCGCATCCACCTCGCCGAGGGCAACGCCTTCGAGGCCGTGCACGCCTTCTACGTCTACCGCGACCTGCTGCTGCGGGAACTGCGGCTGGAGCCCTCGGCGGCGATGACAGCCCTGCTCGACGACACCCTGGCGCCGATCCGCCAGGCCACCCGCACCGCCCCGGCCGGGCCCCGCCAAGCGCCGTCCACCCGGATCGCGCCCCACGCGCGCTGAGGCGGCGTCACCGCCGCGGCGGGGCGAGTGACGGACAGGTGACAGCCGTCGGGGCACGGTGGGCCGCACAACAGTCCGTGGTGTCCGACATGGTCGCGGAGCGCCACCGGCGAGAGGGGTCCCATGAGCCGTCTACTGATCGTCAGCAGGATCATCCCGGGCGCGGAGGGTCGGGTGGCGCAGATCTTCGCCGAGTCCGACGCGACCGAACTGCCCGCCCTCACCGGGGTCCGGCACCGGTCCCTGTACTGCCTGCACGACCTGTGCGTACACCTGATGGAGACCGCCGACGTGGCCCCGGAAGCGTTGGCCGACGCCCGCAACCACCCGCTCTACCGCCAGGTCAACGAACGGCTGTCCGCGCACACCACGCCGTACCTGCCGACCTGGCGCTCGCCACGCGACGCGATCGCGGGCTGCTTCTACCGCTGGGACGCCGCCGACGCGGCGGCGTCGTCGTCGTCGCATCCGGCCGGCTGAACGGGCGGTCGCCATGTCGTCCAGACCACCCCACGTCCTGATCGTCGGGGCCGGCACGGGCGGGCTGTGCCTGGCGCACGGCCTGCGCCGGGCCGGGATCAGCGTCGCCGTCTACGAGCGGTACCGCACCCGCGGCGAGGGGCTGCTCGGCTACCGGGTCGGAATCGGGCCGACCGGTAGCCGCGCGCTGCGCGAGTGCCTGCCGCCCGCCCTGTTCGACGTCTACCTCGCCACCTGCGCCCGCTCCCCCCGCTACTTCAACGTCATCACCCAGGGCATGCGGCGCACGGCCTCGTTCACGCTCCGGCCGGACACCGACCCGGTGGACACCGAACGGTCCGTCGCCCGGATGACCCTGCGCCAGGTCCTGCTCACGGGCATGGAGGACGTCGTCCACTTCGACAAGGCCTTCACCCGGTACGACCAACGCGACGACGGCACCGTGACCGCGCACTTCGCCGACGGCAGCACCGCCACCGGCGACCTGCTCGTCGCCGCGGACGGCACGCACTCGGCGGTACGCCGCCAGTACCTGCCGCACGCGGTCACCCGCGACGCCGGCACCATCAACATCGCCACCCGGATCCCGCTGACCCCGCACACCCGGGGTCTGCTGCCCGAGCGGCTCGAACAGGGCATCTCGCTGATCTTCGGTACCGGCGGGATGATGGGCGTGCTGCACGTGATGGAGTTCAAGTGGGACCGCGACGGCGCGCTGAAACCCGGCGTCGATCCCGCCGACGCCGAGCTGCTGCGCGGCTGGCCGGGGCTGCGCCACGACAACACCCGCGACAACATCAACCTGGTCGTCTGGAGCACGGCCCGTCGGTTCCCGCCCGACGTCATGCAGCTGCGCGGCGAGGACCTGGTCCTGCTCGCCCTGCGACTCACCCGCAACTGGCACCCCAGTCTGCGCGAACTGCTCGCCCGCAGCGACCCGGGCAGCGCCCTACCCATCAAGGTGGCCACCAGCGAGCCGGTGCCGCCCTGGAAGAGCAGCACCGTCACCCTGCTCGGCGACGCCATCCACACGATGACGCCGGGACGCGGGGTGGGCGCCAACACCGCCCTGCGCGACGCCGCCCTGCTCTGCCGCCAACTGCGGCTGGCCGCCACCGGCGACAAGACGCTGCTCCAGGCGGTGGCCGACTACGAGGCCGCGATGGTGCCGTACGGGTTCGCCCGGGTCGCCGACTCGCTCAACCGCAGCGGCACCAGTGGGGACGACCGGATGTACAAACCGGTCGTCGGCCGGCTCGCGCTGCTCGGCGCGCGGGGCTACTTCGGCGTCATCAGCCGGGTACCCCGCCTGGCGCGCCGGTTCGTCGACGACTTCTACAGCTACCGGGGCGAGGAGGACTGACCGTCCGACCGGGACCCCGGCGCCGCCAGTGGGCGCCGGGGTCCCGCGTACCCGCCTGACCGCGCGGACCCAGGGACGGCGACCCTCCGTCGCCCCGGCGGACACCGCCCGTCGCGGCCCGTCGCGCCGCCACGGCCGGCACCCGGTCCAGCCTGTCGGCGTCATCGGGCGTGTGCGAAGCTGCGGCGAGTTTTTCTCGCGGGTTTCCGGACGTGAACGATAGGGAGGTTTGCCGTGGCGTGGTCTTTCGGGCACTGGCTGATACTGATCGTGGCTCTGGTGGTGGGTCTGGCGGGCGGCTGGTTCTGGCGCGGCCGGCAGGACGCGGCGGCCGCCACCCACGGCTCCCCCATGGTGGACGGTGACCCGGTCGCCGGCATGACCGCCGTGGTGGTCGACCCGCCTCCCGTCGCCACCCTGGACGAAGCGCGCCCCGAGGTGACCGTGGACCCCGCGCCGGACGCGGTCGCCGACCGCGTCCCCGCCGCGCCGGGGGCCGAAGCCCCGACCGACGCCGACCCGCGCGGTACCGACGCCCCGCCGGCCACGATCGTCGCGGCCGACGCGTCCCGGGCCGACGACGTCGACCCGGCCGACATGGCGCTGACCGGCGACCCGGTGCCGGCGCCCGACACCGACCCCGTGCCGTCCGACACCGCCGCCGACGCCCGGCCGGAGCACGAGATCGTGCTGCCGGTGGCCGCCGAGGTGACCGGCCCCGTCGACCGCCGACCGGCGGAGGAGCCCGTCCCGACCGCCACGACGGAGCCCGCTCCCCCCGCCGAGGCTGAGCCCGTCCCGGCCGCCGTCGCCTCGGCGCCGACGGGCGCGATCCCGGCCGAGCCGGAGTCGACGGTCGTCGCCCCGACCGAGCCCGACACCGCGCCCGCACCCACCGCCGACGGCCCGTCCGAGCCGAAGCTCGCACCCGTTCCCGTGGCCACCTCCCCCGTCGAGCCGGAGCCGGCCGACGCACCGGTCGAGCCGGCCACGGCCGCCACCACCGCGGTCGAGCCGGCCACGGCCGACGGCGCACCCGTCGGGCCCGGGTCGACGCCGGCCGACGCGCCGGTTGAGCCGGTGGTCGTTCCGGCCGAGCCGGTGGTCGTTCCGGCGCCGCGCGGCGAGGCGGACACCCCGGCCGCGACCGACTCCGACGCCGCCGACGACTTCCGCCGGATCCAGGGCGTGGGCCCGAAGATGGCCGCCGCGTTGCAGGCGGCCGGCATCCGGACGTACCGGCAGCTGGCGGAGCTGGACGAGGCCGCCCTGCGGGAGACGATCCGGGCGGCCGGGCTGCGGGCCGCGCCGAGCCTGGCGACCTGGCCGCAGCAGGCGAAGGTGCTCGCCGGCGCTCCGCAGGAGGCGGCCGCCGCCCTGCCGACCCCGGTGGGCGGCACCGACGCCTGACCGGCCTCGCCCCGGCTGCCGTGCTTCCGTCGGCACCGGACGGCGACACCCGGTGGATCGGGTCCGCCGCACGAACTCGCCGTCGTCGCCGACATCGCGGCGCCCGTCCGCCGGGCGCCGCGATGTCGGCGTTCCGGGCCGAACCCGAGCGGAGTACCGCGCATCGGCTCGCCGCCGGCGCCGGGCAGCGGGCCGCCTCCAACTCGGTCTCGGAGTCGGCGCAGACTGCCGACGCCGCGCGCTACCGTCTCGGCCCGCAGCCTCGTCCGTCCACCCGTCGGCCGTCCGCCGCGCCGGCTCCTCGGCGCCCGGCACCGTTAGCCGTTCATCGCGATTGGGTACAACGCCCATCACCTCGAACCACCACACCCTTGCGGAGGCAGCGATGCGCGGCACGTCGATATTCGGAGTCCTGGTCGTCATCTGGCTGATCATCGGCGCGGTCGCCGCCGGGCAGCGCGGCTACTACAGCGGCGACGACACGAACTGTGCCGAGGCCGGCACGATCCTGGTGACCATCGTCGCCGGGCCGCTGAACTACATCGGGGCCAACCCGAAGGTCGACTGCGAACTGCCCCAGCCGTCCAAGTAGGACGCACTCCTCCGGCCCGCGCCCACTCGGGGCGCGGGCCGAGCCGTGTCCGGAGACGCCACGCCGGCTCCCCGTCTCCGTCCCTCTCGCCGACGCCCGTCCGGGCCGGCCGTCACTCTCCCCGCCGTCCCTCTCGCTTGTTGGACCGGTCGGGCCGGGTCCGCGGGCGGTGCGCCACATCGCGTACGGCGTCCTAGGAGGCTGGGTCATCGGTGCCGGCGCCCCGCGTCGCGCCTCCCCGGCCCGACGTTTGTCGGGCCTCGCCGCGGGAACCGGCGTTGCGCCACCAGCGCCGCACGGGACGGGAGCACCGGCATGAGGATCGGCTACAAGCTCGCCTCGGAGGGGTACGGACCACAGGAGATCATCCGCCAGGCGGTCCGGGCCGAGCAGGCCGGCTTCGACTTCGTCGAGATGAGCGACCACTTCCACCCGTGGCTCGACACCCAGGGGCACTCGTCGTTCACGTGGAGCGTGCTCGGGGCGGTCGCGGCGAAGACCGAGCGGATCGGCCTGGCCACCGGGGTCACCTGCCCGACCGTCCGGTACCACCCGGCGATCATCGCGCAGGCCGCGGCGACCATGGCGCTGATCTCCGACGGCCGGTTCACCCTCGGCGTCGGGGCCGGGGAACGGCTCAACGAGCACGTGGTGGGTCAGGGCTTTCCCAGCGTACGGGGCCGGCACGAGCGGCTCCGCGAGGCGCTGGAGATCATCCGGCTGCTCTGGCAGGGCGGCTACCGCTCGTACGAGGGCAAGCACCTGCACCTGGAGGACGCCCGGATCTTCGACCTGCCGGAGACCCCGCCGGTGATCGCGGTCGCCGCGAGCGGCCGGTCCTCGGCGACGATGGCGGCGGAACTCGGCGACGGCCTGTTCGTCACCGAGCCGAAGGCGTCGATCGTCGAGCACTACCGGCGGGCCGGGGGCGACGGTCCCCGCTACGCCGAGGTGCCGATGGCCTGGGCCACCGACGACCAGCAGGCCGTACGGGCGGTGCTGGAGACCAGTCGGTGGATGGTGACCGGCTGGAAGGTGATGAGCGAGCTGCCGAACCCGGTCAACTTCGACGCCGCGAGCGCGTACGTCGAGGAGCGCCACGTCCGGGAGTTGTTCTCGGTCGGGCCGGACCCGGAGGCGCACGTGGCGGCTGTCCGCCCGTACGTCGAGGCCGGCTACGACCACGTCGTGCTGCAGAACGCCGGCCCCGACCCGGACGGCTTCCTCGACTTCTTCGCCGGCGACCTCGCCGGCCGGCTGCGCGCCCTCGGCTGAGCCCTCCGACGCGCGGGGGCGCGTCCGGCACCGCCCGCCGCGATCGCGATGATCGCCGACGGGCGGGAGGACGCGCCCCCGGGTCTGGGCGGGCCGTCCCGGCCGGGACGGCCCGCCGACCGGTCAGCGGAAGCAGTTCGCCACCGGCACCCTGCTGCCCTCGCAGTTGGTGGGCTCGTTGTCGATGATGTCGGTCTCGTCGTCGACCTTGACGCGGGCCTTGTCGACGAAGAGGCCACCCGGCTTCACGATGGCGACGTTGCCGGTGATCCGGCTGGAGTAGAGGGAGACCTGTCCCAGCGACGCGAAGACGCCGCCGCCCGTGGACGCCGCGCCGACGGCGTGGTTGCGGTCGACCTCGCTGTGGCGCAGCAGGAGGTTCGACTTCTGGGCGTGGATCCCGCCGCCGGAGCCCCGCGCCGTGTTGCCCGACACGACGCTGTCGTCGAGCGGGACCAGGCCCTGGAAGGTGGAGATGCCGCCGCCGTTGCCCGTGGCGGTGTTGTCGCGCACCTCCAGGCCGCGCAGGAAGATCAGCGCGTCCGAGTTGGCGATGCCGCCGCCGGTCTGGGCGGTGTTGCCCAGCACCTTCGTGTCGGCGACCCGGGTACGGGCCGAGAAGCTGGCGACGCCGCCGCCCTGCGCCGCGTTGTTGCCCGCGAAGGTGCTCGAGTGCACCTCGGCCGCGCCCCGGTAGTTGGCGAAGCCGCCGCCGTACGCGACGGCGCTGTTGCCCCGGAACTGCGAGGTCTCCAGGCTCAGCACGCCACCGTTGAGCAGGCCCCCGCCCTTGCCCTTGGTGCCGGCGGCGTGGTTGTCGACGAACGTGCTCCCGGTGACCACCAGGTGCCCGTCGTTGAAGATCCCGCCACCGCCCCCCTCCGCCGAGAGGGAGGTGCTGTCGACGATCGTGGTGCGCTCGACCACGGCGGACGCGCCGTGCACGACGTGGATGCTGCCGCCCTCGGCGGCGGAGAGACCGTTGCGGAGCACGACGTCGGAGAGCGTCAGTTCCCCGCCGTCGCGCACGGTGAAGAACCGGAACGCCTCGGCGTGCACGCCCCGGACGATGGTGGCCCCCTCGCCCCGGATGGAGATCGGGTGGTAGATGACGGGCAGCCCGGCCCGGTCGTGCTGCGGGTTGCGTGGGGGTGCCTCGGCGTCGCCGGGGTTCTCGGCGCTGTCGGCGGCCTCCCGGGCGTCGCGGATCCCGCCGTCGTACTCGTCGGGCTGCTGGAAGGCGTGGGTCAGCTCGTACGTGCACTTCGACGCCAGCCGCAGGTGGGCGCCGCCCTCGGCGTTGGCCCGGACCAGCGCCGAGATCAGCTTCGCCGAGTCGCACGGCACCGCGACCTCCGCGTGAGGCCCCTGGCCCGGCCGCCCGGGGCGGCCGCCCGGCTTCCCGCCGCGCTGCTCCTCGCGGGCGTGGTCGCGGTCCTCGACGGCGTCGGCGCGGCCGCGGTCCGCGGAGTGGTCGTCGGCCCGCAGCGCCAGCGACGGCGTGTCCGAGGCGGCGGGCAGGTCCCGGTCGGCGGCGACGGCGGCGACACCCGTGAGCCCGGCCGCCCCCGCCACCAGGCTGCCCGCCACGAGGCCGCCGGCTAAGAACCACCGCGACCGCCGCCTGGGTGGTGCGGCTCGGCGGCCCCCTTGATACGTCGTCATCAGGCTTCCCCTGCCTCTCGCGCAGTGCGTGACACGGCCGCGTCGAACGGGACGCGGGGCGGCTGACGTCGCGACAGCCGCCGAAGGTCACGATACGGACGAGAACCGGGCAAAATCCGCCGAACATGAATAAGCGTACTATTCATCTTGGCGGAGGCGCGCAGCCGCCCTCAGC
Source organism: Micromonospora sp. LOL_025 (assembly GCF_048060285.1). Taxonomy (NCBI): domain Bacteria; kingdom Bacillati; phylum Actinomycetota; class Actinomycetes; order Micromonosporales; family Micromonosporaceae; genus Micromonospora; species Micromonospora sp. LOL_025. The sequence continues at coordinate 126,856 of NZ_JBHMIR010000005.1, read as the reverse complement.
CGCCGACGTGGATGCCGGGCCGGCGGGCGGGGTCCGGCTCGGACTTGCGGATGATCTCCCGCACGACGGGCGGGGTGTCGCCGCGGCCGAGGATGAGATAGCGCAGCAGGTGCCCGAGCGGGTTCCCCTCCGACCACTCGAAGTGGGCGTGCGGGCGTACGCCGGTGGCGTCGCGCAGCGCCAGCAGGATCGCCGCGATGGCGTTGGGGACGGCCGGGCTGCCGGCCCGCAGCACCCGGAAGCCACCCACCTCCACGCCGTGCACCCGCAGCATCTGGCTGAACTCCGACGGGTCGACGACCTCGATCTCCAGGAAGAGGATGTCGCCCTCGCCGGGCACGGGGTTCATCCCCCGCTGCGCCCGCTCCTTGACCGTGTACTCCTTGACCGCGCCGGCGGCCCGCTTGTGGGCGATCAGGTGCAGCCGGCCGTCGTGCGCCAGCGACTCGGCGATGAACCGGCGGGCCGGCTCGTCGAACTCGATGCGCTCCGTGCGCAGTTCGGTCGTCCGGGTCACCCGGGAGACCAGCGAGACGACCACGATGCCGAAGATGAACAGCGCGGAGATGGCGATGCCGTCCGGCTTCGCGATGACGTTCTCGGCGAGCGCGTACAGCAGGACCAGGGTGAGCACGGCGAAGCCGCCGGCCGCGACGCGCTGCCGGCGGCGGGCCGCGGAGATCGTGACCGCCACGGCGGCGGAGACCATCATGGCGAGGATGCCGGTGGCGTACGCCCCGGCCTGGTCGTTGACGTCGGCACGGAACACCAGGGTGATGGCGACGCTGATCAGGGTGTAGACGATCACGACCGGCCGCACGGCCCGGGCCCACTCCGGCGCCATGCCGTAGGTGGGCAGGTAGCGGGGCACGATGTTGATCAGGCCGGCCATCGCGGAGGCGCCGGCGAACCAGAGGATCAGCACGCTGCTGAGGTCGTAGACGGTGCCGAACGCCTCCCCGAGGCGCTCGTGGGCGAGGTACGCCAGCGCCCGGCCGTCAGCGGCCCCGCCCGGCTCGAACTCCCGGGCGGGGATGAGCACGGTGGTCACGAGGGTGGTCGAGACCAGGTACACCGACATGACCAGCGCGGCGGCGGTGAGCAGCCGGCGGGTGTTGCGGATCCGCGCCGCCAGCCGCGCCTCGCGGTCCGCGCCCCCGCCGGCGACCAGCGGCATCATGCTCACCCCCGTCTCGAAGCCGGAGAGCCCCAGCACCAGCAGTGGGAACGCCAGCACGGCGGTCACGGCCACCTCTCCGGGGCCACCACCGACGGTCAGCGCGGCGGTCCAGTCCGACAGCGTCCGCGGGTCCGTCGCGATCCCGACCAGCCCGTCGGCCACGATCAGCGCGTTCAGGGCCAGGAAGACCGCGACCAGCGGAACGGCCACCGCGACCGCCTCCCGGAAGCCGAGCAGGAAGACCCCGCCCAGGACGAGCAGCAGGACGACGGTGACGCCGACGGCGACACCGGTGCCGCCGAAGCCCTCGGGCATGTGCGGGTTCTCCAGCAGGTGCACGGTGGCGTCGGCGGAGGAGAGGGTGATCGTGATGATCCACGAGGTGGCCACGAAACCCAGCAGCACCAGTACGAAGATCTTGCCGCGCCAGAACGGCAGCAGCCGCTCCAGCATCGCCACCGAGCCCTGCCCGTGCGGACTCTCCCGGGCCACCCTGCGGTACATGGGCAGCATGCCGAACAGCGTCAGCGCGACGATGAGCAGGGTGGCCAGCGGGGAGAGCGCCCCGGCGGCCACCGCCGCGATCCCGGGCAGGTACGACAGGGTGGAGAAGTAGTCGACCCCGGTCAGGCACATGACCTGCCACCAGGGGTGCGAACGGGTCTGCCCCTCCGCCGTCTCGGGGCCGACCGGCTGCACCCGGTGCGCGAACAGCCACCGGCGCAGCGGGCTCAGCGGCGCGGCGGGCCGGGTGGGGCTGGCCTGCGCCTCCGGGACGGCGACCGGGCGTCCGGCGCGGTCGCCGGGACGGGTCGGGTCCCGGGCGGCGCGCAGGTCCCGTGGCGGGCCGGCGGGCGGTGGCCGGCGACCACGCGTGCGCCGCGACCTCGGCCCGTGCTCGTCACGCATGTCCCGTCCCCACCCTCGGCGGTCCTGACCCGACCGTAGGCGGTCGCCGGCCGGCCGCCCGCCCGAACGGTGAAGCCGGGACGGCTCAGTCGCCGTCGCGGGCGGCCAGCACCCGGGCGAGGGCGTCGGGATCCGCCACGGTGACCGTCGCCCCGGGGTGCCGCAGCCACCCGCCGGGCAGCAGGGCGGGCACCGGCTCGGCGAAACGCAGGCAGAGCCCGGGGGCGGTGCTGCTGGCGAAGGTGACGCCGGCGTCGGCCAGGGAGAGGCGCACGCCGATCCCCCGCCACCAGCGGTACGGGCCGGTGGGTGCGACGTCGACGACGTTGCCCCGGGCGGTGCGCAGTCGCCACGGGCCGAACCTGACCACCAGCTCGGCCCGGTCGACGTCGACCCAGGCGGTCGCCGGCCGGACGCCCACCAGCGCGAGCGCCGGCCGGAAGACCGGGTCGAAGCGGAACGCGAACCGGTGTGCCCCGCCGGTCATCGCGCGCCGCCCCGGCCGGTGGGGCGGGCGGCGCCCGGTCGGGCGGGACGGGGCGGGGCGACGGGCCGGGGACGGGGTCGGGCGGCGGGCCGACGGGCCGGGTGACTCATGGCGCGGGCGTACCCCGTGCGGGCCGGCCGACACCCCCCGGGCCGGCCGACCCGCGAACCCCGCTCCCCCGCACCCGGCGTACCCCCGGACCGCCGCACCGTCCCCGACCTCGGGCCCGACGCCCCCCGGCTGACGGGCCCTGGTCCGGCGGGGACGCGTCCCCGCGCTCCGCCGGGTGCCGGGTGCGGAGCGCGGGGACCCCCCGTCACGGCTACTGCAGGAACGCCCCGAGGGGCGAGAGCAGCAACCGACCGAGCGCCGCGGCGGTGTCGTCCAGCCGCGCGCGCTCGCACTCGTGGGCGGCCGGGTCGTGCCGGCACCGCCAGATCTTCTGCGCGTTGCGCCAGGCGACGTCGCGGGTGTACTCGACCAGCTCCCCCTGGTACCAGTCGTCGATGTCGCCGTTGAGCATGTCGATGAGCAGCTGCCACCGTTCCAGGTAGCCGCGCCGCAGACCGGGGATCTTGTCCGCGAAGATGTTGTTGATCTCCAGGTAGTCGCGGTGCTGGTCGGTGCCGTCCACCGGCTCCGACTCCAGGCTGTCGAACGTGGTCACCAACGCGAACGGCAGGTCGAAGTTGATGTGCGCGTTCACCCCGGCGGCGGCCGACGGCAGCGGGCGGGCGTCCGGCCCGCGCATCCGCTGGAACAGGCAGGCCCACGCCTTCGGCGTGCCCGGGCTGGAGTCGGTCCACAGCCGCATCGCGTCGAAGTAGCGGGCGGCGAACTCCACGTCGAGCCGGGACAGGAACACCGGGTCGGAGAACCGGTCGTCGTAGAGGCCGTTCAGCACGCTCTCGGTGATCGTCAGGTACAGCCGGTTGAAGTCGGCCAGCGGGCAGCTCGCCTCCAGCGGAGGCAGCCGGACCAGCAGGTCCTGGAGCTTGGTGAGGTGGTCGACCACCGCCGGCACGTCGGCCGGATGGTCGGCGAGCAGATCGACGATGTCCCGATGCACGGGCCCCCACACCGGTTCCGTCATCTCTCCTCCACAGTGGTTCCCGGCACCCCCCGTGCCGTCGGCGACGCAGCACAGCCTGCCAGCCGGCGACCGCCGGCCGGATCAGTAGAACGACGTATCCGCGCCGCGCGTCAGCCGGGCCGGTTGCGTAGGAAGATCGCGCTGGCCTGCACCCGGGTGCGGACCTGGAGCTTGTCGAAGATGTGCGAGACGTGCACGCCGATGGTGCGCTCGCTGATGAACAGCCGCTGGCCGATCTCCCGGTTGGTGAGCCCCTCGGCGACCGCGGCGAGCACCTCCCGCTCCCGGGCCGTCAGCGCCGCCAGCTCGTCGCCGTCCGCCCCGGCGGCCGGGCCGCCGGTGGCCGGGCGTTCCTCCAGCGACACCCGCGCCCGGCCGGCGAGGGTACGGATCTCCGAGGTCAACGGCACCGCGCCGAGCCCCTGTGCCACCTCGTACGCCTGCCGCAGCAGCTTGGCCGCCGTGGCGCTGCGGCTGCGCCGGGCCAGCAGCGCCTCGGCCTGCCGCAGCCGGGAGTAGGCCGCCGGGTAGGGGTGGTGGCGGCGGTCCCACTGCGCCACCGAGCGGGCCCACAGCTCCGGGTCGCTGCTGTCGAGGCGGCTCACCTCGGCGGCGCACAGCGCCAGGAAGCCGTCGACCACGTCGCGCACCGGCCGGGCGGCGTGCTCGCTCTTGCGGGCGACCCGGTCGGCCACCTCCCGCAGCCGCCGCACCGCCGTCTCGTCCACGGCGATCGTGCGGCCGGCGTGCGCCTCGGCCTCGGCCCGCAGGCCGTGCCACACGAGCGCGGCGAGGATGCCCACGTCGTCGGAGCGGCTCTCGGTCAGGCCGCGCTGCACCGCCTGCCGGGCCAGGTCGTGCCGGCCCTGCCACATGGCCAGCCCCGCCCGCAGGGTGAGCAGCGGGATCACGTGCCGCGCCCCGCCGCCGGCGAGCACCGTGGCCACGGCGTCCAGGTCGCGGTCGGCGGCCTCGATGTCGCCGTAGCCCACCGACAGCCGGCAGCGCGCCAGCAGCAGTTCCACCGCGTCGGCGCCGGAGGGGCGGTGCCGCAGCGCCGCCGCGACGACCTTCTCCGCCTCGGCCCACTGCCCGACCCGGAACAGCCCGTTGGTGGCGATGGCCAGCAGCCGGGTCTCGTACGTGCGGCCCAGGCCGAGTTCGGCCACCCGCTCGGCGCCCCGGCGGGCCACCACGACGCCCTCCTCCAGCACGTTGAGCGGACCGGTCAGCAGCTCGGCCAGGTGCAGGTACGCGCACGCCACGTCCTCGGGGCGACCGGAGCGCTCGGCGGTCTCCAGGGCGCGGCGCATCACCGCCAGCCCGGCGTCCGGGTCCTCCAGGTACGCCTCGGAGAAGCCGAGCGCGGCGCTGGCCAGCACCACCTCCGACGTGGAGCCCGGCACGTCGGCGGAGAGCTCCAGCGCCTCCCGGGCCCGCCGGCCGGCGTCGGCGTACCGGCCGAGGTGCAGCAGCAGCTCGGCCAGGTGCGCCGCGGCCGTGGCCCGCTCCCGGGGCGTGCAGTCGGCGGCCTCCAGGGCGCGCTGGTACTCCGCCTCCGCCGGCGCCGACCGGCCGGCGGCGGCCAGGTAGCGGGCCCGGCGGATGTGCAGCGCGCAGGTCGACGGGTCGGTCTCGGCCGTGGCCAGCTCCTCCAGCAGCGCCAGCGCCCGGGCGTGCTCGCCGCAGTGGTGGGCGGCCTCGGCGGCGGGCCTGAGCAGCGTGACCCGGTCCACGTCCGGCGGTGCGACGCCCGGCGAGGCGGCCAGTTGCAACGCGACCGACCAGTGCCGGTGCGCCTCGGCCCAGCCGTGCAGCCGCTCGGCCTCCCGGGCCGCCGCCATCGCCGCCGGCAACGCCCGCGCCGGCTCGCCGGCCCGCCGCCAGTGGTGCGCCAGGCGCGCCTGGTGCAGCTCCGCCGGGGCCGCGGTGAGCGCCTCGGCGTAGCGGCGGTGCAGGGCGGCCCGCTCGGCCGGCAACAGCTCGTGCTCCAGCACCTCGGCGACCAGCCGGTGCCGCAGCCGGTAGCCGTCGTCCGCGCTGACCAGCAGCCGGTGCGCGACCGCCGCCCGGGCCGCCTCGATCAGCTCGTCCTCGGGCAGCCGCACCACCCGGGCGAGCAGCCAGTGCTCCACCGGCTCGACGCCGGCCGCCACCGCGTGCACCACGGTGTGCGCGTGCTGCGGCAGCGCGTCCACCCGGGCCAGGAAGATCTCGCGCAGCGTGTCGGAGAGGCCGTCCCGGCCGTCGCGCAGGTCGCGGGCCAGCTCCTCCACCACGAACGGGTTGCCGCCGCTGCGCTGCCACACCAGCTCCGCCGCTTCCGGGCTGAGCGCCCGCCCGACCACGGCGGCGGCGAGCCGGTCGGTGCCGGCCCGGTCCAGCGGGGCCAGGTCGAGCACCCGCACCGTACGCAGCCGGCGCAGCTCGGTGAGCACCCGGCGCAGCGGGTGCGCGCCCTGTAACGACTCGGCCCGCACCGCCGCCAGCACGGACAGCTGAAGGTCACCCAGCCCGGCCAGCAGGTAGAGCAGCAGCTGGCGGGTGCTCCGGTCGACCCACTGGAGGTCGTCCAGGACGAGCACCAGCGGCCGCCCCTCGGCGATCAGGTGCAACCCACGCGAGACCCGCTCCAGCAGCGCCCCCGCGCCGTCCGGGCCGGCGGTCTCCTCGGCGAACACCCGCAGGAGGCCACGGACCGCCGAGGAGGTCCGGGCCTCGGAACCGGTCAGTTCGGCGTCGAGGCGGCGCAGCGCCTGGAGCAGCGGGTGCAGGGGGGACGCGTCGCCGATGTCCAGACAGGAGCCGGTGAGCACCAGGGCCCCGGCGTCGCGCAGCCGGGTGCCCACCTCGCGCAGCAGCCGGGTCTTGCCGACGCCGCTCTCGCCGGTGAGGAAGACGGCGGCGGTGTTGCCCTGCGTGACGTCGTCGAGCAGCACGGACCGTACCGTCGTCACCAGGTCGGCCCGGCCGACGAGTGGTGCGGTGTCCACTTCGCTGGCCATGGCACGCAGCCTAGTCACAGGGCCCCGCACCGTTCTACGGGTCTTTCGCGCCTGTGGTACTCCTCGCGTCGACATTGCGACCGAAGGTTGCGCGCGACCGACATACGTCGTTCGGCAGATCCCCCGTCGGCGGATCGGTGACAGTGTCCGAGGCATCGTCAGCCACCGTGGGGAAAGGCGGGTGCGATGCCCATGCCCACCATCGTCGCCGGTTCGCAGCGGCTCACGTCGGCAGGCTGGCCGGTCCCGGAGGAGAGACGCCTCGTCACCGTGCTGTTCGTCGACATCGTCGGGTCGACCGCGCTCGTCGACCGGCTCGACCCCGAGGACGTGCGGATCCTGCAACGGGCGTACTTCGACACCGTGGGCGGGGTGCTGCGCCGGTGGCACGGGGTGGTCGAGAAGTACGTCGGCGACGCGGTGATGGCGCTGTTCGGGGCCCGCCGGTCCGACGGGTTCGACGCGTACCGGGCGGTGCGGGCGGCGCTGGAGATCCAGGGGGCCCTCGACCGGCGACCGCCGCCCGGCGCGCCGCGCCTGCGGGTCCGGGCCGGGGTGGCCACCGGTGAGGCGCTGGTGGAACTCGCCGCGGCGCGCGACGGCGGACACGGCGTGGCCAGCGGCGCGGTGATCACCACCGCCGCGCGGTTGCAGGAGTACGCCCCACCGGGCGGGGTGGCGCTCTGCGCGGCCACCCACCGCGCGACTGTGGGGCTGGTCGACCAGCGCCGCGTACCGCCGGTGGCGCTGGTCGGCAAGGCGCTGCCGGTCGACGTGTGGCATGCCACCGGCACGATCCGACCGGCCCCGGCCCGGCACGAGGGGCCGCTGGTCGGGCGGCGGCGGGAACTGGCCGCCGCCCGGGACCTGATCGTCCGGGCCGTCCGGGGCCGCGACCCGCGCTGGCTGTCGCTGGTCGGTCCCGCCGGCAGCGGGCGCAGCCGCCTGCTGCACGAGCTGACGCGGGCGGTACGGACCGTGGACGGGGCGCCGGTGCGCTGGTGCGTCGCGCACTGCCCGCCGTACCCGGAGCCGCTGGCGCCCGTCGCGGACCTGGTGCGCGGGCTCGCCGGCCTCCGCGCCGGTGAGCCGCCCGCGACGGTACGGCGACGGCTCACCGCCGCCCTCACGGACCTGGTGCCGCCCGCCGGCCTGACCGAGGCGGTGTCCGCGTTGGAGGCGCTGCTGGCCACGCCGGACGGCTCCGGCGACGCGGCGCGGGGCGCCGAGGTGGCCCGGGAGGCGCTCCTGGGGCTCGCCGCCCGGCAGCCGGTGGTGGTGGCGGTGGACGACCTCGACCGGGCCACCGCGGCGCTGGACCGCTTCCTGCACCGGCTCTTCGCGGCGGCCACCGCGCGGTCACTGCCGCTGGTGGTGGTGGCCTCGCACCGCCCGGAGCGGACGGACGTACGGCCCGACCCGCGGGATCGGCGACACCGGTTGGCGCTGCCGCCGCTGCGCCCCGTGGAGACCGGACGGCTGCTGCGCCACCTGCTCGGCCGGGCCGACCGGCCGGCGGCGACGATCGCCCGGCTGCTGCCGCTGGTCGGCGGCAATCCGGGGCGGGCCGCCGCGTACGTGGCGTCGCTGGGCGCGGCGCAGTCCGTGCCGGAGGTGGTGCGCCGGGAGGTCGACGCCCGGCTGGACCGCCTCGACGGGGCGCGGCGGGCCGTGCTGATGGCCGTCGCCACCGTCGGCGCGGGCACCACCGCCGCGACGGTGGCGCGCCTGCTCGACTGGGCTCCCGGGCGGGCCGCCCCGGTGCTGCGCGCGCTGGCCGTGGCGGGTCTGCTGGTCGCCCGCGCCGACGGCCGGTACGCCGTCGCCGACGCGGTGGTCCGCGAGCTCGCGTACGCCCGGCTGCCGAGGGCGGCGCGGGCCGCGTTCGCCCGCCGGGCCGGGCGGCCCGCGGAGGCGGACGCGCCGCCGGTGCCCGTGGTCGTCCACGCCCCCACCACCCCCGTACCGCCGGCGCCGGCGCGCGCCGACGCCGACCGCCCGGCGGCCCGGGACGCGCGCGCGGCGCACCCGGCACCGCTGCGGCGGCCCGCCGCCACGCCCCGTTTCCCCGAAACGCCCCGGCCCGCCAGCACGCCCCGGGTGGTGGCCCTGCCCAGGCTCGCGACCCTGCCCCGGGTCGCCGACGTGCCCCGGGTCGCGGTGGTGCCGGGGGCGCGTCCCGTGCCCGGTCCGCCGGTCGCCGTCCCCCCGGCACGTGTCGGGGGCGGCCGGGTGGTGGAGCTGCGCGGATGGACCGCCGTCGGCGATCGCGTCCCCTCGGCCGGCCCCGATCCGACGGCCACCCCCGACCTGACCGCCGGCCCCGGTCCGACGGCCTCCGGCCCGACGGCCGGCCCTCATCGGACGACCGGATCCGACAGGGCTGCCGGCCTCGACCGGGTGAGCCGGTCCGCCGGCCCCGGTCGGGCGGCTGACCCGTACGGAGCGGCCGACGGCGACGGCCCGTGGGCCCCCGGGCCGGACGGGTCGGCACGGTGGCAGGGGCGCGGGCAGCGGCCGAGATGGGTCCTGCCGCGCGGCACGCCGATCGCGGCGTGAGCGGGCCGGCAGGGTGCTGGCCGCTTTCGTCGAACGGGGGTGCCGGACGCGGCGGCGGGTGCGGGCGGCCAGGCGGATCTCCCCCACGATCCAAGCTAACAGGCACCCGACCCGGGCGGTATCGGGCGGCCGACCGAGTGCGCGGGCCGGCGCCGACTGGCTAGGTTCGCCCGATGCCTGTCGAAGAGATCACCGCCTCCGCCGCCGGCACCTGGACGCTCGGCGACCGCACCGTGCACCGGATGGGGTTCGGCTCCATGCGGCTCACCGTCGACCCGGACCGGGCGCGCGCCGTCCGCGTCCTGCGCCGGGCCGTCGAACTGGGCGTCAACCACATCGACACGGCCGCCTTCTACGTGTCGCCGGGTGGACCGCTCGGCGTCGGCGCCGGCTCGCCCCGGTACGCCACCGAACTGATCCGCGAGGCCCTCGCGCCGTACCCGGACGACCTGGTCATCACCACCAAGGTCGGGCCGTCCTTCGACGAGGCGACCCGGCACCGCGAATTGACCCCGGCGGAGCTGCGCCGGGAGGTGGAGGAGAACCTGCGCCGGCTGGGCCGGGACCACCTGGACGTGGTCGACCTGCGGATCGTCCGGCGGCCCGAGCGGGACTCGGTGGCGGAGCGGTTCGCCGCCCTCGCCGAGCTGCGCGACGCCGGGCTGATCCGGCATCTCGGCCTGTCCAACGTGCGGGTGGACCACCTGGACGAGGCGCGGGACATCGCGCCGGTGGTGTGCGTGCAGAACGCGTACGCCCTCGACGTCAACCGGTGGGCCGACGAGCTGCTGCGCGTCTGCGGCGAGCGGGGGATCGCCTTCGTGCCGTTCTTCGCGATCGCGGGCGCCGGACGGGAGGCGGGCGCGGGCGGCGACCACGACGAGGCCGTACGGGCGGTGGCGCACGCGCACGGCGCGACCCCGCACCAGATCCGGCTGGCCTGGACGCTGCACCAGGGGCCGCACGTGCTGGCCATCCCCGGCACCGGCGATCCGGAGCACCTGGCGCAGAACGTGGCGGCCGGGGCGATCCGGCTCACCCGCGAGGACTTGGCCCGCCTGGGCTGACGGCGGGACGGCGGCGCGGCGCGTCAGCGGCCGTCGAGGAAGGCGACCGCCCGCTCCCACGTCTGGCTGGCGGCCGCCAGGTCGTGGTCGGGCAGGTCGGGGTCGGTGTAGAGGTGGCCGACGCCGGGATAGCGGTGGACGCTCAGCTCCGCGCCCGCCCCGGTCATCGCCCGCTGCCACCGGCCGAGCTCGGGCTCCGGGGGGTATTCGTCCGGGTCGGCCATGTGCATCTGCACCGGCAGGCCCGGCCGGACCGCCTCCGGCGCGCCGCCGGCGCCGTGCAACAGCAGCAGCGCGGCGGCGGCGGGGCGCTCGCCTAGCAGCGCGCCGGCCACCGCGGCCCCCATGGAGAACCCGGCCAGCACCGCGTCGGGCGGCGCCTCGAGCAGCGCCGCCCTGGCCCGGCCCATCACGGCCGCCTCGCCGACCTCGTCGAGCAGGGCGAAGCCCTCCTCGATCGTGTCGACGGCCGGCGCGCCGTAGAGGTCGGGGGTGACGACGTGGTGACCGGCGGCGCGCAGCCGGTCGGCGGCCGTCAACACGGCGGGTCGCAGCCCGTAGGCCGAATGAAACAGCACGACGTGTCCCATCGGGACATTCTGTCTGACGGTGGCGACGGCCCCGGCCCGCCGCGCGGGCCGGGGCGCCGACGCCGGCGGGCCGTCGGCGCCGGGTCAGCGCAGCGACTCCAGCCGCCGCACCAGCTCGCCCGGCCCCGGCATGGCGGCGATCTCGGCGCTGACCTGCCGCGCCGCGTCGCGCAGCGCGGGGTCGGTGACGAGCCGGGTCAGGGTGTCGGCGGTGATGTCGCGGGTGCGGACCGCGATGCCGACCCCGCGCGCGGCCACCAGCTCGGCGTTGTGCCGCCGGTCGCCCGCCCCGACGGTGGCCAGCTGCGGCACCCCGGCGATCAGCGCGCTGAGGACGCTGCCCGCGCCGCCGTGGTGGACCAGCGCCGCGCTCGTCGGCAGGGCCGCGGGGATCGGGATCCAGTCGACCGTACGCACGTTGCCGGGCAGCGCCCGGCGGGCCAGCCGCGCCTCCGGGCGGACCAGCACGAACTCGGCGTCGACCCGGTCGGCGACGGCGACGACGGCCGGCATCGGTCCGGCGCTGCCGGGGCCGACGAGGGTGCTGCGGCTGACCAGCACCCGTGGCCGCTCCCCCGGCTCGCGCAGCCAGCCCGGCAGCTCGCCGCCGGCCTCGGTGGCGTAGCGCATCGGCCAGCCGTCCTGACGCAGCACGCTGGGCGGGGCGACGGCGATCGCGGCGGCCGGCGGCGGCAGCGCGGTCAGGCCGTGCCGGCGCAGCGCCGGCCCCAGCCGCGCCAGGGTGGCCCGGGCCAGCTCGCGGCCGTCCAAGAGGGCGTTCTCCTGGCGTACGGCGGGCACGCCGAGCGTCGCGGCGGCGAGCGCCCCGGCCACCGCGAACGGCTCGTGGATGACGAGATTGGGCTTCCACTGCCGGGCGACGGCGACCACCCCGTCGGCGAGCTGGTCGTTGACCGCGCCGAAGAGCAGCCCGGCACCCCGGGTGCCGGCGGTGCCGGCCAGCTCGGCCCGGGCGATCAGCGGGTGGCGCAGCAGCACGCGGCGGGCGATGCGTCCGAAGTCGAACGCCGGCGCGACGTCGCGCGTGGGCACCCCGGGCCGCGCGGCCCGCAGCCCGTCGGCGGCGGTGGCGACGAGCACCTCGTGCCCGGCGTCGCGCAGCGCGCCGGCCAGCGGCAGCAGCGGGGCGACGTGCCCGATCAACGGCGCGGAGACCACCAGTACTCGCACCGCGCCGATGCTAGCCCCGGCGGAGCCCGTCGTGGGGGCACCGGAAGGGGCGGCCGGGGACGAGGGCGGCCCCGGACGACGGCGGGTTCAGCCGGCGGGCGGGGGCAGGGTGCGGCTGCGGCCCCGGAACTCGGCCACCACCGCGCCGTCGTCCCGGGTGACGGTGACGTCGTAGATGCCGCTGCGGCCGTACCGGGTGCGCTCGGTGGCGTGCGCCGTCAGCAGGTCACCCTCGCGGGCGGGACGGACGAAGCTGATCTCGCCGCCGGCGGCGACGGTCGCGGGGCCGTGGCTGTTGCAGGCGAGCGCGAAGGCGGTGTCGGCGAGCAGGAACACGAAGCCGCCGTGGGCGATGGCGTGGCCGTTGACCATCGCGGCGGTCACCCGCATCCGGGCCACCGCCGCGCCGCCGGCGGCGTCCACCAGCTCGATGCCGAGCCCCCGGGAGGCGACGTCGGCGGCGAACATGTCGTACGCGGCGTTGCGCCCGGCCACCCCAGCCGTACCGCCGCTGCTCGACGCCCCGCTTGTCCCGCCCATCGACCGCTCCACGCCCGTCCGGGGCGGTCCCCTCGACCGCCGGTCCCGGTACCGTACGCCGGCCGCGCACGGCACCCGTCAGGGGTTCTCCGGGTCCAGGTCGCGCTCGCGCAGCAGCGCGTCCAGCTTCGCCTCGATCCGCTCGTCGGACTCGCGGGACTGGGAGGAGCCCCAGTGGTAGAACAGGGCCAGGCCCGCCGCCTGCCAGATCAACTGGAGGAACTCGGACTGCCAGTTCTCGAAGGTGGCGGCGAGGAACTGCGGTAGGAAGTCGGCCCAGGCGAAGGAGCGGCCGTGCTGGCTCGCCTCGTCGCTCGCCACGGTGGCCTGGAAGACGAACTGCGCGATCCAGGTGAGCAGGAACAGCGCCCCGGTCACCAGCGCGAAGGCGTACGCCCTGGGCCACCTCGGTTTGCGGAACGGCGGCCCCTCCGCCCGGCGGCGTGACCGCCCGTCCCGGGGCGTCCCGGCCGGACGCGCGCCGGAGGTCGTCGTGTCGGACATCGCGCTCCCCTTTCGACGAATCCCCAGGTAGGGGGCCTATGCCCCGGGGCGGGCGCGACAAAACGGCGTACCGGCGTGGCGGGGCCGCCGCGCCCGTGCCCTGTCCGCCGCACGGACTTGTTGCAAATCTTTGGCAACAACATCTGGACGCGTCCCGCTTCCGTAACTAGCCTGGCCCGCATGAGTCCTTACATCACGGATGTCGCGGCCTGGCAGGAGAGCTGGGACCGCCAGCAGGAGGCGTACCTGCCGGACCGGGAGCACCGGTTCACGGCGATGCTCGACGCGGTCGACGCGGTCCGCGACGACGACCGGCTGCGGCTGCTCGACCTGGCCGGCGGCACCGGCACCATCTCCGACCGGGCGCTGCGCCGCTTCCCCCACGCCGAGGTGACCCTGGTGGACCTCGACCCGGCGCTGCTCGCCCTCGCCCGCGCCTCGCTCGGGGACCGGGTCACCGTCGTCACCGCCGACCTGAACCGGCCCGACTGGCACGCCGCGCTCCCCCACCGCGAGTACGACGCCGTCCTCACCGCCACCGCGCTGCACTGGCTGCCGGGCGAGCGGCTCGAACGGCTCTACGCCGAACTGCGCGACCTGCTGCGGCCGGGCGGCATCCTGGTCAACGCCGACCACATGCCCGACGACGCCCTGCCGCAGCTCACCAAGCGCCTGCTCGACCGGGCCCGGGACCGGCGGGCGGCCCGGTACGCCGCCGGCGCCGCGCTGTCCTGGTCGGAGTGGTGGGACCGGGCGGAAGCCGACCCGGCGCTGCGGCCGCTCGTCGCGCAGCGGCGCGACATCTACCCGAGCGGGCACAGCCCGGAGTGGACCCCGCCGGTCTCCTGGCACCTGTCCGCGCTGACCGCCGCCGGCTTCGCCGAGGTGGGCACCGTGTGGCGGGGCGGCCCCGACGCCGCCGTCGCCGGGGTGCGCTGACGCCCCGACGACCACCGCGCCGGACGCTAGGCTGGCGGGCGCGCGCCGAGGCCACGCCCGTGGCACCGGCGGGGAGGGCGAGGTGACCGGACCGGATCCGCGGGTCGACCCCGACGTCGACCTGCGCGTACCCGCCGACCGGGGCGAGCTGGCCGCCCGCCCCGGCGCGGTGCTCGGCTCCGTCGCGGCCGGCGGCGCGCTCGGCGCCCTGGCCAGGGCCGGCCTCCAGCACGCCGTCCCGCACGGCCCGACGGGTTTTCCGTGGGCCACCTTCGCCGTCAACCTGACCGGGTGCCTGCTGATCGGCGTCCTGATGGCGGCGCTGGAGCGCTCCGGTGGCCGCCGACCGCTGCTGCGCCCGTTCCTCGGCGTGGGCGTCCTCGGCGGCTACACCACCTTCGCCACGTACGCGGTGGACGTCCGCCTGACGCTCGACGCCGGCGCACCGGAGGTGGCCCTGGGCTACCTGGCCGCGACCCTGCTGGGCGCGCTGGTCGCGGTCTGGCTCGGCGACGCCCTCACCGGCCGGCTGCTCGACACCCCCCGCCACGGCCGGCCGGCGCGCGGGGCCGGCCGGTGACCGTCCTGCTGATCGCGCTCGGCGCGGCCGTCGGCGCGCCCCTGCGCTACCTCACCGACCGGGCGGTGCAGGCCCGGCTCGGCGGCGCCTACCCGTGGGGCACGCTGACCGTCAACGTGGTCGGGTCGCTGCTGCTCGGTCTGCTGGCCGGGCTGCCCGTCGGCCCGACCGCCGGCGCCCTGCTCGGCACCGGCTTCTGCGGCGCGCTGACCACGTACTCCACCTTCGGGTACGAGACGCTGCGGCTGGCGTGCCGGGGCCGGCGGTTCCTCGCGCTGGTCAACGTGCTGTCCAGCGTGGCCGCCGGCCTCGGCGCCGCCACCGCAGGCTTCGCCCTGGCCCGGGTCGTCGCCGGCTGAGCGGGCGGTTCAGCGTCCCGGGTCCGCCGGCCCGTCGGGCAGGCGCAGGTCGACCACCGGGCCGACGACGAAGACGGCCGGTGGGGCGATCCGCTCCCGGGCGGCCACCGCGCCGGTCTCGTCCAGCCGGGCGGTCACGGTGCGCTGGTCGGGATGCCCGGCGTCCTGCACGGCGAGGACCGGGGTGTCGGGGGCCCGGCCGTGCTCGACCAGGACCGCGGCGATCTTGTCCACCGTGTCCACGGCCATCAGCAGCACCAGGGTGCCCCGGGCCCGGCCCAGCGCCGCCCAGTCGACCAGCGAGTCGGGGTGCCCGGGCGGCAGGTGCCCGGAGACGACGGTGACGTCGTGCGCGACGCCCCGGTGGGTGACCGGCACCCCGGCCAGGGCCGCCGCGGCGACCGCGCTGGTCACCCCGGGGACCACGGTCACGTCCACCCCGGCCGCCGCGCAGGCCTGCAGCTCCTCGTGGCCGCGTCCGAAGACGTACGGGTCGCCGCCCTTGAGCCGCACCACCCGCCGCCCGGCGCGGGCGTGCGCGACGAGGGCGGCGTTGATCGCGTCCTGTCCCATCGCGGGTCCCCGGGGCACCTTCGCCGCGTCGATGACCTCCACGCCCGGGGGCAGCCCGGCGAGCAGTCCGCGCGGGGCGAGCCGGTCGACCACCACCACGTCCGCCGCGTCCAGCAGCGCCCTGCCCCGTACGGTGATCAGGTCGTCCGGCCCGGGCCCGCCACCGACCACGGCGACCTGACCCCGGCGCGGGCCGGGACCGTGGTGGTGGTCGTGGCCGTGCCCGTGGTGGTCGTGGCGGTGGTGGCCGTGGTCGTGCCCGTGATGGCCGTGGCCGCCGACCGGGTCGTCGGGGTGGTCGTGCGGGGTCTGCGGCCGGCCGACCTTGTCGGCGAAGCCCGGCATCAGCACCCGGTACGCGCAGGTGTCGCAGTTCATCCGGATGTCGCCGCGACGCGCCTCGGCGTGCCGTTCGAGGACGAGGTCGGCGAGGGCGTCGCAGTCGCCGATCAGGTCCGCCACCCGCACGTCCAGCTCGGGGTGGGCGGCGGCGAACGCGGCCGACTGCGCGACGATCCGGTCCGGCAGCACCCCGGCGAAGAGGAAGTACGGCGCGACGACGATCCGCCGGGCGCCGAGCCGGCGCAGCCGGTCCAGCACCGCCGGCACCGAGGGCTCGGCCAGCGAGACGAAGCCGGGCTCGACGCCGGCGTAGCCGCGGCCCTCCCAGAGCAGCCGGGCCACCTTGGCGACCTCGGCGTTGGCGTCCGGGTCGGTGGAGCCGCGCCCGATCAGCGCCACCCAGGTGCTGGCCCGGTCGTCGCCGGCGAGGGCGGCGTCGACGCGCTGCTCCAGCGCGGTGTGCAGCAGCGGGTGCGGGCCCAGCGGCCGGCCGTAGACGTAGCTGAGGCCGGGATGGCGCTCCCGCTCGCGGGCCAGCGCGGCGGGGATGTCGCCCTTGCCGTGCCCGGCGGCGGTCAGCACCAGCGGCAGGGCGACCAGCGAGCGGTGCCCCCGGTCGACGAGCGCGCCGACCGCGTCGGTCAGCGGCGGCCGGGACAGCTCGATGAAGCCGCCCTCGACGTCGCCGAGGGTGCCGGCGGCGCGGCGGCGCACCCGGTCGACGAACGCGACGAACTGCTCGACCCCGGCCGCGCTGCGCGTGCCGTGCCCGACGATGACCAGAGCGCTCACTGCTCCTCCTCCACGTACAGCAGGGCGTTGAGGGCGGCGGCGGCGACCGCCGAGCCGCCCTTCTCGCCCCGGTTGGACACCCCGGGCAGGCCGCTGGCCCGCAGCGCCGCCTTCGACTCGGCGGCCCCGACGAAGCCGACCGGCAGCCCGACGACCAGCGCCGGCCGGGCGTCCAGGGTGATCAGTTGCTCCAGCGCGGTCGGCGCGCAGCCGACCACCCAGACCGCACCGGGGCCCACCCGCTCCAGGGCGATCCGTACCGCCGCCGCCGACCGGGTGATGCCGGCCGCGCGGGCCAGCTCCGCGGCGGCGGGCTCGGCGACCGGGCAGACCGTGTCGCGGCCGGTGACGCCCGCGGCGACCATCGCCACGTCGGTGACCACCGGCGCGCCGGCGCGCAGGGCGGCCAGCCCGCCGGCCAGCGCGGCCTCGTCGCAGACCAGGTCGGTGACGTAGTCGAGGTCGGCGCTGGCGTGCACCACCCGCTCGGTGACGGCCCGGGTCAGCGGCGGCAGGTGGGTCAGGTCGACCCGGGAACGCAGGATGCGGTAGGACTCCCGCTCGATGGGGTGCACGACCCGGCTCACGCCGCGTCTCCGTCGCCGCGGCGCCGTAGCGCTTGTCGTAGCGAACTCATCGGGTCCCTCCACGTTCCTCGGTGTCCGTGGCGCGGATCGCGTCCACCGGGCAGATCTCCACGCATTCCAGGCAGCCCGTGCAGCGGTCGGCGCGTACGGCGAGGCCGCCGGGCACCGGCCGGATCGCGTGCGTCGGGCAGGTGAGCAGGCAGGCGCCGCAGCCCTGGCAGGAGCCGATGGTCACGGCCGCCACCGGTACCCCCTCGGGGTGACCATCCGGCCGGCCACGATCCGGGTCTGGCTGCTGCCCACCACCACGACGCTGTACATGTCGACCACGGCCGGGTCGAGGGTCGCCAGGGTGGCCAGGTGCACCCGCTCGCCGGCCCGGCTGGCGTTGCGCACCACCCCGACCGGGGTGTCCGGCGGCCGGTGCGCGGCGAAGACCTCCAGCGCCGCCCCGAGCTGCCAGTCCCGGGCCCGGCTGCGCGGGTTGTAGAGCAGCGCCACGAAGTCGCCCTCGGCCGCGGCGGCCACCCGACGGGCGATGACCTCCCACGGCGTGTGCAGGTCGGACAGGCTCAGGTAGGCGTGGTCGTGGCCGAGCGGCGCGCCGAGCAGCGCCCCGGCGGCCAGCGCGGCGGTCACCCCGGGCACGCCGAGCACGTCGATCCGCTCGTCGGCGTACTCGAGGGCGGGGCTGGCCATCGCGTACACGCCGGCGTCGCCCGAGCCGACCAGCGCCACGGCGTGACCGGCGGTGGCCTCCGCGACGGCGGCACGGGCCCGTTCCTCCTCGGCGCCGAGCCCGCTGGCGAGCACCCGGGTGCCGGGGCGCAGCAGGTCGCGCACCTGGTCGACGTACTGGTCCAGGCCGACGACCACGGCGGCCCGGCGCAGCTCGGTCACCGCGCGGGCGGTGCGCAGGTCCGCCGCGCCGGGGCCGAGGCCGACGATCGCCAGCCGGCCGCGCGGGGCGTGCCGGGCGACGGCGACGGTGGCCATCGCCGTCGCGGTCTTCGGCACCAGCAGGTCGGCGTCGCCGCCGAGCAGCGCCGCCGCCTCGGCGACGCTGGGGGTGCCGACGGCGGCGCGCACCACCTCGCTGGGGTGCGGCACGTCGACCGCCGCCAGCTCCGCCGCCGGATGCGTCACCAGCGGTACGCCGAGCGCGTCGGCGGTCGCCCGGATGCCCGCCTCGTCGGCCTTGATGTCGGCGCTGGCCAGGTGCCGCAGGCTGGCCGGGCTGAGGCCGGCGTCGGCGAGCACCCGGTCCAGCAGGCCGCGCACCTCGGCGGCGGGCACGCCCCGGCTGGACCCGACGCCGGCGACCAGCGACGGGGGCCGCAGCACGGCGGTCCGGTCGTCGAGCGGCACCACCCGGTCGGTGACCAGCAGCCGGTACCCACCGTCGACCGTCGGCCCGGACCGGACGTCGTCCCGGCCGGGGGCCACCGGCCCGCCGGGCGCGGGGGCCGACGATCCGGCGGGGGCCGGCGCGGGTGCCGGCGGACCGGCGGGCGCGGGGCGCACGTTGTCGGGCAGGGCGGGCAGCGGCCAGGTGGCGTCGGCGACGAGGGTCACCGGCTCGCCGTCGAGGATGGCGCGGCCGACGGCGGCGACGGCGCCCTCGACGGGCCAGCCGAGGGTGTCCAGGCCGGGCAGGCCGACGGCGTCGGTGGCGGTGGTGACCACCGGGCGCGCGTCGAGCAGCGCGCCGACCCGCCCGGCGAGCTCGTTGCCGCCCCCGGCGTGGCCGCCGAGCAGCGCGACCGCGTGCCGGGCCGCCTCGTCGACCACCACCACGGCCGGGTCGCTGCGCTTGTCGCCGAGCAGCGGCGCGAGGATGCGCACCACCGCCCCGGTGGCCAGGAACGCCACCACGGCGTCGTACCCGGTCCACGCGGCGCGCAGCGCGTCCGCGACGGTGTCCGCCGTGACGAGGCGGGCGTGCGGCCAGGCGTCGGCGAGGGTGCGGGCGTGCCGGCGGCCGGCGGCGGTGGCGGCGACGAGCCCGATGCGGGCCGGCTGGTCCGTGGCGGCGGGCGGGTGGTTCACGGGCGCTCCCCGGTGAGGACGACCACCGGGTTGGTGGCCGCGAGTCGGACGGACCCGCCGGGCAGGTCGGCGAGGCGGGCAGCGGAGAGCTGGACGCCCTGCACGGCGTATCCGGCGGCGCGCAGCAGGCCGACGGCGGGGGCGACCCGGTCGACGGCGGCGAGGGCGGCCACCACCCGGTCGGGCCGGCGGTGCGCCACGGCGGCGAAAACGTCGGTGCCGCCGCCGCCGACGAAGACCGCGTCGGGATCGGGCAGCCCGTGCAGCGCCCCGGGGGCGGCGCCGGCCACCACCCGGACGTCGACGCCGTGCCGGGCGGCGTTGGCGCCGACGGTGGCCCTCGGGTCGCGGTCGACGGCGATCACGGCCGCGCCGAGCAGGGCGCACTCGATGCCGACCGAGCCGCTGCCCGCGCCGACGTCCCAGACCAGCCGGCCGAGGCGGGGACGCAGCCGGGCGACGGCGAGGGCGCGTACCTCCGACTTGGTGATCATGGAATCGCGGTGGGCGTAGGCGGACTCCGGCAGCGCCCACCCGCCGGCCGGCGCGGCGGCCGGCTGGTTGTCCACCCGCATCCCGGCGGCGCCGGGCTCACCGGCGAGGCTGAGCAGCACGTGCGGGTCGGCCCAGTCGCGGCCGGCGGCCTGCTCGGGGGTGGTCTCGGTGATCCGTTCGGCGTCGGTGCCGAGGTGTTCGGCGACGACCAGGCGGCGCGTCCAGCCGGCCAGCCCGGCGCCCAACTCGGCGGCCCCGGCGCCCGGGGCGGTGAGCACCGCGACGGCGGGCAGCGCCCGGCAGGCGTTCAGCGCGGGCCGCGGGTCGCGGCCGTGCGCGGTGACCACGGCCGCGCCGTCCCAGGGCACGCCCGCGCGGGCGAACGCGGCGGCCACGCTGGACACGGCCGGCAGCACCCGCAGCGGCAGCCCGGCCGCCCGCACCGCCCGGACCACCCCGAACAGCCCGGGATCGCCGCTGGCCAGGACGACGGCGGGACTCCCGGCGGCGACGGCGTCGGCCAGCCGCCCCAGCGCGGGCGCCAGCGGCCCGAGGGCGACGGTGTCGGCGTCGGCCGGCAGCCGGACGGCGGCCAGGTGCCGGGCCGCGCCGACCACCAACCGGGCCCCGGCGAGCGCGGGCGCGGCCGCGGGGTGCGCGGGCCCGCCTCCGGCGTCGATCCCGACCACGGTCACCACCGGCCCGACGCCCGCGACCGGCTGTCCGGCGGTCACCCCGCCCACCGGCCCGAGGACGCGACCACCCGGTCGCCGGCGAAGTCGACCATGGCGACGTCGACGGTGACGGCGTCGCCGGCGAACCGGAGCAGCACCTGCCGCACCCGCTGGCAGAGCAGGTCGCCGGCGGCGCCGAGCAGCCCGGCGGCCTCCCACAGCTCGTACGCGTGCCGCCCGGTGTTCGCCGCGGTGACCGCCGCCACCAGCGCGGGGTCGCCGCCCGCCTCGGCGGTGACCGCCCCGAGCAGCGACAGGTCCACCTTGGACCGGGTGTAGTGGGTCATCAGGATGCCGGCCGCGAGCTTGGCCAGCTTGCCGGCCATCCCGACGAAGACCACGCCGGTCATCCCGTCGCCCACGGCGGCGGTGACGGCCGCGCCGGTGAAGTCGCCGACCTCCACGAAGCACACCTCGGGCAGCTCCGGCAGCAGCGCGCGGGCGGCCCGCTCGGTGCGCCCGCCGGTGCACAGCACCACGGTCCGCTCCCCCTGGGCGGCCATCACGTGCACCGCCTGCACCACGCTGGCCCGCCACGAGGCCGTGGAGAACGGGCGGACGACGCCGGTGGTGCCGAGGATGGAGATGCCGCCGAGGATGCCGAGCCGGCGGTTGGTGGTCTTGCGGGCCATGATCTCGCCGCGCGGCACGCTGACCACCACCCGGACGCCCACCTCGGTCAGGTCGACGACCTCGGCGACGGCCTGGCCGATCATGCGGCGCGGGGTCTCGTTGATGGCCGGCCCGCCGACGGGCAGGCCGAGGCCCGGCCTGGTGACGGTGCCGACGCCCGGCCCGCCGTCGAGGCGCAGCCCGGGCGTGTCCCGCCAGCTCACGGTGGCGGTCAGCTCGGCGCCGTGCGTGACGTCCGGGTCGTCGCCGGCGTCCTTGACCACCACCGCCTCCGCCCGCGCGCGGGCGTCGACGTCGCAGCGGGCCACCGGGAAGCTGACCCGCCGCCCGGCCGGCAGAGTGATCTCCACCTGCCGCTGCGGCACGCCGGTGACCAGGGCGGTCAGCGCCGCCTTGGTCGCCGCCGTCGCGCAGGCGCCGGTGGTCCACCCGGTGCGCAGCGCGGTCGGCCGGACCTTCGCGGTACGCGGCAGGTCCGGCTCGCGCAGCGGCGGCTCGGCGTACGTCATCAGGCGCGCCCGTCCCCCGGTGTCCCGCCGCCCGCGCGGGCGCGGCGCAGGTCGGCGCGGGCGGCCGGCTCGGCCCGGCGGAAGGTGTGGAAGTGCCCGGGGTGGTAGAGGTGCGAGCGGGTGCCGGCGGCGGCGAGCGCCGGGCCGACCAGGAAGAGGGTGTGCTTCCAGAGCTTGTGCTCCTTGACGGTGGCCTCCAGGTCGCCGAGCGCGCACCGCACCACCAGCTCGTCGGGCCAGGTCGCCTGGTACGCCACCACGACCGGGGTGTCGGCCGGGTACCCGCCGGCCAGCAGCTCGGCCTGCGCCTGGCCGGAGCGGGCGGCGGAGAGGAACAGGGCCATGGTGGTGCCGTGCCGGGCGAACTCGCGGACCCGCTCGCCCGGCGGCATCGGGGTCTTCCCGCCCTCGAGCCGGGTGAGGATCACCGACTGGGCGACCTCGGGGATGGTGAGTTCCCGGCCGACGATCGCCGCGACGGCGGTGAACGACGAGACGCCGGGGACGATCTCCACGGCCAGCCCGAGCGCCCGGCACAGGTCGAGCTGCTCCTGCACCGCGCCCCACAGCGCCGGGTCGCCGGAGTGGATCCGCGCCACGGTCAGCCCGTCGGCGGCGGCGCGCTGGTAGAGCGGGAGCACGCCCTCGATCGGCAGCCGCGACGAGTCGACGATCTCCGCGTCGGCGCGGGCGTGGGCGAGCACGTCGGCGTGCACCAGGCTGGCCGCCCAGACCACCACGTCGGCCGCGCCGATCACCCGGGCGGCGCGCAGGGTCAGCAGGTCCGCCGCGCCGGGGCCGGCCCCGACGAACCACACCTTGCCCGTGCTGGTGGGCCCGCCGTCTCCAGCGCGGTCCGCGATCGGTGCGGTGGTCACCGGATCACCGCCAGGATGCCCCGTCCTTCAGAGCGGGGAGGAATGGCGGACGCGTCGTCAACCATGACTGTCCTTTCTGGTAAGACTGGTCCTGTGCGGACGGCGTACAGGTGTCGGGCGTACCCGACCCCGAAGCAGGCGGCGGTGCTTAACCGCACATTCGGCTGCATCCGGGTGGTGTGGAACCGCACTCTCGCCGCCCGTCACGCCCGCTGGCACACCGAACGGAGATCCACTTCCTACGCGGAGACGGATCGAGCGTTGACGGAGACGAAGAAGCAGCCCGACCTGGCGTTTCTGGGTGAGGTGTCGTCGGTACCGCTGCAGCAGACCCTGCGGCACCAGCACACCGCCATGACCGCCGTTCTTCGCCAAGCGGGCCCGGTACCCGCGCTACAAGTCGCGGCACGGCCGCCAGTCCGCCAGTTTCAGCAGGTCGGCGTTCCGGCTGCGCGGCGGGAACCTGTCGCTGGGGAAGATTCCGGGTGTGCTGCGGTTCGTGTGGTCCTGGCCGGACATCGACCCGGCGGGGCTGGACCCGACGATGATGACGGTGTCGCGTGACCCGGACGGCCGCTGGTTCCTGACCTTCGCCGTCGACATCGCGACACCCGCCGCACCCGAACCGGTGGGTGTGGACCTCGGTCTGAGTGACTTCGCGGTGTTGTCCACCGGCGAGCGCATCCCCCACCCCAGGCACATGGAACGGCGCGAACGCCGACTCAAGCGGTATCAGCGGATGATGGCCCGCCGGCAGAAGGGCTCCGCTAACCGCGCCAAAGCCAAACGGAAGGTCGCGCGGGCACACTCGCGGGTTCGCGACGCCCGCCGGGACTTCCTCCACCAGCAGTCCACCGCCCTGGTCCGCCGGTTCGCCGCCATCGCCGTGGAGGACCTGACGGTGGCGAACATGGTCCGCAACCGGTCCCTGTCCAAGGCGATCTGTCGTACCGGCTGGGCCGAGTTCCGTACCCTGCTCGCCTACAAGGCGCACCGCGACGGCCGCACCCTCACCGTCGTGGACCGCTGGTGCCCGTCGTCGAAAACCTGCTCGGCGTGCGGGCACCTGCCCGCCACGCTTTCCCTCGGCACACGACATTGGGTGTGTCCGGGTTGCGGCACCCGGCATGACCGGGACGTCAACGCCGCCAAGAACATCGCCGTCGCGGCCGGGCTGGTCGAGACGCGAAACGCCTGCGGAGCGGATGTCAGACACGAAGGACCCCCTTCCGTGCGGTCTGCGATGAACCAGGAACCCCAACCCGCGAGGGTGGGAATCCCCGGCCTTTAGGCGGGGGGATGTCAAAGTTTTCCTCCCCTACGGTCCCGGCGGGCCGGGACCAGCAGCGTCGACAGGTACGGCGGGTCGTCGGCCGCGTCGGCGACCGGCCCGATCCGCTCGCCGGGCAGCCCGAGGCCCCGGCCCAGCACGGCGTCGCCGAGGCGGCCCTGCCGGCGCAGCTCGGCGACCAGCTCGGCGTGGCGCCGCCAGCCCTTGTAGGCCACGACGGTGCCCGGGCCGGCGAGCGCGTCGGCGAAGAGGGCCAGCCCGGCGGTGGCCGGCAGCAGGGTGAGCGGCTCCCGGCCCTCGCAGAGCGGCACGCCGCTGCGCGCGGCGAGGTCCTGCATGGCGGTGATCCCGGGGACCGTGCGCACCTCGACCGCCGGGCGCAGGGCGCGGACGCCCTGCGCGAGGTAGCCGAAGGTGGAGTAGACGTTCGGGTCGCCGATGGTGGCGAAGACGATCGCGCGGGCGCCGCCGTCGACCGCGTCGAGCACCGCCCGCGCGGCGTCGTCCCAGGCGCGTTCCCGGCGGGCGGTCACCCCGCCCCGGTCGTCGAGGGCGAACGGCAGCCGGCGCAGCCGCTCCGGCGCGACATGCGCGGCCACGGTGGCCTCGGCCCGGCCCGGGGGCGCGTCGCCGGCCGCGGCGAGCCGGTCCAGCACGGGTACGAACACCACGTCGGCCTCGGCCAGCAACCGGGCCGCCCGCAGGGTGAGCAGTTCGGGGTCGCCGGGACCGACGCCGATCCCGGTCAGCGTCGCGGCACCGCCGCGCCCGGCCACCGGCTCGCGGCTGGCGGGACCGGCCACCGGGTCGCGGCCCTCGGCCACCGGCGTGCCGCCGTCGTGCCCGCTCGCCGGCGCGCGGCCGTGGCGCCCGGTCACCGGGTCGCCGCCTCGACCAGGCGGCGGGCGGCGTGCGGGTGGCCGGCCCAGTGCGTGTGCAGGTAGGAGGCGTGCACCCGGCCCGCGACGAAGCCGTGGTCGGCGCCGTCCCAGCGCCACGCCGGCCGGTCGCCGTGCCCGGGATCGGTGACGGTGCGGTGGAACTCGTGGCCGCGTACCGGGTCGCCGGGGCGGTGCAGCGGGGAGCCGGTGACGGCCACGGCGTCGCGGTAGCCGAGAGTGAGCCGGCCGGTCATCCGGGCGGTTAGGTCCAGCCGGCCGCACATGGGCACCCCGTCGAGGTGCCGGCCGAGGTAGAGCAGGCCGGCGCACTCGGCGACCACCGGGCCGTCGAAGTCGGCCAGCTCGGCGCGGAGCGTGGCGTTGTCGGCGAGCTGCGGCGCGTACGCCTCGGGGAAGCCGCCGCCGACGACCACCGCGCGGGTGCCGGCGGGCAGGGCGGGGTCGCGCAGCGGGTCGAAGGAGGCCACCGTCGCACCGGCGGCGGCGAGCAGCTCGGCGGTCTCGGCGTACGAGAAGGTGAAGGCCGGCCCGCCCGCGACCGCGACCACGGGACGCCCGGCGCCGGCGGGCCCGCCGACGGCGGCGGCCGGATCCCAGGCCGGGGCGTGCAGCGGGCCCGCGGTGCGGGCCAGGTCGAGCACGGCGTCCAGGTCCACGGTGGCCGCGACGAGGTCGGCGAGGGCGGCCACGATCGCCAGGGACTCCGGTGCCCGCTCGGCGACCGGCACCAGCCCGAGGTGGCGCGCCGGGGCGGCGACCTCGACGGCGCGGGCGACCGCCCCGAGCACCGGCACGCCCACCTCGGCGAGCGCGTCGCGCAGCAGCGACTCGTGCCGGGGCGAACCGACCCGGTTGAGGATCACCCCGCCGATCCGCACGCCGGGGTCGAACGCGGCCATGCCCAGGGCGAGCGCGGCGGCGGAGCGGCCCTGGGCGGTGGTGTCCAGCACCAGCAGGACCGGGGCGTCGACCAGCCGGGCGACGTGCGCGGTGGAGGCGTACCCGCGGCGGCCGACCGCGCCGTCGTGCAGCCCCATCACGCCCTCGATGACGGCGATGTCGGCGGGCGTCGGGGTGCCGGCGCCGTGCCGCAGCAGCGGCGCGATCCGCTCCTCGCCGACCAGCCACGGGTCGAGGTTGCGGCCGGGGCGGCCGGCGGCCAGCGCGTGGTAGCCGGGGTCGATGTAGTCGGGGCCGACCTTGTGCGGGCTGACCGCCAGGCCGCGGCGGCGCAGCGCGGCGAGCAACCCGGTGGCGACGGTGGTCTTGCCGTGCCCGCTGGCGGGCGCGGCGACCACCACGCGGGGCAGCGCCCACGCGCCGCCGTGGTCGCCGGTCGCGGCGGCGCCCCCGGCGCCGCCGGCCGGGGCGGGGTCGGCGGTCGGTGCGCCGCCGGTCGGGTGCCCGGCCGGCGCGGTGGGGCCGTCGGGACCGCGCGGGTCGGTACGGCGGCCGGGGCCGGTCACCATTCGATGCCCTTCTGGCCCTTCTGGCCGGCGTCCATCGGGTGCTTGACCTTGGTCAGCTCGGCGACCAGGTCGGCGGCCTCCACGAGACGCGGGTCGGCGTCCCGGCCGGTGATCACGACGTGCTGGAAGCCGGGGCGGTTCGCCAGGGTGTCGACCACCTCGTCCACGTCCACCCAGCCCCACTTCATCGGGTAGGTGAACTCGTCGAGCACGTAGAGGCCGTACCGCTGCGCGGCCAGGTCGCGCTGGATCTGCCGCCAGCCCTCCAGGGCGTCGGCGGCGTGGTCGGCCTCGCCGCCGCGCTGGATCCAGGACCAGCCCTCGCCCATCTTGTGCCACGCGACCGGGGCGCCCTGCCCGGTGCGCTCGTGCACCTCGCCGAGGGCGCGGAAGGCGTTCTCCTCCCCCACCCGCCACTTGGCGCTCTTGACGAACTGGAACACCCCGACCGGCAGCCCGGCCGTCCAGGCGCGCAGGGCCAGCCCGAACGCGGCGGTCGACTTCCCCTTCATCCGTCCGGTGTGGACGATCAGCAGCGGCCGGTGGCGCCGCTGCCGGGTGGTCAGCCCGTCGGCGGGCACGTGGGACGGCTTCCCCTGCGGCATCAGGCGACGCTCCTCTTCCGCCCGACGGCGGTGACTGCGGTGGCGGTGACTGCGGTGGCTGCGGTGGCTGCGGTGGCGATCTTGGAAGGGGCGGGCCCCCGTGAGGGCCGTTCCTTGCCGAGATCTGCGGCGGACCGGTCGTGCGGGCCGGGACGGGGCTCCGACGCGGGGGCCGGGCGGCCGGCCGCGAGGGTGGTCAGGGGGGCGGTGGCCACCTCGTCGAGGCGGTGGTGGGCGGCGTCCAGTTGGGCGGCGAGGCGGCGGGCCAGGCCCAGGCGGACCGGGCCGCCCTCGCAGTCGACGACGACGCAGGGCGCGCCGGTGGCCGCGAGCACGCCCGCCGCGCGGGCCGCCCGGTCGAGGGGTCGCTCGCCGGCGGTGGCCCGGCCGTCGGTGACGACCAGCACCAGGGGGCGGCGGCGGGGATCGCGCAACCGCTCCAGCCGCAGCAGGTCGGCGGCGGCGAGCAGCCCCTCGGCCAGCGGGGTGCGCCCGCCGGTGGGCAGCTCCGCCAGCCGGACGGAGGCGGCGAGCACCGACGAGGTGGCCGGCAGCAGCAGCTGCGCGGCGGCGCCCCGGAAGGCGACCACCGCGACCTTGTCCCGGCGCTGGTAGGCGTCGGTGAGCAGGGCGAGCACGGCCCCCTTGACGGCGGCCATCCGCGCCCGGGCGCCCATCGAGCCGCTGGCGTCGACGACGAAGAGCACCAGGTTGCCCTCGCGCCCCTCGCGGACGGCCTCCCGGACGTCGTCCGGGCGCAGCCGCAGCGGCCCGCCGACCCGGCCGCGGGCGGCCTGGTGCGGGGCGGCGGCCCGGACCGTCGCCGGCAGGTGCAGCGCGCCGGCCCGGCCGGTCGGCACCCGCGCCCCGGTGGTCCGTCCGCGCCCGGTGCGGGCCCGGGAGCGTCGGCCGGGCACCCCGTCGCCGACCCCGGGCGCGGTGAGCAGCCGGGCCTTCAGGCCCTGCCGGGGTACGGCCACGGTCTGCCCGCCGCCGGAGCGGCCGTCCGCCGGCCGGCTCCGGCCGGGGGCGCCCGGGTCCCCGGCGTCGGGCGGGCCGGTCGAGGCGTCGGCCGCGCGCCCGGAGGCGTCGTCGCCACCGCCGGCCCGGTCCGGCCACGTGCCCTCGCCGCCGTCGCGGCCGGTGTCGCCGTCGCGCCCGGGACCCGGCGCGTCCGCGCCGGCCGGCGTGCTCCCGTCGGCGTCGCCGGGATCCGGGGCGCCGCCGGCCCCGGCCGGGCCACCGTCCCGGTCACCGGGGCCTCGGCCGCCGGGCCCGCCGCCGCCGTCCGGGCCGGAGCCCGGGCCGTCGCCGGGGCCGCCCGGGTCGTCGTCGGGGTCGTCGTCGCCGGCCCGGTCGAGGGCCTCGTCGAGGCGCTTCTCGTCGAGCCCGGGGGCGTCGAACGGGTCCCGGCGACGCCGGTGCGGCAGGGCCAGCCGGGCGGCGACCCGCACGTCCTCCACCGTGACCGCGTCCCGGCCGTGCCAGGCGGCGTGCGCCAGCGCCGTACGGGCGGTGACGATGTCGGCGCGCATGCCGTCCACGTCGAACGCCGCGCACACCTCGGCGATCCGGCGCAGCGCGGCGTCGGGCAGCAGCACGTGCTCCAGCCGCTGCCGGGCGGCGGCGACCCGCCGGGCGACCTGCGCGTCGGCGTCGGCCCAGCGGGCGGCGAACCCGGCCGGGTCGGCGTCGGCGGCGAGCCGGCGGCGGACCACCTCGACGCGTACGGCGGGATCGCGGCTGGCGCCGACCTCCACGGTCAGCCCGAACCGGTCCAGCAGCTGGGGGCGCAGCTCCCCCTCCTCCGGGTTCATCGTGCCGACCAGCAGGAACCGGGACGCGTGGCTGACCGAGACGCCCTCGCGCTCGACGTGGCAGCGGCCCATGGCGGCGGCGTCGAGGAGCAGGTCGACCAGGTGGTCGTGGAGCAGGTTGACCTCGTCGACGTAGAGCACCCCGCGGTGGGCGGCGGCGAGCAGGCCCGGCTCGAAGGCGCGCACGCCCTCGCCGAGGGCCTTCTCCAGGTCGAGCGAGCCGACCACCCGGTCCTCGGCCGCGCCGACCGGCAGCTCCACCAGCCGGGCGGGACGCCGCTCGGCGGCCGGCGCCCCCGGGTGCGGCCCGTCCGGGCAGGACGGGTCGGGGGCGGCGGGGTCGCAGGCGAAGCGGCAACCGGCCACCCGGTCGACCGGCGGCAGCAGCGCCGCCAGGGCCCGCACGGCGGTCGACTTGGCGGTGCCCTTCTCGCCGCGTACCAGCACCCCGCCGATCGCCGGGGAGACGGCGTTGAGCAGCAGGGCCAGCCGCATGTCGTCCATGCCGAGCACCGCGCTGAACGGGAAGGTGGTCGCTGGGTCGCCTTCCGTTCGCGACTGCGGGGCTCGCAGAACCGGCTCACTCCTCGCGCTCACTGCCGTTCCTCCAGGTCGCCCTCGCTGGCCAGGTACGTCTCGCGGAGCCGGTCCAGGGTGGCCGGCTCGGGCTCGGCCCACAGGCCCCGGTCGGCCGCCTCCAGCAGCCGCTCGGTGATGCCGCGCAGCGCCCACGGGTTCGACTGCTCCAGGAACTCCCGGGTCGTGTCGTCGAAGACGTACGCGGCGCTCAGGTGCTCGTACATCCAGTCGTCGACGACGCCGGCGGTGGCGTCGTAGCCGAACAGGTAGTCCACGGTGGCGGCCAGCTCGAAGGCGCCCTTGTAGCCGTGCCGGCGCATCGCGGCGATCCACTTCGGGTTGACCACCCGGGCCCGGAACACCCGCCGGGTCTCCTCGCCGAGGGTGCGGGTGCGCACGTCGTGCGGCATCGCCGAGTCCCCCACGTACGCGGCCGGGGCGGCGCCGGTGAGGTGGCGGACCATCGCCACCATCCCGCCGTGGTACTGGAAGTAGTCGTCGGAGTCGACGATGTCGTGCTCGCGGGTGTCCTGGTTCTTCACCGCCACGGCGATCCGGGCGAAGGAGCGTTCCATGTCGGCGCGCGCCTCCCGCCCGTCCAGCCCCCGGCCGTAGGCGTAGCCGCCCCAGACGGCGTACACCTCGGCGAGGTCGGCGTCGCTGCGCCAGTTGCGGGCGTCGATCAGCGGCAGCAGCCCGGCCCCGTACGCCCCGGGCTTGGAGCCGAATACGCGGGCGGTCGCCCGCCGCTCGTCGCCGTGTTCGGCGAGGTCGGCGGTGACGTGCGCGCGCAGGAAGTTCTGCTCGGCGGGCTCGTCGAGGGCGGCCACCAGGCGCACCGCGTCGTCGATGAGCGCGACCACGTGCGGGAAGGCGTCGCGGAAGAAGCCGGAGATGCGCACGGTGACGTCGACCCGGGGGCGGCCCAGCTCCGCCGTCGGCAGCACCTCGACGCCGGTGACCCGGCGGGACCGGTCGTCCCACGTCGGGCGGCAGCCGAGCAGGGCGAGGATCTCGGCGATGTCGTCGCCCTGGGTACGCATGGCGCTGGTGCCCCAGACCGTGAGCCCGACCGAGCGGGGGTACTCCCCGGTGTCGGCGAGGTGCCGGGCGAGCAGCGAGTCGGCCAGGGCCACGCCGACGTCCCAGGCGTTGCGGCTCGGGATGGCCTTCGGGTCGACGGAGTAGAAGTTCCGGCCGGTGGGGAGCACGTTGACCAGGCCCCGGGTGGGCGAGCCGGACGGGCCGGGCGGCACGAACCGCCCGTCGAGCGCGCCCACCACCCGGTCGATCTCGTCGGTCGTACGGTCCAGGCGCGGCACCAGCTCGGTGGCGGCGAAGCGGAGCACCGCGGCGGCGTCCGGTACGGCCCGCCCGGCCACCTCCCCGACCACCGCGTCGACGGTGTCGGCGTCCCAGCCGAGGGTCTCCATGCCGACGACCAGCCGGCGGGCCAGGGCCTCGATCAGGTCGACCGCGTCGGCGGCGGTCACGCCCGGCCCCTCCACGGTCTCGGTCAGCGCCTCGGGCACGGTGAGCCGCTCCCCGGGGGCGGCGAGCAGCGCCTGTTCGTCCAGCCCGTACGCGCCGGCCAGCGCCTGCCGCAGGCCGGGCAGCGCGCGGGCGCCGCCCCAGACCTGCGGGGCGCGCAGCACGGCGAGCACGAGGTTGACCCGGGCCTCGCCGGTGGGCGCGGCGGCGAGGATGTGCAGGCCGTCGCGGATCTGCACGTCCTTGACCTCGCACAGGTAGCCGTCGAGGTGCAGCACGAAGTCGTCGAAGTCGTCGGCGTCGGGCATCCGCTCGGCGTGCAGGTCGTGGTGCAGCTCGGCGGCGCGTACCAGCTCCCAGATCTGGGCCCGCAGGGTCGGCACCTTGGCCGGATCGAGGGCCTGCACGGTGGCGTACTCGTCGAGCAGCTGCTCCAGCTTCGCCAGGTCCCCGTACGTCTCGGCGCGGGCCATGGGCGGCACGAGGTGGTCCACGACGACGGCGTGCGCGCGCCGCTTGGCCTGCGTGCCCTCGCCGGGGTCGTTGACGATGAACGGGTAGACCAGCGGCAGGTCGCCGAGGACGGCGTCCGGGGCACAGTCGGCGGCCAGCCCGAGGCCCTTGCCGGGCAGCCACTCCAGGGTGCCGTGCTTGCCCAGGTGCACCACGGCGTCGGCGCCGAACCCGCCGTCGGCGACGGGCGCGGCCAGCCAGCGGTACGCGGCCAGGTAGTGGTGGCTGGGCGGCAGGTCCGGGTCGTGGTAGATGGCGATCGGGTTCTCCCCGAAGCCGCGCGGCGGCTGGATCAGCAGCACCACGTTGCCGAAGCGCAGCCCGGCGAGCACGATGTCGCCGCCGTCGGTGTAGAGCCCGCCGGGCGGCTCGCCCCAGTGGGCGAGCATCCGTTCCCGCAGCTCCGCCGGCACCTGCGCGAACCACCGCCGGTACGTCTCCCCCGGCACCCGCGCCTCGGCGGCGCCGAGCTGTTCCGGGGTGAGCCACTCGACGTCGTGACCGCCGGCGGCGATGAGGGCGTGGATGAGCGCGTCGCCGTCGTCGGGCACCGGGGCGTCGCCGAGGTGGTAGCCGGCGTCGGCCAGGGCGGCGAGCAGCCGCACCGCCGAGGCGGGGGTGTCCAGGCCGACGGCGTTGCCGACCCGGGAGTGCTTCGTCGGGTACGAGCTGAGCACGACCGCGAGCCGCTTGTCGGCCTGGAGTACGTGCCGCAGGCGGGCGTGCCGCACGGCGATGCCGGCCACCCGGGCGGCCCGCTCCGGGTCGGCGGCGTAGGTGGAGAGCCCGTCGGCGTCGATCTTCTTGAACGAGAACGGCACGGTGACGATCCGGCCGTCGAACTCGGGGATCGCCACCTGCATCGCGGCGTCCAGCGGGGACAGCCCGGCGTCGCTGGCGGCCCACTGCTCGCGCGTGCTGGTCAGGCAGAGCGCCTGGATCACCGGCACGTCCAGGGCGGCGAGCGCGCCCACGTCCCAGGCGTCCTCGTTGCCTCCGCCGGAGGCGTCGGCGGCGACCGTGCCGCCGGCGGCGAGCACGGTGACCAGCAGGGCGTCGCAGCGGGCGAAGAGCCCGAGCGGCCCCGCGCCGGCGGTGAGTCCGCGCAGCGAGCCGCAGTAGATGGGCAGCGGGTCGCCGCCGGCCGCGTCGACCGCGTCGGCGAGGACGTCGACGAACCCGGTGTTCCCGGCGAGGGCGTGCGCCCGGTAGAAGACGATCCCGACCGTCGGCCGGTCCGGCCGCGCGGGCCGCTCGCCGTGGATGCCGTACGTCGGGGTGGGCGCGGGCGGGGCGAAGCCCTCGCCGGTGAGCAGCACCGTGTCGGAGAGGAACCGGGCGAGCTGGGCGAGGTTCTCCGGCCCGCCCTCGACCAGGTAGGCCAGCGCCTGGGTGGCCACCCCGGAGGCCACGGTGGAGGCCGCCATCAGCTCCGCGTCCGGCACGTTCTCGCCGCCGAGCACGACCGTCGGCACGCCGGAGGCCAGCACCGCGGCCAGCCCGTCCGGCCACGCCTGCCGGCCGCCGAGCAGGCGTACGACGGCGAGGTCGACGCCGTCGAGCAGCGCGGGCACGGCGTCGGCGGCGACCCGGGCGGGGTTGGCGAGCCGGTAGTCGGCGTCGCTGGCGCGGGCGGCGAGCAGGTCGGTGTCGGCGGTGGAGAGCAGCAGGATGCGCACGGACAGCTCCGGAGAGTGACACCCGGGTCGACGCGGGACGACCGGGCGATGCGGGGATGGGCGCGGTTCAGCGGGTACGACGAGCCGGCGGCCGGCTCACCGGCGGGCCGGCGGGGTCGGGCGGCGCGGTGCGGACGTCAGCGGTACGCGGCGAGGGCACGCCCGGGCGCGGCGACCCGGCCGGTCACGGCGCGGGCGCCACCGGGCGCCGGGCGACCGGTGGCGGGCGCGGTGCGGGCCGGCGGGTGCGCGGCGGCCCGGCGGCTGGGCAGCGGCACGGAAGCGCAGTCGCCCGCGGGAGAACTGCCGCCGGCACGGCCGGGCACGATGCGACGATGATCGTCGATGGGGGAGACGCGGTGCGTCATCGGGTCCTCCTCGGGTGTCCACGCCCTGGGGTCACTCCGACGGCCGAAGTATCCTGGCTCCCGGATCGACGCTCTCCCCCGGCCTTCCAACCGCGCACGCACGGCCGTGACTCACGAGGGGGGATCACTCCCCGGTGACAGTGGCGGGACCGCGCCGGAATCGCACCGGCTTCCTTCACTGCCGTCAGGCCGCGAATGCTGCCACACCCCGGGGCCGCCGGTCAACGCCACCCCATCCCGGCCCACGGCACCTCGAATTGATCGACAATCAGCGATCGGTCTGCTCATTCGGGAGCGCCTTTCGCATTGTCGTCTGCCGATGTGACGTCCGGGCCGACGGATGCGGGAACGATGGCCCCGGAACGCGTTCGGGCCGAACGTCCCGGGACCCGCGCGCATCCCGGCGCCCGGGTGCGGTTCCGCTTGCCCAGCAGGCAGGCTGCGGCGGGCGGGAGCCGTCCTCGCCCGCCCGGCGTGGTGACGGGGACCTCGACCACGGTCGACGTCGGCTCACCGGTCGGCGAGCCCCGATTCGTAGCCCGCGATCACCAGTTGCGCCCGGTCGCGGGCGGCCAGCTTCGTCAGCAACCGGCCGATGTGCGTCTTCACGGTGCCCCGGCTGAGGTGCAGGTGCCGCTCGATCTCGGCGTTGGACATCCCACGGGTGATCAACGTCAACACCTCCCGTTCCCGCCGGGTCACCCCGTCGAGCCGTCCGGACACCCGCCGGGCGGCCGGCAGGCGGGTGAACTCGGCGATGAGCCGCCGGGTGACGCTCGGGGCCAACAGCGCCTCGCCGGCGGCGACCACCCGGATCGCGTCGAGCAGCCGTACGGGTGGCGTGTCCTTGAGCAGGAAGCCGCTCGCCCCGGCGCGCAACGCCCGGTACACGTACTCGTCGAGGTCGAACGTGGTGAGGATGAGCACCCGCGGCGCGTCCCGGAGCGCGGTGACCTGCCCGGTGGCGGCGATGCCGTCCAGTTCGGGCATCCGGATGTCCATCAGGACCACGTCGGGCGCGTGCGCCCGGGCGAGTTCCACGGCGGCGCGCCCGGTGCCGGCCTCCGCCACCACGGTCATCCCGGGGGTGGCGTCGAGCAGCAGGCGGAGGGCCCCGCGCAGCAGCGCCTCGTCGTCGGCCAGGAGCACGCGTACCGGCTCACCCATCGTCGGACACCTCCACGGTGAACGGCAGCCGGGCACGGACGGCGAACCCGCCGCCGGGCGCGGGGCCGGCCTCCAGGCTGCCGCCGTGCATCGCCGCCCGTTCGCGCATCCCCCGCAGTCCGTGGCCGGGCGGCCCCACGGCACGCCCCGCCGTCCGGTCGTCGACGACGGCGACGGTCAGCGCCCCGGGCCCGATCGCGACGGTGATCCGGCAGCGGGTCGGGCGGGCGTGGCGCAGCACGTTGGTGAGCGCCTCCTGCACGATCCGGTACGCCGAGGCCTGCACGGCCGCCGGCACCCGTGGCAGGTCGGGCGCCACCTCCAGGTCGACGGCGACGCCGGCGACGCGGACGTCCGCCACCAGCCGGTCGAGTTCGGCGAAGCTCGGCGCGGTGTCGACCGGATCGCGCAGCGCGCCGAGCACGCCCCGGACGTCGTCGAGGGCCGCCCGGCTGACCCGCTCGATCGCGGCCAGGGCGGCCCGGCCCTGGCCGGGATGGCTGTCGGCGAGGTGGTTGGCGACCGCCGCCCGCATCGCGATCACACTCAGGTTGTGCCCGACCACGTCGTGGATGTCCCGGGCGATGCGCAGCCGTTCCTCGGCCACCGCCCGGTCGGCACGCAGCTCGGCGAGCTGGGCGGCGTGCTGCCGGCGGGCGCGTACCGCCCGGCCGAGCGCCCACGCGCCGGCGAGCACGGTCGCGGCGTAGAGCAGGACCGGCACCGGCGTGGCCGCGAACGACTCCTCCCCCGGCCGGATCGGGACCACCGGCAGCCCGGGGACCGCCGTGGCCGCCACGCCCCCTGCCGTGACGCCCGCGAGCGCCCCGACGAGCGCCGCGCCGGCCCGCCGGGTGGGAGCGCACAGGGCGGGCGGGTAGAGCGCGAGCGCCACCGCGAACACCACGGCGTCGCCGGCGACCCCGACCGCGACCGCCACGGCCCCGGCCAGCACCACGACGGCGAGCACCGGCAGCGGCCAGCGCCGGCGGAGGGCGAGGGGAAGCCCGAACAGCACGGCCAGCCCTCCGGCGAGCACCGGGGCGGCGGGCGTCCGGAACACCGCGAGGGCTACGAGGGCCACCGCCACCAGCGCGTCGGACGCCATCAGCCGCCGCGGCCCGAGCCGCCCCGTGGTGACCACCGGGCCACCGTATCCGCCGGACGAGCGCCGGGCGTCGGACCAGGGTCCGATCCCGGTCCGGACCGCGCTCCGACGTGCGCGGCCGGTCGGCCGGCCCAGACTGCCCGCATGACCGTCCGACTCCTCGCCGCGGTCGCCGCCGTGGCGCTCGCCGCGTCGCCGGCTGCGGCGTCCACCGCCGGATCTCCGGCCCCTGTCGACGCCCCTGCCGTCGACGCCCTCGTCCGGGAGTACCGCGACGCCACCGGGCTGCCCGGCGTCGCGGTGGCCGTGACCCGGGGAACCGACGTGCTGCACGCCGCCGGCTACGGCCACACCCCGGCCGGCGCCCCGGTCACCGCGTACAGCCCCATGGCCGTGGCGTCGGTGAGCAAGTCGTTCACCGCCCTGGCGGTGATGCAGCTGGTGGAGGCCGGCCGGGTGGAACTCGACGGCCCGGTCCGGCGGCACCTGCCCGAGTTCACGATGGCCGATCACCGCGCGGCCACGATCACCGTACGGCAGCTGCTGGACCAGACCTCCGGCATGTCGGACAGGACGTTTCCCGCGTTCAGCCGGCGGCAGCCGGACTCGTTGCGGGAGGCCGTGGCGGGGATGCGCACCGCCCGGCTGGCCGCCGCCCCCGGCACGCGGTGGGAGTACCACAACCCTAACTTCCAGGTGGCCGCGCGCCTGGTGGAGGTCGTCAGCGGCCGCACGTTCGACGACTACCTGCGCACGTACGTCTTCGGTCCGCTCGGCATGGCCGACAGCCGCACCATCGACGTAGCCGCCGAGCTGCCGGCGAGCGCGCGCGGGCACCTGATGATCCTCGGCGCGGCCGTCGCCCTGCCGGAGCCGCCGGCCTTCGGCAACGGTTCCGGCGGGGTGCTCAGCTCCGCACGCGACATGGCGGCGTGGCTGGTCGCGCAGGGCAACCGGGGCCGTGGCCCGGACGGCACGTCGGTCGTCTCCCCCTCGGGCCTCGCCACGCTGCACCGCCCGTCGGCCGTCTCGGGCTCCTACGCCCTCGGCTGGTCCGTCGAAGGACCGCCTCGGGGGCGCCGACGATCGGACACGGCGGCGACCTGTTCACCTCGACGGCGTACCAGGCGCTGCTGCCCGCGTCCGGCCACGGTGTGGCGGTCATGGCGAACACCGGCCTGTCCCACGGCCACGCCTCGGCCCTCGCCGAGCGGCTCATCGCGCTGATCGAGGGAACGCCGCCGCCCCCGGCGGGTACGCCGCTCGTGGTCGTCGACGCGGTGCTGCTGCTGCTCGCCGTCGCCACGGCGGCGCTCGCGGGCCGGGCCGTGCTCCACTCGCGCCGCTGGGCGGCCGGCCGGGTGGTACGCCCGTGGACGCTGGTGAGCCTGCTCCCACTGCTCGCGCCGCTGCTGTTGCTCGCCTCGATCCACCGGGTGGTCGGCGCGCTCTACCGGGGCCGCGACGTCGCCTGGATCCAGGTGGCGTACCTCTATCCGACGTTCATGGTGCTGCTCGCCACCGCGACGCTGGGGTCCGCCGCCGTGCTCGTGGCGCGGCTCGTCCGACTCCGGCCACGCGAGCGCGCCTGACGGCGGGCGGCCGGTCAGCGGGCGTGGCGCTCCGGGTGGGCGCGGTTCCACACCCGCATCCGCTCCGGGTAGCCGGTGCGGGCGGCCTCGTACAGCGGCACCGCGTGCTTGCGGGCGATGGACCCGGCGGCGCGCGGCGAGCCGGTGCGCCGGCGGATCCACTCGCCGTCGTGGGCGATGGCGACCACGGTGGTGTCGGTCGCCGTGGTCTCCGGCTCCAGGTAGAACTCCACGCCCCGGCGGCTGGCCACGAACGCCTCCAGCGCGGCCAGGTCCTCCCGGGTCGCCTCGCGGTCGAGCTTCGTCGGGGTCGCGTCGGCGGCGCGCGGCCGCCGGTTGAACCAGCCCATGCCCGGCTCCTCTCCTCGGCGTCCTCCCAGTGCAGCACCGTCACCTGGCAACCGCCTGCGCACCACCTGGGAGCCACCTGCGCGCCCGGTCGTCGCCCCCGGGCCTGTCCTTCGCGGGGTGGCGGACGAGCACGGGCCGGCGGGCGGGTGGTGGCTCAGCGGGCCGGCGGGCGGGTGGCCGGCACCAGGGCGAGGGTGGGCAGCAGCAACAGCGGCACGACGAGCAGCGCCCGCAGGGTGCCGACCCGGTCGCCGAGCAGGCCCAGCAGCGGGGGGCCGGCCAGGAACGCCGTGTACCCGATCACGGCGACCACGCTGACCCGGGCCGGCGCCCGCCGCTCGTCGTCGGCCGCCGCGCTCATCCCGACCGGGAAGCCCAGCGACGCGCCGATCCCCCAGAGCGCGACGCCGGCGATCGCCACCGGCCCGGAGCCGGCGAGCACCGCCACGCCCGCGCCGAACGTGGCGAGCAGGATCGTGGCGGACAGCACGGGCACCCGACCCCACCGGTCCAGCGCGACGGTGCCCGCCGTGCGGCCCAGGGTCATGCCGACGACGAAGACGCCGAAGACCGCTGCCCCGGCCGCCTCGCTGAGGTCGTGGCCGTCGATGAAGGCGACCGCCAGCCAGTCGTTGGCGCTGCCCTCGGCGAACGCCGACACCAGCACCAGCAGGCCGACGAGCAGGGTGCGCGGCTCCCGCCAGGCGGCGAGCAGTTCGCGGCGGCGCTCGACCGGGGCGGCCGACGCGGAGGCGGTGCCGCTCTCGGCCGCCGGCAGGAACGACCGGACGGCCAGCAGCGTGCCGAGCAGCACCACCGCGGCCAGAACGGCGAGGTGCGCGGCGACCGGCACGCCGAGGCGTGCCGCCCCGGCGCCCAGCCCGGCCCCGGCCACCGACCCGAGGCTCCACGCCGCGTGGAAGCGGGGCATGACGGTACGCCCCAGCCGCCGCTCGACCGCCGCGCCCTCGACGTTCATCGCCACGTCGCAGATGCCGGAGCCGTAGCCGAGGGCGCACAGCCCCACCGCGACCCCGGCCAGGGACCCGGCCAGGGCGGCGACCCCGGTCACGGCCAGCCCGGCCGCGACGACCAGGGTGGAGAGCGCGACCGTGCGGGCCGCCCCGAGCCGCTGGGCCACCAGGCCGGCGGTGGGCATCGCGAGCAGCGCGCCGACGGACATGGCGAGCAGGAGCAGCCCGAGCCGGCCCGCGCTCAGCCCGAGCGCGTCCCGGACGGCGGGCACCCGGGAGAACCAGGTGGCCACGGCCAGGCCGTTGAGCGCGAACACCACGGCCACGCCGGTGCGGGCGGCCAGCACCGCCCGGGGTACGGCCGGGCGCGGCGCGGCGGGCGGGGCGGCGGTGTGGCTCACGGTGGCGGTCCTCTCGCCTCGGGTCGTCTGCCGCCCGATCCCACACCTGAGAGCGCTCTCAGAGCAACTCGGCCCCGCCCCTTACCGTCTGCCCGCCGGAGGGGGATGATTCGGGCGACCGTCCACGCCGCGACGGCCGAGCACGGGGAGGACCGGGATGACGACGACACACCGACCACCGACCCTCCAGGACGTCGCCCGGGCGGCGGGGGTCTCCCGGGCCACCGCCTCGCGGGTGATCGCCGGCACCGGCTACGCCTCCCCCGCCGCGCGCGAGCGGGTGAACGTCGCCGCCGACCGGCTCGGCTACGCACCGAACCCGGCCGCCCGCGCGCTGGTCCGCGGCACCGGGGTCCGGCTGGTGATGGCGGTGACCGGCACCGCCGCGACGGTCCTCGACGACCCGTACGTCCACCGGGTGCTCGGCGCGTGCGCCCGGGTCTGCGCGCCGCACGGGCTCGGGGTGGCGCTGCACTGGCTGCCCACCCGGGCGCCGGGCGAGGTGCGCCGGCTGGCCGAGGACCGCGGCGTCGGCGGGGTCGTCCTGATCAACACCACCGAGGCGGTGCTGGACGCGGTCCCGGCGAGGCTGCGCGGCCGGGTGGCCTCGATCGGCATCGGCTCCGCCCTCGTACCGGCCTTCGACGTGGACAACGGCGGCGGCACCGAGGCCGTCGTCCGGCACCTGTACGCCACCGGGCGCCGCCGCATCGCCATGGTCACCGGGCCCCGCTGGCTGTCCTGCGCCGGCCGGTCGGTCCGCGCGTACCGGCGGATCGTGCGCGACGCCGCCCTGCCGGAGCGGCTGGTCCCGGGGGACTTCAGCGCGGACCGCGGCCGGGCGGCGGCCCGGGAGGTGCTGGAACGCTGGCCGGACACGGACGCGATCGTCGGCAGCAGCGACGCGACCGCGCTCGGGGTGATCGACCGGCTGCGCGGCGACGGCGTCCAGGTGCCCGGGGACGTCGCGGTCACCGGCTTCGACGACATCCCGCTCGCCGCGATGACCACCCCCGCGCTGACCACGGCGACGCATCCGGTGACGCGGATCGCCACGGCGGCGGCGACGGCCGTGCTGGACGGGCGACCGGTGCCGCCGGCGACGATGTTCACGTCCCGGCTGGTCCGCCGGGTGAGCGGATGAGCCGGCCCCCGGCCGGAGCCGCGCCGGCGGGCTTCCGCCTCCCGGACGGGCGTACCGCCGGTGGGATTGAGCGGCGGGCTGGCGGGTAACCGCCGGCGCATGCCCGCCCAGGACGAGGAGCGGTGATCACGTGGCCGAGCCCGCGCCGCCGCACCGGCAGCCGGAGGAGAACATCCGGCACGGCCGGCTCGCCGCGCGTCCGGCGCCGCCGACCGCCCTGGCCGCCGCCGGGCTGGCGTCGCTGACCGACCCGCGGGGCGCCGCGCTGGCGATGGTGTACGCCCCGGAGCCGGTCGACGGTCCGCCGTACCGGCTGGTGCTGCTCCTGCACGGGGCCGGCGGCTCGGCCCGGCAGGGGCT
This sequence comes from Micromonospora sp. LOL_025, assembly GCF_048060285.1. NCBI lineage: Bacteria > Bacillati > Actinomycetota > Actinomycetes > Micromonosporales > Micromonosporaceae > Micromonospora > Micromonospora sp. LOL_025. The sequence continues at coordinate 86,450 of NZ_JBHMIR010000005.1, read as the reverse complement.
GGACCTGCTGCTGCCGGTCGCCGACGCGCACCGCCTGCTGCTGGTCGCCCCGCAGTCGGTGGCGAGCAGCTGGGACCTGATCGGCGGCGAGGGCTTCGGTACGGACGTACGGCGCATCGACGGCCTGCTGGCCACGGTCTTCGCCGGCTACCCCGTGGCGCGGGTGGCGTTCGGCGGGTTCTCCGACGGCGCCTCGTACGCCCTCTCCCTGGGCCTGACCAACGGCGACCTGGTCGACGCGGTGGTGGCCTTCTCCCCCGGCTTCGCCGCGCCGCTGGTCACCCACGGCCGGCCCCGGGTCTACGTCTCGCACGGCGAGCGGGACCCCGTCCTGCCGGTGGACGTGTGCAGCCGCCGCCTGGTCCCCCGCCTGCGCTCCCTCGGCTACGACGTCACCTACGACGAGTTCCCGGGCTCCCACGAGATCCCCCCACCCATCCGCACCCGCGCCACCACCTGGCTGACCACCTGACCCCGCCCCGCCCGCGCCGCCCCGCTGCCGTCGATCATGCAGTTCTGGTGGCCGGTGTGGAGTGGTTCGCGGCTTTCGTGGGGCACCACGACTGCATGATCGACGGGGGACGACGGCGGGGCGGGAGGTGGCTAGGATCCGGGGGTGGATCCGCTGAGCGGGCTGCTGGAGGGGCCTCGGGCCCGGGGCGCCTTCCTGCTCCGGTCGATGCTCGATCCGCCGTTCGCGCTGCGGATCGAGGACCGCGCCCCGCTGACCGTGGTGGGCCTGGTGCGCGGCGCGGCGTGGGTGGTGCCCGACGACGGCGGGCCGGCCGCGCTCGGGCCGGGCGACGTGGCGGTGCTGCGGGGACCGGACGGCTATCTCGTGGCCGACGACCCGGCCACTCCGCCGCAGGTGGTCGTCCACCCCGGGCAGCGGTGCACCACGCTGCGGGGCGAGCCCCTGGCCGAGGCGACGGCGCTGGGCGTACGCACCTGGGGCACGGGCGCGGACGGCTGCACGGTGCTGCTGACGGGCACCTACCAGCTGCCCGGCGAGCTGGGCCGGCGGCTGCTGACCGCCCTGCCGCCCCTGCTGGTGGTCGGCGGCGAGGACCGGAGCGGCCCGCTGGTGTCCCTGCTCGCCGACGAGGTCACCCGGGACGCGCCCGGCCAGGAGGTCGTCCTCGACCGGCTGCTCGACCTGGTGCTGATCGCCGCGCTGCGGACGTGGTTCGCCCGCCCCGGCGCCGCGCCCGCCTGGTACGTCGCCGCCGCCGACCCGGTCGTCGGCCCGGCGCTGCGGCTGCTGCGCGACGATCCGGCCCGGCCCTGGACCGTCGCCGCCCTCGCCGCCGAGGTGGGCGTCTCCCGGGCGGCGCTGGCCCGCCGTTTCACGCAGCTGGTCGGCGAGCCGCCGATGACGTTCCTGACCGGGTGCCGGCTGGCGCTCGCCGCCGACCTGCTCCGGGAGCCCGACGCCACCCTCGGCGCGGTCGCCCGCGAGGTGGGCTACGGCAGCCCCTTCGCGCTGAGCAGCGCGTTCCGTCGGGTCCACGGCGTCAGCCCCCGCGACCACCGGCTCGCCCGCTGACCGCGCGCCCGGTCGAGGTGCGGGTCGGGTCACGTCGATGGACGGTTCGGGCGTGGCCGGTTGGGGAAAGTGACCCCGGCGGGACGATGAGGGGCAGGGGACGGCGGCTGCTTGCGACCCGGAGACCAGCGCGGGGACAGGGGGCCGGGACGTGGATTCGAAGCAACGCGTCGGACCGGTGGGTGCCGGGGTGGCCGTCGACGATCTCTTCGCCGGCGACGACGCGACCAGCGCCGCGCACCGGGCCACCGACTGGGCGGCCACCGCCCTGGGTCCGGTGGAGAACTGGCCGCCGGAGCTGTGCGCGGCGGTACGCACCGTGCTGCCGTCGAAGATCCCGATGCTGCTGTGGTGGGGCACCGAGCTGGTGCAGATCTTCAACCACGCGTACACCCCGGTGCTCGGCGACAAGTACCCGGCCGCGGTCGGCCAGCCGGGCGCACAGTGCTGGCCGGAGGTCTGGGCCGAGTTGGGCCCGCTCACCGACCATGTGCTCGCCGGCCGGGGCGCCACCTACGCGGAGAACCAGCTGCTCCTGCTCAACCGGCACGGCTACCTGGAGGAGACGTACTGGACCTTCTCCTACAGCCCGGTGCGCGCCGGGCACGGCCGGATCCCCGGTGTCTTCGTGGCCACCACCGACGTCACCGCCCGGGTGCTGGGTGACCGGCGGCTGGAGACGCTGCGCGAGCTGGGCTCGATCTCCATCGCGGCGGCGGACACCACCCGCGACGCCGCCCGGGCGGCGGCCCGGGTCCTCACCGGCAGCCCGGCCGACCTGCCCGCCGTGATGATCTACCTGCGCCCGGCGGGCGCGACGCCGGACGACGACAGCGCCCCGACCGGCCCCGGACCGGACGGCAGCCGAGGCTCCGACGCGGACGAGCTGGTGCTGGCCGCCTCGGTCGACGTGGCCGACGACACCGCCGCGGGGACCGGGTGGCTGGCACAGATCGCCGAGGTGGCGCGCACCGGCCGTCCCGCGCGGGTCCGGGGAGTGGCCCTGCCCGGCGACCCCCGCGCCGGGGCCGGGACGGTCGTCGGGGTGCCGGTGGACGAGGTGGTGGTGCTGCCCCTGCTGGCGACCGGGCAGGACCGCCCGGCCGGCGTGCTGGTCGCCGGCATCAGCCCCTTCCGGGAACTGGACGAGGCGTACCGCGGGTTCCTCGACCTGGTGGCCAACCGGGTCTCGACGGCGCTGAGCGACGTGCTGGCGTACGAGGCGCAGCGACGTCGGGCCGCGGCGCTGGCCGAGCTGGACGCGGCGAAGACGGAGTTCTTCACCGACGTCAGCCACGAGCTTCGCACCCCGCTGACGCTGATCGCCGGCCCGGTGCGGGAGAGCCTCGCCGACCGGCGCGAGCCGCTCCCGCCGGGCCAGCGCGAACGCCTGGAGCTGGTGCACCGCAACACCGGCCGGCTGCGCAAGCTGGTCAACGACATGCTCGACTTCGCCCGCCTGGAGGGCGGCCGGCTGGACGCGGAACGGGTGGAGACCGACCTTCCGGCGCTCACCGCCGGCGTCGCCGAGTCGTTCGCGTACGCGATGCGCCAGGCCGGGCTGGCCTACCGGGTCGACGTCGGGGCGCTGCCGCGCACCGCGTACGTGGACCGCGACATGTGGGAGAAGGTGGTCGTCAACCTGCTCTCCAACGCCCTCAAGTACACCCTGGCCGGCACGGTGCGGCTGCGGCTGCGGGGCGACGGCGAGCACGTCACGCTGACCGTCGACGACACCGGCGTCGGCGTTCCCGCCGACCAGCAGCCGCTGCTGTTCCACCGCTTCCACCGCGTACGCGGCGCCGGCGGCCGGTCGCACGAGGGCACCGGCATCGGGTTGGCGCTGGTGCAGGAGATGGTCCACCTGCACGGCGGCGAGGTCAGCGTGCGCTCGGTCGAGGGCGAGGGCTCGACGTTCACCGTCCGCCTGCCGTACGGCCGGCCCACCGCCCCGACGAGGCGCCGCGAGCGGACCGACGGGCCGACCCACGAGGCGTACGTCGCCGAGGCCCTGCACTGGCTGCCGGAGGCCGCGCCCGCCCACCCGGAGGCGACCGACGACGACGCCCGGGACGCCGCGACGGTGCTGGTGGTGGACGACAACGCCGACCTGCGTGCGTTCCTCGCGAGCCTGCTCGCGCCCCACCACCGGGTGGTCGTCGCGGCCGACGGCCGGGAGGCGCTCGACCGGATCGCCGAGCGGGTGCCGGACCTGGTGCTGACCGACGTGATGATGCCCCGCCTGGACGGCTTCGGGCTGGTCCGGGCGCTGCGCGCCGACCGGCGTACCGCCGGGCTGCCGATCATCGTGCTCTCCGCGCGCGCCGGTGAGGAGGCGGCGGTGGAGGGGCTGCGGACCGGGGCCGACGACTACCTGGCCAAGCCGTTCTCCTCGGAGGAACTGCTCGCCCGGGTGGGCGCGCACCTGGAGCTGGCCCGGTTGCGCAACGAGGAGGCGACCTGGCGGGCAGCGCTGATCGAGTCGTTGCAGGACGCGTTCGCCGTGGTCGACGCCGACGGCGCGCTGGTCGAGGCGAACGAGGCGTTCTGCCGCCTGGTCGGCGCCGCCCGGCTGGCGGCGCCGGTCGCGCCGCCGCACCCGTGGTGGCCGGAGGCCGACGCCGCGCCCGCCGACCGGCGGCTGCTGATCGACGTGCTGCGCACCGCGCGGGGCTCCGGCCGGGGGCGGGTCACCCTGCCGCTGCGGCACGCCGACGGGCACTGGATCTGGGCCGAGGCGGTCTACAACTCGCTGCGGGAGCCGCGTACCGGCCGCCGCCTCTACGTCGCCACGCTGCGCGACGTGACCGCCGAGGTCCGCGCCGCCGCCCGGCAGTCCGCCCTGGCCGCGCTCTCCGGCCGGCTCGCCCGCGCCACGGACGTGGCCGAGGTGCTCGACGCCGGCCTGTCCGAGCTGTGCACCCTGCTGGACGGCACCCGCGGCCTGGCGGTCTGCGCCGACGCCGCCGGTACGCCGCTCGTGGTGACCCAGGGCCTGACGCTGACCCGGCAGGTGCAGCGGGCGCTCGACGGGCTGGCCGCGGAGGGCGAGCCGCAGCTCGTCGTCGACGACGCGGGCCGGGTGACCGCGCTCGGGGCGCGCATCGAGCCGGGCGGGGCGCCCGGCGGGGCGTGGCTGGAGCTGGACCCGCCCCGGTCGGTGCAGTCGGTGGACCGGCCGCTCGTGCGGCAGCTCTGCGCGGCGCTGGCCCAGGCGCTGGTCCGCGCGCGGGCCTTCGAGACCCAGCGGACGGTGGCCCTGGCCATGCAGCGGGCGATGCTCGGTCCGGTCGACCTGCCGGCCGGGTTCGCGACCCGCTACCAGCCGGCGGTGGCGCCGCTGGAGGTGGGCGGCGACTGGTACGACGTGGTCCAGCTCTCCGGAGACCTCGTCGGCGTGGTGGTGGGCGACGTGGTGGGGCGGGGCCTGCCCGCCGCCACCGTGATGGGCCAGCTGCGCAGCGCCTCGCGCGCCCTGCTCCTACAGGCCAAGAGCCCCGCCGAGGTGCTCTCCGCGCTGGACGACTTCGCCCGGATGGTGCCGGGGGGCGCCTGCACCACCGTCTTCTGCGCCATCATCGACCGCTCGCTGGGCGTGCTCCGCTACTCCTCGGCGGGCCACCCGCCGGGCATCCTGGTGCACCCGGACGGCTCCGCCGACCTGCTGACCCGCGCCGGCTCGGTGCCGCTGGCCAGCGTCGCGGTGCCCGGCCGGCCCGAGGCCGGAGCGCAGCTGCGACCCGGTTCGACGCTGCTGCTCTACACGGACGGGCTGATCGAGCGGCGGCGGGAACTGATCGACGCCGGCATCTCCCGGGCGGTCGCCGCGCTCACCCAGGGCCGCGAGCTGCCCGAGGGCGCGCTGGCCGACCGGATGGTCCGGGACCTGCTGCCCGACACCCGCAACGACGACGTGGCGGTGCTGGTCTACCGGCACCGGGAGCCGGCGGTCTTCGCCGCGGCGCTGACCGCCGACCCGGGTCAGCTCGCGCCGACGCGGGAGGCGCTGCGGGAGTGGCTGACCGGCCTCGGCATCGGCGAGATGGACGTCGACGCGGTGCTGATCGCGGCCGGCGAGGCGTGCGCCAACGCGATCGAGCACGGTTACCGCTTCGCCCCGGACGCGTCGGTCACCGTCCGGGGGCGGCTGCGCGCCGACCGGCTGGAGATGGTGGTCAGCGACACCGGCGGATGGCGGGAGGCGACCCCCGACGACAGCGAGCGCGGCCGGGGCCGGCTGATCATGGCCCGGTTGATGGACGAGGCCGCCGTGGCCGGCAGCGCCGAGGGCACGACCGTACGCCTGGTCAAGCGCGTCTCCGGCACCTGACCGGCTGCCGTCCCGACGGCCGTCGCGGTGACCGCCACCCGGGGGGCCGGCGTCGGGTGGCCGACGCCAGGGGCCCCCGGCACGGTGAAGATCGGCTATAAGTGGCGGATGGAGTTTCCCGCCTACCTGGCCACCATGCCGATGCACGCGATCACCGAGATCCACGGCGAGCCCGGCCTGCTGGCCCGGTTCCGGCTGGAACTGCGCGCGTTCGACGAGGCCGCCCGGGAACGGCTCACCGAGGCCCTCGACCTGGCCGCCGAGCTGCACCGCGACGACCGGCGGGTACGCGAGCCCTACCTGAACCACCTGCTGCGGGTGGCGATCCGGATGATGCACCACTACCAGGTCCGCGACGTCGACGTGATCGTCGCCGGCCTGCTGCACGACGCGGTGGAGGACCACCCCGACGAGCTGGCTGCCGCGTCCTCCGGCGGGCCTGCCGGGCCGCACGACGGTGGGGACGCCACCGCCGCCGCCCTGGCCGTGCTCGCGCAGCGGTTCGGCCCGAGGGTGGCCCGCCTGGTCGGCGCGGTCACCAACCCGGCGTACGACCCGGGGCGGGACAAGCACGTCCAGTACCGGGAGCACGTGGCGGCCAGCCTGGACCGGGAGCCGTGGGCGCGGGTCATCAAGATCTCCGACTTCACGGACAACGGGGTGGGCGTCATCCACACCGTCGGCCCGAAGGTGACCTCGTCCGCCCGCAAGTACCGCCCGCTCGTGCCGGTCTACCGCGACCTCGTCACCCGGCCGGACACTCCCCTGTCGGCGCCGGTCAAGGAGCACATCCTCGGCCAGCTCGACCTGGCCGAGGAGCGTTTCAGCGCCATCCTCGACGAACCACCCCACCCGAACTGACCCGCGCCTTTCCGACCAAGGTTGACGCTGAACCTCGGCTGGGGGTCAGGCCGCCTTGTAGACGCTGTCGAGGTGCCATTCCAGGAACTCCGTGTTCGGCCGGTCGACACGGCGATCTGGAACAGCTATCTGCTCGCCTGCCTTGGCATAGAACTGGTCGCCGTTGCCGAACTCGCTGCGAAGTCGAGGGCTGACCATGAGCCGGTACTTGGGATCCACTCCCAAATAGCCCTTGTCGAAGAGAATGTGCACGTCCGACTTCAGGAGCAGGCCGTTGTCCAGGCGGTGCTCGCCGCCCTTCGGCAGCGGCCGGATGTGCGCGGCCTGCAACACCGGTTGCACCCTGTTGCCGGTGATTGCGCAGCGTCGGCCGTACGCCCCGAGCACCACGGCCTTGAACGACTGCTGGCCCAGCCGCTGGCGCACCAACCGTGGATCTCCGTAGACCGGGCCGGGCCGATGCCAGGGCTCACTCAGGTCGAGTTCGACAGTCATGCCGATCAGGCGGTGGATCAGCAGTTCGAAGTAGTCGCCCCAGGCGGGATCCGCGAGGTCGTACGTCTTGCCCTGCACCACGTTCGACTTGAACTCGGGCGGCGGGCCAACGGTGGACTCGTCCGGGAAGAAGCTGGTGTCACGCACGAAGATGCAGCCGATGACGGGATCCTCGTCGGGCGCGATCGGCTGCCTCCGATAGCGGCCGACGCTGAGGCGCATCTCGTCGATGCTAGCCGCGCCGTTGGCCTCCCCGAACAACTCCCATGCCTCGGAGATCCGCAGCTGAGTGAAGCCGCTGAAGAAGCCGCCACCGATGACGCGGTTGAGGGGGTGGTGGGCCTTGAAGAAAAAGGGCTCGCCGGCCGTCAGGGCCCGAAACCCGCCGCCCGAAGGTCGCCAGAAGTTGACCTCGTTCAGCTCGGGACGGGCCGCCAGGAAGCGGTACCACTTCTCATCCGTGACCCCCACGAAGGCCTTCACGCCGACAAGCGTGCCTCCACGTTGATCTCCGCGCCACCCTCCGAACAGCCGACGCCTCCACTTTGGGGTAGGCCATCTGCTCGATCACTTTCATGATTGATTGATGGCCGACCGGGGCGTGGGGGTGGATTCCCACCGGCTTCCCGTCGAACGATCATGGCCGGCGGTGCTGTGCCGAATTCGGCCGCCCGGCGCCCCCATTCGACCTGAGGTTCGTCGCTCCAGTCCGGGGTCGGGCGTGGAGTCCCGCGGCGGGTCGCGAGGATGGCGAGCGTCTCGCGGCGTACCTCGTCGGGTTCGTGGAACAGGCGGCGGTGGGTGAAAGCGGACAACGAGAACGCCCCTGGCCGCCAACAGTGCGTCGCGTCGCAGGTCCATCTCGCGCTCCCGCCCGTCGGCGTGGGTCGTCGCGCCGTCCAGCTCGATGTCGACGAGCTCGGCCTCGGCGAACAGGTCGAGGTAGACGACCCGTCCACCCAGCCGCATCCGCGCCTGCCCTTGAAACGCCGGCATTCCCGGCCCGACGAAGACGTGATCGTGTCCCCAGATCTCCAACGGACTTCGGCAGCCGGCGGCGAGCCGGTCGAGCAGCCCACGTAGTGCGGCACGACCCGCCAGCTTCGGCGCGGTCGCCAACGCGGCGGCGATCCGCTGCGGGGTGGTCAGGCGGTCGTTGACCGCCCTGATCAGGGTCGCCGGCCGGTCCGCCGGAGGCAGCAGCGGCCAGGCGTCGACGAGCGTCCGGTCCAACCGGGTGACCGGCTCGCCGTCGCGTACCAGCGCATGAGGTGGCTCCGGAGCGAAGGACCGGCGATGGTGTACGACCAGGTGCGGTCCGCTGCGCAGTCCCACTCCGATCGGCACGTCCACGTGTACCGGCTCGCCACGCAGCTGGCGGCGCAGCTTCCACACGTCCAGCGCGGTGAGGTGGCTCAACGCGCCGCGACCGCCCGTGTAGGCCACGGCCGCCCGGCGGGCCAGGATCGGAGTGACCCGGGCCAGTGGCGGCGCGCTCTCCACGTCGTGGACCAGGGCGGCGTCCGCGTAGACCCCGGGCAGAAGCCGGAACAGGCGTCCGGAATGCGATGCGTCCTCGATCACCCAGCGCGGGAGTACCTGCACGGCAGCGTGTCGGGTGACGAGCCCGCCGTTGCGGTCGACCAGGGCCCGCAGCACAGAGTTCACGCCGCCGACCGTGCCGGACACGGCCACCACCTGCCACGTGGACCCCGCGATCGTTGTGGACAGCGGTGCCGCTGTGGACAACTCCCACCCGCGTCCGCGACAGTGCTATGGCGCCGATGATCGTTTGTCGATCGCCCGGAAGCCACCCACCACTTTGGCCGGGCTTCCAACAGATGATCGAGCGCCGTTCACCGCTGGACCACGCGGCACCCGACGGAGGGCGGTGCCCCGATCAGGGCTCCCGCATCCAGAGCGCCGGATCGTTCACGAAGACTCCCTTGCCCTGGTGGCGCCAGATCACTCGCAGCGCTTCGAGCCGCACGTAGACCTGCTTGACGGTGGACGGGCTGACTTTGTGTGTCGCAGCGAGCTGCGTGATTGAGGGCAGTTTGTCGCCCGGCTTGAGCTTCTTCGCCCTGATGTCGGCGACGATCTCGTCGGCGATGCGGATGTAGTCGGCGGTGATCGGCATGGCTCCCCCTGCGTGGCACGCCATTCGATCACGCAACGACACCCTGCAACAACTCATCGTTCGCTCGGATGACTGAGACAGCTAAGTTGAGAACTGCCTCTCCCCTTGCGTGGCAACAAGGAGCAGGGGCTCTCCCCCCGATCTGGGCCGTGCGCCTGCCCGGCCCCGTCCGGCTGCTCTGCTGTCGTACCGCTGAATCGGGTGCGGCGGACGAGCGGGCGGGTCGTCCGCTGCCCCCTCGCGGACGACCCGCCCTTCCAGATCCCATAGCGAGGAGCTCCGTGCTCCCGCCTCCCTCAAGAGAGGTTCGTCGTGGCTCAGGTGTACCGGGGTGGTCAGCCCTACCCGGCCGGTTACCCGGGCCGGTTGACGCCGCACGAGGTGCGGACCCGCGAGTTCGCCGCGCGCCGGCGTGGCACCGACCCTGTGGAGGTACGCGAGTTCCAGGCCCGGGTCTCCGACGAGCTGGCGATGCTCAACGAGCGGTGCGGCTGCTCGCTCAGGAGAACGACCGGATCAGGCGGGCGCTGCGCGACTGGCAGGCCATGCACGCGCGGGAGTGCCGGCCGCCGGAGGAGCACCACCGCAACTCCGGTCACTGGTGACCGCGCGCCCCGGCGGTTTGCTCGTCGTCGACGGCCGGGCATCGGTGCAGTTCGCCGGGAACCGCGCCCTGACCTTCCGCGTCGCCTCGGTCTCGGACCAGCTGACGTACGCCGGTTGGGTCTGGCTGACCGGCTACGTCCTCGACCGTTGCGGCGAAGCGACCGCCAAGCGCGAGATCTACGTCCGGCTCGCCGGCCTCCGTCCGGCGGCGGGTGCCCCCGCCCCGAGATGGGCCTGTGGCACCGGCCCCTATGCTGCACGGCGTGACCAAGGTGACGGCGGAGCAGCTCGCGACCGCTCGGGGCTGCGTGCTCGGGCTGATGCTCGGTGACGCGGTCGGCGCGACGGGCGGCACGGTGCCGGCGGGCGGGCCGCTGGCGGCGACCAGCGCCGGGCAGCTCGCCTGCTTCACCCTGGACGGCCTGATCCGCGCCCACGTCCGGCAGCGGCACCGGGGCATCTGTCACCCGCCGAGCATGGTCTGGGAGTCGTACCGGAACTGGGCCTTGATCCAGGGCGTTCCCGGCTTCACGGTCGGCGGCGAGGGCAACCGGCCGGGAGGCTGGCTGGCGAAGGTGCCGGCGCTGACGGAGCGGCGCGGATCGGCGCCGGCGACCGTGGCGGCACTCCAGCGGCGCAAGATCGGAACGATCGACGAGCCCAACGGTACGAGCACCGGGGCGCACGCGCTCACCCGCACCCTGCCGGTCAGCCTCTACCCGTGCGATCCGGCGGAGATGGCCGCCCTCACGCACGCCGGTGACGCTGTCGGCGCCGCCGGGCTGGGTGGTGCCGTGGTCCGTCTCCTCGCCGCGGGACGCCCACCCGTCGAGGCCCTGGAGAGCGTGGCGGCGGACCCGGGAGGCTTCGCCGAGGTGTCGCAGCGGTCCCTGGTTCCGGCCCTGGCCGCGGCCCGACCGGCCGCGCCCTCGACGGGCGAGCTGACCCGCCTCGCTCCCGACGCCAGGGCGGTTTCCGCGCTGGCCGGCGGCGTCTACGCCGTCGCCTGCTTCCCGGGGCGGGAGACGGTACGCGAGGCGCTCCTCTTCGCCGCCTCGGCCGGCGACGGCGGCCACGCCGTGACGGTGGCCGGCGCCCTGCTGGGCACGGCACACGGGCCGGACGCGCTCCCGGTCGACTGGGTGTCCCGGCTGGAGTTGGCGTGGACGGCGGACACGCTGGCCCGCGACCTCGTCACCGAGTTGCACGACAGCCCGTCGGGAGGCGAGTACTTCCCCCCGACCGATCCCCACTGGAGGACCCGCTACCCCGGCTGACGGCGACAGCGAAGCGCCGCCATCGCTCGCTGCGCCACGGCGCCCGCACCCACGCCAGCGCCTCCCGCTCGTGCGTGAACCGCGACGGCTGAGCCTCCTCCACCGGCCCGCCGTCGGCCACGGGAACTCCAGGTGCAGGGCTTGACCCTCGAGTCGGTCGAGCCCCGAGCATGTGCCGCGAAGACCCGGCGGCCGGCCGCCGGGTCCCGACCGTGGGGAGCACAGTGGACACGAACGACGCCGACGACGTCATGGCGCACATCGGCCGCGCGCTGGAGCTGGGTGGCGCCGGCGACCGGGCCGCCGCACGCGAGGCCCTCACCCGGCTCTGGGACCGGGTCGGCGGCACCGGGGACGCCCTGCACCGCTGCACCGTCGCGCACCACCTGGCCGACCTTCAGGAGTCGGTCGCGGACGAGGTGGCGTGGGACCGCCGCGCGCTGGCCGCCGTCGCCGACCTCAGCGACGAGCGCGTCCAGCGGCACCACGGGTCGTTGCGGGTACGCGCCCTCCTGCCGTCCCTGCACCTCAACCTCGCCGACGGGTACCGCCGCGCCGGCGACCTCGCCCGTGCCCGGGAGCACCTGGCGGTCGCGGCGCCCCTCGCCGCCGAGTTGCCGGACGACGGGTACGGCACGATGATCCGCGACGCGATCACGCGGGTGGGCGCCCTCCTCGACGCCGGGTCCCGGGAACCCCTCGCCGCACCGTGACACCGCGTCGGCAGGGGTCCGTCAGCTCGGAACGTCGCGGCGGCGGAAGCCGGCCGTCCCGGCCACCAGCAGCGCGGCGCCCACCCCGGTCAGCACGACCAGCGGCAGCGCCGCCGGGTCGACCGCCGGGGCCGACGGCACGTGGGTGTACGGCGACAGGTTCAGCGCCGCCTGCGGCAGGTCGAGCACCGCGCCCAGCTGCCCGAGCAGCAGGAACGCGATCAGCGCCGCCCAGGACAGCGCCACCGACCAGCGGGGCAGCAGACCGAACAGCGCCGTCACCACCCCGGCGACCACCAGCAGGGCCGGCAGCCGCACCAGCGCCGCCCCGCCCAGCTCGACGGCCCGGCCGAGGGGGTCGCCGGCGACGAGGCCGTAGCCGAGGCCGGTGGTGAGCCCGCCCAGCAGCACCAGGGCGAGCGCGCCGAGCGTCGCCGCGACCACCTGCGTGGTCAGCCAGCGGGTGCGGCCGACCGCCGTGGCCAGCACCGCCTCCAGCGGCCCGTCGGTCTCGTCGCCGCGCGTGCGCAGCAGCGCCTGCACGACGTACGCCCCGATGGTCAGCGCGAACAGCCCCAGCATCGCCGCCAGGTACGCGTCGATCAGCCGCGCGCCGCCGCCCATGGCGCTGATCGCCTCGGCGGCGGCCGGGTTCTCCTCGATCATGGCGTTGAACTCGTCATTGGCGATGCCCATCGAGAACCCGAGCACCGCCACCCCGACCGCCCAGCCGAGCAGCGTGCCGCGCTGCAACCGCCAGGCCAGTCCGGCGGGGCTGAGCAGCCCGGGCGCGGCCGTGGCCGGTCCGCGTCGGGGCGCGACGAGCCCGGCGCCGATGTCCCGCCGCTCGGCCAGCGCGTAGGCCGCCGCCACCCCGGCGACCAGCAGCGCGACGGGCAGCGCCAGCACCCACCAGCGTTCGCCGCCGCCGAAGGCGCGCACCTGGTTGCCCCAGCCGAGCGGCGAGAGCCAGGACGGCCAGGCGCTGACCACCCGCAGCCCGCCCTCGGTCTGCTCGCCCAGCACGTCTCCGGCCGCGCGGAGCAGGAAGGCGATGCCGACGGCGGCGGCGGCGAGCGCGTTGGCGCCCCGGGAGGTGACCGACAGCTGGGCGGCGACGGCGGTGACGCCGGTGAACGCCACCCCGACGCCACCGACCGCGGCGGCTGCGGCGACCGACCCGGCGAGCGGCAGTCCGGCGCCGGCCAGGGCTGCGGCGAGCAGGGCGGTGGCGGCCACGTTCGCCGCGACGACCACCAGCAGGGCGGCGGTGAGCAGCGCGTACCGGCCGACGACGGAGGCGCCGAGCAGCTCCGCCCGGCCGGTCTCCTCGTTCTGGCGGGTGTGCCGGACCACCGCGAAGGTACTCAGCAGCGCGGCGAGCAGGGCCAGCGTCACGTACGTCTCGGCGACCACCACCGCGCCGAGGTCGGTGCCGGCGATCGGCCCGTTGAACGCGCGGGCGACCAGGCTGGACGCCGACGTGCTGGCGTAGCCGGCCCGGGACGCCTCGTCCGGGTAGAACTCCTTGACGCTGCCGGCGAGGGCGTAGCCCAGCAGGGGCGTGCCGAGCACCCAGATCGCCAGCCGGACCCGGTCGCGGCGCAGCACGAGGCGGGCGAGCCGCCCGGTGCCGGTGAACGCGCTCACCGGGCACCCGCCGGCCGCTCGGCGCCCGGGCTGCGGCCGTCGGTGGGACCCGCCACCGGCGCGGACGGCCCGGCAACGGCGGCGCGCTCGTCGCCGTAGTGGCGCAGGAACAGCTCCTCCAGGGTGGGCGGGGCGCTGGTCAGCGCGCGGACGCCGAAGCGCACGAGGTGCCCGAGCAGCTCGTCGAGGTGGGCGGGCTCGACCTCCAGATGGGTGCGCCCGTCGACCTCGCGTACGTCGTGGACGCCGGGCAGGGCGGCCAGGCCGGTCGCCGGCCGCGCCGTCTCGACCGTCACGGCCGTACGGGTGAGGTGGCGCAGCTCGGTGAGGGTGCCGGACTCGACGGTGCGGCCCTCGCGGATGATGCTGACCCGGTCGCAGAGCGCCTCGACCTCGGCCAGCACGTGGCTGGAGAGCAGGACGGTGGCGCCGTCGCGCGTGAGCTGGCGGACCTCGTCCTGGAACACGGCCTCCATGAGCGGGTCGAGCCCGGAGGTCGGCTCGTCGAGCACGTAGAGCTCGACGTCCGAGGCGAAGGCCGCGACGATGGCGACCTTCTGCCGGTTGCCCTTCGAATAGGTGCGGCACCTGCGCGTCGGGTCGAGGTCGAAGCGCTCCAGCAGGTCGTCGCGGCGGCGCCGGTCGAGGCCGCCGCGCAGCTGGCCGAACAGGTCGATCGCCTCGCCGCCGGAGAGGTTCGGCCACAGGTTCACGTCGCCGGGCACGTACGCTAGGCGGCGGTGCAGGGCCACCGCGTCGCGCCACGGGTCGGCGTCGAAGACCCGCACCTCGCCCGCGTCGCGGCGCAGCAGGCCGAGCAGGACGCGGATGGTGGTGGACTTGCCGGAGCCGTTGGGGCCGAGGAAGCCGTGCACCTCCCCCGCCCCGACCTTCAGATCGAGCCCGTCGAGGGCGCGGACGCTGCCGAACGTCTTGACCAGGTCGTCGATGGAGATGACGGGCATGACCCCTCCTGCCGCTGGCGGTGCCGACGACCCCACTGTACTGACCGATGGTCAGTCGAATCAACAGTGTCGCCTCCCACCGGTCAGGCGTGGCTAGGCTTGCCGCCATGACCGTCGAGGCGCCCGACGACACGCGTACCCGGATCCTGCGCGCCGCGCTCGACCTGTTCGCCGAGCACGGCTACCAGCGCACCTCGCTGCGCCAGATCGCCGAACGGCTGCGGCTGACCAAGGCCGCCATCCTCTACCACTTCCCCGCCAAGGAGCACCTGCTCGCGGCCCTGGTCGAGCCGCTGGTCGCCGACCTGGAGGCGCTGCTCGACGCGGCCGAGGCAGGGCCGGCCGAGCGGGCCCGCTGGACGGTGCTGGAGGGCTGGGTGGACACCATCCTGGGCCACCGCCGCCCGCTCGGCATGCTCTTCCACGACATCGCGCTCGTCGGCCGGGGCGACACCTACCACCGCCTGATGCGGATCGCGATGCGGGCCAACGACCTGATCGCCGGGCCTGACGCCGGGCGCCGGGAGCGGGTCCGGGCGGTGCAGGCGGTCGCCGCTTGCAGCGACCCGGTCGTCTTCTTCACCGACGTACCCGACGCGGTGCTGCGGGCGGACATGCTCGACGGCGTGCGCCGGCTGCTCGGCGACCATGTCGCCGCCGGCCCCGCCGACGACACGGGCACGCCGGGCGACACGGGCACGCCGGCGGCCGGAGTCGGCACGGGCACGGCGGCCGACGGTGGCGCTGGCACCTCGGCAGTCGGCGGCGGTGGCGTGGCGAGGGGCCGGCGCCGGCCGGGGCGGCCACGGGCGATGAGCCCGGAGCAGGTCGAGGCGGCCCGGCGGATGCACGCCGGGGGTGGGCACTCGGCGGACGAGATCGCCGCCGCGCTCGGGGTCTCGCGGGCCACCGTCTACCGCCACCTCGACCCGGCCGCCGCGGAATAGTGAGACGGGTATTGCGACGGTTTTGAGAACGGATGCCGGCCCGTCAGGCGGCGAGGGTGGCGTAGCGGCCGGCGCGCTCCACCAGGCTGTCGTGGCTGCCGGACTCGACGATCCGGCCGTGGTCGAGCACGGCGATCCGGTCCGCGTCACGCACCGTGGAGAGCCGGTGCGCGATGGTGATGGTGGTGCGCCCCCGGGCCACCTCGTCGAACGCCCGCTGCACGGCGCGCTCGGTCTCGGTGTCCAGCGCGCTCGTGGCCTCGTCGAGGATGAGGATGCGCGGGTTGCGCAGCAGCGTACGGGCGATCGCGAGGCGCTGCTTCTCGCCGCCGGAGAAGCGGTGGCCCCGCGAGCCGACGACGGTGTCGTACCCGTCGGGCAGCCCGGCGATCAGGTCGTGGATCTGGGCGGCCCGGGCGGCGGCCAAGATCTCGGCGTCGGTGGCGTCCGGGCGGGCGTAGCGCAGGTTCTCCCGCACGGTGGTGTGCAGCAGGTACGTCTCCTGGCTGACCACGCCGACGATCGCGGCGAGGTCGGCCAGGCGCAGGTCGCGCAGGTCGACGCCGTCGACGGTGATCCGGCCGCTCGTCGGGTCGTGCAGCCGGCTGACCAGCGCGGCCAGGGTGCTCTTGCCGGAGCCGGTCTCGCCGACCAGGGCCAGGACGGTGCCGGCCGGCACGTCGAGGGTGATCCCGGCGACGGCGGAGGTGTCGCTGCCGGGGTAGCGGAAGGTGACGTCGGTCAGGCGCAGCTCGCCCCGGATCCGGCGCGGGTCGACGTCGACCGGCTCGGCGGGGTCGTCCACCTCGATCGGCAGGTCCAGGTACTCGAAGATCCGGGCGAACAGCGCCAGCGAGGCGGTCACCGAGACGCCCACGTTGAGCAGGCCCATCAACGGGCGGAACAGCCCGCCCTGCAACGCGGTGAAGGCGACCAGGGTGCCGATGCTGAGCGTGCCGGCGGCGCCGGGCAGGCCGGCGCTGAGGTAGATGACCGCCGGGATGGCGGCGAAGACGACGCTCATGGTGGCCATCCGCCAGCGGCCGGCGAGTTCGGAGCGCAGTTCCAGGTCGACCAGGCGGTCCGACGAGGCGGCGAAGCGCGCGGCCAGGGCGGGGCCGGTGCCGAGGGTCTTGGCCAGGTGCACGCCGCTGACCGACAGCCCCTCCTCGACGGTGACGTTCAGGTCGGCGAGTTCGCGCTGGCGCTCGGCGGTGATCTCGCGGCGCAGCTGGGCGACCCGGCGGGTCAGCCAGACGGCCGGCGGCAGCACGACGAGGGAGACCAGGGAGAGCCGCCAGGAGAGCGCGACCATCGCGGCCGCCGTGGCGACCACGGTGGTCAGGTTGGCCGCGATCGAGGTGGCGGTCGAGGTGACCACGCTCTGCATGCCGCCGATGTCGTTGGTGATGCGGGACTGCACCTCGCCGGTGCGGGTGCGGGTGAAGAACGACAGCGACTGCCGTTGCAGGTGGGTGAAGACGTCGGTGCGCAGCCGGTGCATGACCTGCTGGCCGACCCGGGTGGAGATCCAGGTCTGCGCCACGCCGAGCACCGAGGTCACGGCGGCGACGGCGACCATGCCGGCGACCAGCGCGACGAGCAGGGCCAGGTCGCGCTCCGGCAGGGCCCGGTCGATCACGGCGCGCAGCAGGAAGGGCGAGGCCATGGCGAGCACCGAGGAGACCACGATGATCGCGGTGACGGTGCCGAGCGCCGCCCGGTGCCGGGCGAACAGGGCGCCGATGCGTCGCAGGGACACCTGGCGGGCCTGCGCCTTCTCGGCGGCGCTGACCTTGCGGGGGCCGCGGTCGCGGCCGGAGGGGACGGGTTCCAAGGGATACTTCCTCACGTCGGATATGCTGAGGTTACCTCAACATGAGGGAGCAACAGCTTTCGCTGCTACCGTATTCCGCGTGACGGCAGACACCGACAGCAGCGAGGACGGCCTGGCCGAGGCGTTCCGGGCGGTGACCCGGCGGCTGCGCCACCGCACCGGCGAGGCGCTCGCGCCCTGGGACGTGACGCCCGGCCAGTCCCGGGCACTCGGCGTGCTGCTCCGGCACGGCGCGATGCGGCTCAGCGCCCTCGCCGAGCACCTGCGCATCGCCCCGCGCTCCGCCACCGAGGTCGTGGACGACCTCGAGGCGCGCGGGCTCGTGCGGCGCCGGCCCGATCCGGCGGACCGGCGCGCCACCCTGGTCACGCCGACCGAGGAGGGCACGCGCGCCGGCGCCGCCATCCACGCCGCCCGCCGGGCCGCCGCCGAGGAGCTGTTCGGCCGCCTGGCGCCCGCCGACCGGGACCAGCTCGCCCGCATCCTGCGTACGCTGCGCGACTGACCGGCCGCCCACCGCCCGGCGCCCACCGACGCCCGTGACCGGGCACCGCCGGGGTTTGCCGCTCCCCGCGGCGGGTAGCCCAGCCACCCGTCCTGCCGACGGGACCGGGCCTCCGCGAGCGGGCGGCCCGGCACACCTGCGACGCCCGACAGGAGAGACCACGGTGGGTCGGATGCCCGGCAAGCCCGGTGACCGCTGACGATGTGCGGCATCAGCGGCGAGGCGAGGTTCGACGGATCGACGCCGGACGCCGACGCGGTGATCCGGATGACCGAGGCGATGCGGTCCCGGGGCCCCGACGGCGAGGGCCTCTTCAACGACGGCTGGGTGACCCTCGGGCACCGCCGGCTCACCGTCATCGATCTCACCGAGGCCGGCTCCCAGCCGATGGTCCGCGACGACCTGGGGCTGGCGCTGGTCTTCAACGGCTGCGTCTACAACTACCCGCAGCTGCGCCAGGAGCTGCGGGACGCCGGGCACACGTTCCACTCCACCAGCGACACCGAGGTCGTCCTGGTCGCGTACGCGCAGTGGGGCGAGCACTTCGTCGACCACCTGGTCGGCATGTTCGCCGTCGTGCTGGTGGACCGCCGGCGACGCCGGCTCGTGCTGGCCCGCGACCGGCTCGGCATCAAGCCGCTCTACCTCGCCGAGTCACCCGGCCGGCTGCGGTTCGCCTCCACGCTGCCGGCGCTGCTGCGCGCCGGCGACGTGGACACCACGATCGACCCGGTGGCGCTGCACCACTACCTGTCCTGGCACTCCATCGTGCCGGCGCCCCGCACCGTCCTGCGCGGCATCCGCAAGCTCCCCCCGGCCACCGTGCGCGTCGTCGAGGCCGACGGACGCAGCCGCCAGCACGTGTACTGGCGGCCCGACTACGCCCGGGACCCCGTCCACGCCGGCATGGACGCCGGGGACTGGCGGGCCGCCGTCGGGGAGGCGCTGCGCGAAGCCGTACGCCGGCGGCTCGTCGCCGACGTGCCCGTCGGCGTGCTGCTCTCCGGCGGCCTGGACTCCAGCATGATCGTGGCGCTGCTGGCCGAGGCGGGACAGCAGCACCTCCAGACGTTCAGCATCGGCTTCGAGAGCCGGGGCGGCGAGACCGGCGACGAGTTCCACTACTCCGACCTGGTCGCCCGCGCCTTCGGCACCGACCACCACCGCATCCGGCTCGCCGACGACGACCTGGTCCCGGCGGTACGCCGCACCGTCCACGCGATGACCGAGCCGATGGGCAGCCACGACGTGGTCGCCTTCCACCTGCTCTCGGAGCAGGTCGCCCGGCACGTCAAGGTGGCCCAGTCCGGCCAGGGCGCCGACGAGGTCTTCGCCGGCTACGGCTACCACCAGCCCCTCGCGCGGGCGCCCCGCGACGCCGCGGCCGCGGCCTTCGCCGACGCGTTCTTCGACCGGGACCACACCGAACTGAGCCGGGTGCTCGACCCGGCGTACGCCTGCGACCGCGACGCCAGCCGCGAACTGCTCGCGGCGGACCTGGCCGCCCCGGGCGCGGAGACGGCGCTGGACGCGGTGCTGCGCCTGGACACCCACCTGATGCTCCCCGACGACCCGGTCAAGCGGGTGGACAGCATGAGCATGGCGTGGGGGCTGGAGGTGCGCACCCCGTTCCTGGACCAGGACCTGGTCGCCCTGGCGGCGGCCTGCCCGCCCGAGCACAAGGTGGCCGACGGCGGCAAGGGCGTACTCAAGGAGGTGGCCCGCCAGGTGCTGCCCGCCGAGGTGATCGACCGGCCGAAGGGCTACTTCCCGGTGCCGGCGCTGCGCAACGTCGACGGGCCGGTACGGCAGCTCGTCACCGAGGCCCTCGCCGCGCCCGCCGCCCGCGAGCGCGGCCTGTTCCGCCGCGAGTACGTCGACGAGCTGCTCGCCGAGCCGGACCGGGCGCAGGCCGCCGCCGGCAGCAACAAGCTGTGGCAGCTCGGCCTGCTGGAACTCTGGCTCCAGTCCCACGACATCCGCTGACCGGGCGCGGCGGGGCGCAGCCGGGCGTCCTGCCCGGCGCGGGTCAGGCGGCACGAGTGAGACGGCGCGGGTCAGGCGGCGCGGGTCTCGGCGGCCAGGTGCTCCAGGACGGCGCGCACGTCGTCGCCGGTGCGGGCCATGACGCGGCGCTGCCGGGTGGCGCCGTTGCCGTCGCGGCGCAGCCGGACCAGCTGGTCGCGTACGTAGTCCAGGTCGCCGTGCCGGGCCAGGGCCGGCGCGACCGAGTCGACGAGCTCGCCGACCAGGTCCCAGGCGGGACGGGCGACGCCGGCGCGCAGGTCGATGAGATCGCCCTCCAGCCCGTCGTGCGCGGCCCGCCAGTGCGCGGCCGAGACCAGGCAGTCCCGGATCCGTCGGGCGGGAAGCCCGGCGCGGACGTCGTCGGCCAGCGTCGCGACGAGCGCGCGGACCAGCCCGGCGACCAGCACGGCGTCGTCCACGGCCGGGCAGACGTCGCCCACCCGCACCTCCACGGTGGGGTACGCGGCCGACGGGCGCGCGTACCAGTAGACCATCGCGGCGTCGAGCATGATCCCGGCGTTGATCAGCTCCGTCACCGTCGCGTCGTAGTCGGCGACCGACTCGAAGTGCGGGGTCGGCCCGATGCTGGGCCAGCGTTCCAGCTGCATGGAGCGCCAGCTGGCGTGGCCGGTGTCGCGTCCGTCGTGCAGCGGCGAGTTGGCGGTGACCGCCTGCACCACCGGCAGCCACGGGCGCAGGTGGTTGCAGACCTGGATGGCCAGCTCGCGGTCGGGCATCCCGACGTGCACGTGACAGCCGCAGACGGCCGGGTCGTGCGCCACCGGCCCGAACCGCCGGGACATGGCGTGGTAGCGCGGTTTGTCCGGCACCGTCCGGTGCGGCTCGTGCACGGGCGTGGCGCCGACCGCGACGAGCCGGGCCCCGGCGGCCTCGGCCGCGTCGCCGGCGGAGCGGCGCAGCGCCACCAGGTGCGCGCGCAGCTCGGCCAGGTCGGCGGTGACCGGCGTGACCATCTCCACCATGCTGTGCCGGAACTCCTGCCGGCTCTGGTCCCGCGCGCTGCCGGACAGGGCGGTGAGCACCCGGTCGGCGACCGGCAGGCTCTCCCCGGTCCGCGGGTCGAGCAGGAGGTACTCCTCCTCGACCCCGAGCGTCAGCGTGCTCCGGTCGGAAGCGGTGGCAGGTGCCGGACGGTACGTCATGGGCGCTCGCGTCCGTTCGTCGGGCGGCGCGCCGGGCGCCGCGCTGCCGGACGACCCGGGTTCCCGGCCCGCCGCGCGGGCAAACGCGCGGGACGAGGGCGTCACCCGCCCGTCAGCACCGAGGCCGCCCGGCGGTCCAGGAAGGCGCGTTCGGCCGCGTTGTCCGTCCGCTCGGCGGCGGTCCGGTACGCCTGCGCCGCCTCCCCCGCCCGGCCGAGCCGCCGCAGCAGGTCCGCCCGGACGGCGTGGAACACGTGGTACCCGGCCAGGTCGAGCCCCTCGACGGCGGCCAGCCCCGCTGCCGGCCCGGCCACCTCGGCGAGCGCGACGGCCCGGTTCAGCGCCACCACCGGCCCCGGGGCGTACGCGGTGAGCTGGTCGTACAGCTGGAGGATCTGCGCCCAGTCGGTGCCGGCGGCGTCGGGCGCGTCGCTGTGCACGGCGGCGATCGCGGCCTGGATCTGGTACGGCCCCGGCAGGTCGCGGCGCAGGCAGCGGCGGACCAGGGCCTGCCCCTCGCCGACGAGCCCGGCGTCCCACCGGCGGCGGTCCTGCTCGGGCAGCGGCACCAGCGCGCCGTCGGCCGTGGTGCGGGCGGGGCGGCGCGCCTCGGTGAGCAGCATCAGCGCCAGCAGCCCCAGCGCCTCCGGCTCGTCCGGCATCAGCCGCACCAGCAGCCGGCCCAGCCGGATCGCCTCGGCGCACAGGTCGTCGCGGACCAGCCGGTCGCCGGAGCTGGCGGTGTGCCCCTCGGTGAAGATCAGGTAGAGCACGGCCAGCACGGCGGGGAGTCGTTCCGGCAGGTCGGCGTCGCCGGGCACCCGGTACGGGATCCCGGCGTCGCGGATCTTGGCCTTGGCCCGGACGACGCGCTGGGCCATGGTCGCCTCCGGCACCAGGAACGCCCGGGCGATCTCGGCGGTGCCCAGCCCGCCCAGCAGCCGCAGGGTCAGCGCGACCCGGGCCGCGGGGCCGAGCGCCGGATGACAGCAGGTGAAGATCAGGCGGAGCCGGTCGTCGCGCACGGGTCCCTCCTCGGCCGGTACGTCGCGGACGTGCAGCAGGGCGGCCTGGGCGTGCCGGTCGGCGCGGGAGGCCTCCCGCCGCAGCCGGTCGACGGCCCGGTTCCGGGCGGTGGTGATGATCCAGCCGGCCGGGCTGGGCGGCGGACCGGTCTCGGGCCACCGCGCCACCGCCACCGTGAACGCCTCCTGCACCGCCTCCTCGGCGAGGTCGATGTCGCCGAGGAGGCGGACCAGGACGGCGACCGCGCGGCCGTACTCCGCGCGGAACACCGCCTCCACGTCGGGCACGGTCAGTCCTCGCCCTGGAAGGGGCGCACCTCGATCGGCAGGGTGGTGGCCAGCGCGTACCGGCGGCCCCACGCCAGCGCGGCGTCGAGGTCGGGCGCCCGGAGGATGGTGATGCCGCCGAGGTGTTCCTTGCCCTCGACGAACGGCCCGTCGGTGACCAGCACCTCGCCGCCGGACGGCCGCAGCACGGTCGCCGTGTGGGGCGCGTGCAGCCCCTGGCCGAACACCCAGCAGCCGGACGCCTCCAGCTCCTCCCGGATGGCGCCCAGCTCGCGCATCACCCCGGCCAGGAACTCCGGGTCCGGCAGCCCGTCACCGTCGGGCTGGTGGATGCTGAGCAGGTACTGCTTCATGGCCCCTCCTCGCGTCGGCAGCCGGCGGCGCCGCCGGCCTCTCATCCTCCACACGAACGGAGCGGGCCCGGATCGACAACCCGCCGGAGATCCGTCGGTCAGCGCGGGGCCACCGCCAGCAGGCCGGCCACGGCGTCGACGCTCTCCGGATGCGCGGCCAGCAGCGCGGACAGCCCGGCGGGAACGGTGGTGCTTGCGTCCACCTCGCGCCAGCCGCCGTCGCAGCCGAGCAGCGCCGCGACGGCGTCCACGCTCTGCGGGTTGGCCGCCAGCAGGGCGGCCACCGGACCGGACCCGACGGCGGGGGCCACGGGGGTCGGCGGCGACGCCGAGGCCGACCACGGCGGCACCCAGGCGTCCAGCGCGGCCAGCGAGCCGGGGAACGTACGCCCCGCCTCCCGCACCAGCAGCGGCACCAGCTCCGCACCGTGCTCGCGCAGGGTGGTGATCAGCGCGGGCAGCCAGGGCAGCAGGACCGGGTCGGGCAGCCGGGCGAACGCGGACGACATCACCTCCACGACGAACGGGGCGAGCCCCGGCACCGGCTCCAGGGCCTGCACGAAGCCGCTGAGGTACTGCGGGAAGGCGGGCACCACCAGCGGGTTGGCGAGCAGCGCGGCGCACCGCTCGCGCAACTCGGCCAGGGGCAGCAGGCCCAACTGGTGTCGGGCGGCCCAGAGCAGCGCCACCTTGGCCGGCGCCTCCGGGTGGGACTGCGCGACGGCGAGTTCGAGCTGGGACCGGTCGCAGCCCAGGGAGAGCGCCAGGCTCTCCATGCCGAACAGGAAGCCCAGCATGGCGCCGACCTGCCGCACCCCGCTCTCCTCGTCGAGGAACGCGGTGGGCAGCAGGGTGCAGTAGTGCGCGTACCCGGTGGTCACGAACGCCTCGCACCAGGCCGGCAGCGGCCCGGTGGCGCGATGGTGGGCCAGCAGCCGCCGGATCCGGCGCAGCACCTCGGGGGCGTCGTCGACGGTGCGTTCGGCGGCGAGCAGCTCCACCGCCCGGGCGCCGAGCTCGTCGACCAGGCGCGGGCTGTCGAGCAGCCGGATGGCGTCCTCGACGGCCTCCAGCGCGACCGAGGCCGTCGCCTCCGGGCCCCGCACGGCGCGGCGCAGGCGCTGCTCCAGCACCTGCTCGACGGTCACCCCCTCGTAGCCCAGCTCGATCAGCGCCCGCTGGCTGCGGCCGAGGGCCAGGTCCCAGCTCTCCTGAATCGAGCGGTGCCCCAACCGGCGCTCGCCCATGATGGGCCGGACCGCGTCGCGGGGCAGCAGGTGCCGCAGCCGCCACAGCAGGTCCGAGCAGGGCACCAGCTCGGGGTTGGCCCGCAGGTCCACCAGGGCCCGCTGGATCGTGCGTTTCTCCAGGTCCAGGCCGAGCGGGGCGAGCCGGTCGTGGACGTCGCGGGCGAGCGGCGGAAGGGCCTCGTAGCCCACCTGGCCGACCCGGTCGCCGCCGAACAGGATCTCGCAGAGCCGGCGGACGTCCCGACGGCCGGGGACGACGTCCTTCTCGATGCAGGTGACCGCCGCGTCGGCGAAGTCGTACGGCGTGGGGCGGGCGCGGTTGCGCAGGCCGGCGAGGAGGATCGAGGTCTCGAAGACGGCGATCGCGTCGGCGGTGCTGGCCAGGTAGCCGTTGCGCCGGGCCAGCCGGACGATGTCGACGCACCAGCCGCGCAGCTCCGCCTCGTCCAGGCCCTGCGTCGTCGGCGGCTGCGCCAGGTATCCGGAGAGCCGGTCGGCGACCGGGGCGGCCGGCGCGGGGGCCGGGGCGGCGCGGCGGCGGCCACCGGCGCGGGTCCGGCCGCCGCGCTGGCCCTCCAGCCGGAACGGGCTGAGCCCGGTGCGGGCGACCGCCTTGGTCCAGGTGGCGGCGGCGATCGACACCGAGCCGGGTGCGAGGCCGAACTGCGCCTCGATGGCGGAGTGGCTGGACGGGATCAGCCCGTAGTGCCACCGGGTGCCGGTGCGCGGGGTGATCTCGAACGGGACGTCGGCCCGCAGCCCGAACTGCTCCACCCGGCTGGCGGCGTGGAACGCGCCGCAGACGTAGAGGCAGTCGGCGGGATCGGCCCCGGAGGCGGCGAGGTGCTGCCGCATCCGGGTCCACATGTAGCGCTCCCGGTCCTCGTCGCGGTCCTGCCGGTCCGAACCGGCCGGGCGCAGCCGCCGGAACAGGCTGCCGATCAGCACCATCACCTGCCGGTAGGTGTCGTGGTCGGCGTCGGCCAGGGGCTGCTCGACGTACTGGTCCCACCACTCCGACCAGTGCCGGACCTTGCCGTGGTGCAGCAGGTACGCCTCCAGCTCCGCGAAGCGGGGCCGCAGGTCGCCGATCTCGACGCCGACCGCGTCGCCGTGCAGGGCGGCCTCCTCCCCCGTCGGCGCGGCGGCCTCGACGTCCCCGCCGGCCGGGGCCTCGTCGGTGTCGTCGGCGGCACGGCACGGCGACCACTGGAAGACGTGGTCGGTGGAGCGGTCCACCAGCACCAGCTCGACGCCCGGCGTCTCCAGCGCGTACGCGACGGCCTGGTATTCGGCGCTGGCCTCGGTGATCGGCGCGACCACGCTCAGCGGCCCCCAGTCGGCCGGGAAGCCGTCCAGCTCCGAGGCGAAGGCCTGCACGGCCACCGGCAGGCGGCAGTTGCGCAGCTCGCCCAGCAGCGGCTGGAGGTCCTCGCAGAGCTCCAGGTAGATCACCTTCGGCTGCTTCGCGCGCAGCCTGCGCACCATGGCCAGCGCGGACGCCGGGGAGTGGTGGCAGACCGGGAAGATCTCCAGTTCCTCGCCGAGGGCGCGGTCGACGTCGTCGACCATGCCGGCGAGGATCTCGGCGACGGCGTCCGAGCTGCCGGCGAAGGTGCCGGCGGCGGCCGTGAGCTGCTCGCGCAGCGCGCCGAACGGCCCGGCCGTGGTGGGGGCGGTCACGACAGGGCGGCGATCGCCTGGCGGCCACCGTCGAGGAAGCCCTCCCAACCGCCGCCGTCCTGCTTGGCCCGGGGCTCGACCACCCCGTGCAGGTACTTGTTGAGGATCGCCAGGTCCTCCGGGCTGCGCCGGGCCAGCGAGCCCACCAGCGACCCGGCCAGCGTCGCGGCGCGCAGGGTGCGGTCGCCGAAGAACTGGCTGTGCAGGATCGCGTCCTCCAGGACACCGATCTGCTCGGCGGTGGACAGCGCCGACTCCAGCTTCTCGTCGTCGCTGGTCGCCGAGGTGGCGGCGGCGCGCAGGTCGGCGAAGCTCTGCAACAGGATGTCCAGCAGGGTGGGCGGCACGTCCAGCTCGATCTGGTGGCGGCGCAGCAGCTCCTCGGTGCGGAAGCGGACGATCTCGGCCTCGCTGCGCTTGTTCGTCACCACGGGGATCCGGACGAAGTTGAACCGCCGCTTGAGCGCGGAGGAGAGATCGTTCACGCCCCGGTCCCGGCTGTTCGCGGTGGCGATGATCGAGAAGCCGGGCTTGGCGAAGACGATGTTGTCGTGGTCCAGCTCCGGGATCGAGACGTACTTCTCCGACAGGATCGAGATCAGCGCGTCCTGCACGTCGCTGGTGGAGCGGGTCAGCTCCTCGAACCGGCCGACGGTGCCCTGCTCCATCGCCGTCATGATCGGCGAGGGAATCATGGACTCGCGGGACTGACCCCGGGCGATGACCATGGAGACGTTCCACGAGTACTTGATGTGGTCCTCGGTGGTGCCGGCGGTGCCCTGGACCACCAGGGTCGAGTTGCGGCAGACGGCGGCGGCCAGCAGCTCGGCCAGCCAGCTCTTGCCGGTGCCCGGGTCGCCGATCAGCAGCAGGCCCCGGTCCGACGCCAGGGTCACGATGCTGCGTTCGACGAACGTACGGTCGCCGAACCACTTCTGCGGGATCTCCCGGTCGAGCCCGTCGGCCCGTTCCGAGCCGAGGATGAACAGTCGGACCATCCGCGGGCTCAGCCGCCACGAGAACGGCTTCGGGTCGGTGTCGACCGACTCCAGGAAGTCGAGTTCCTCGGCGTACTTGACCTCGGCGGGGGCGCGGAGCATCTCGGACATGAGGGTGTTCTCCTAGGTGAGGAAGCTCTTGAGCTCGAAGACGAGTTTGCGGATGTGGCCGGAGATGACCGGGGTGCCCAGGTCCTTGAAGCGTTGCCGGAACCAGGGGTTGACGCTCTGCTGGCCCGAGCTGTTGACCGAGCCGACCGGGATGAACCGCACCCCGGAGCGGTGAACCGCCTCGATGCCGTCGAACAACGGCTGGGAGCGGTCGAACTCGTAGAAGTCCGAGATCCACACCATGACCGTGTTCCTCGGCTCGACGATCTTGGGGCGGGCCAGCGCCATCGCGACCGGGCCGTCGTTGCCGCCGCCCAGCTTGGTGCGCAGCAGCACCTCGAACGGGTCGTGCACCCACGGCGTGAGGTCCAGCGCCCGCGTGTCGTACGCGATCAGGTGCACGTCCACCTTGGGCAGGCCGGCGAAGATCGATGCGAGGATGGTGCAGTTGACCATCGAGTCGACCATCGAGCCCGACTGGTCCACCACCACGATCAGCCGGGCCGGCGTGACCCGGCGGGCGGTCTGCCGGTAGTAGAGCCGGTCGACGTAGAGGCGCTCGTCCTCCGGGCTCCAGTTCGTCAGGTTCTGCCAGATGGTGCGGTCGAGGTCGAGGTTGCGGTACACCCGCTTCGGCGGCACGGACCGGTCGACGACGCCGACGCTGGTCTGCGCGACCTGGGTACGCAGCACCTCGGCGACCTCGTCGACGAACCGCCGGATGAGCGCCTTGGCGTTGGCCAGGGCCACCCCGGAGAGGTTGGACTTGTCGCGCAGCAGCTGCTCGATCAGCGACATGCTGGGCGTCAGCCGGCTGGCCAGCACCGGGTCGGCCAGCACCTCCCGCAGGTGCATGCGGCGGACCAGGTCGCCCTCGATGCCGGCCAGCACCTTGCCCAGGCCGTCGCCGTTGCCCTGCCGGCGCAGCCCGCCGGGTTCCATCCCGAGCGCCTGCTCGAACCAGCCGGCGTCGGACTGCCACCGGGCCAGTTGGCCGGCGTCGACCGCCCCGTGGCCGGTGGCGAAGACGTTGAGCAGCAGCTTCGACACCAGCGCGGCGCGGCGTACCTCGGCGGCACCCGGCGCGGACGCCGCCCCGTCTCCACCGGGCTCGGTCGCGGGCTCGGCGGGCTCGCCACCGGGCTCGGCGGGGGCGTCGGGCGCCGCGGCGGCGGGAGCGTCGGGCGCGTCGGGCGCCGCGGCGTCGGGAGCGTCGGGAGCGTCGGGGGCGTCGGGGGCGTCGGGCGTCGGTCGGAGCAGGCCGCGCAGCTCGTCGGCGACGGCCGGGAAGCGCTGGACGACGGTGTCCACCGACACCGCCGGGTCCAGCAGGGCGGCCGGCAGGCCGAGGTCGTCGACGACGGCCATGCTGGCCGACTCCAGGGCGGGCTGCTCCTCGGGGTCGAAGAGCCGGGCCAGCAGCCGCCAGTAGAGCACCTGGCGCCGGTTGGCGTCGGCGAGGTCCGCGGGGTTCGGGGAGTCGGTCATCGGCGCAGCAACCGTCCCGCGCGCTCGCGCAGCACCGCCACGGCGTCGCCCGCCTTGGCCTCGGCCTTGGCGATCTTCGGGTCGGTGACCCCGCCCGCCCAGTCGCCGGTGTGCGCCTCGACCGGCCGACGTTTGACGGTGGCCAACACCGCCAGGGGTTGCAGCAGCCAGCGACCGTCGTCCCACCGCACCAGGCCGAGGCACGCGGAGGAGGCGGCCACCAGCTCGGGGGTGAGCGGGCCGCATGAGGGCAGCCGGTCGACCGCGACGGCGATCGACTCGCCGTCCAGTTCGAAGGTCGTCGTGCCGTCGTCGTCGCGCACGGCGTAGCCCTCCACCAGCACGGGCTCGGCGATCCCGACGGGGTGCCGCTCCAGGGGCGCCGACGCCGCCGCGACCGCGGTCGGCAGCAGGACCCGGGCGGTGGCGAACGGGTCGGCCGGCTCGCCGGGGCGCACCCGGTCGTCCTGCCAGAGCAGGTCCGCGCCGTGCAGCGGCAGACCCGTGACGGTCACGCTGCGCCGTTCGGCCAGCGCGGCCAGCAGCACGGGGTGGGCGTCCAGCAGGCGCCACAGCGCCGGCCCGACGATCGTCTCCACCTTGACCGCGCCGACCGCGCAGCGGACCAGCCGGGGCGGCCCGCCGTCGGCCGGTTCGAGGATCGCGTGCAGCTGCGCCTGCACGGCGGTGTCGTGCTCGTGCACGTCGACGCCGAGCACGAGCAGCCGCCCGGAGACCTCCTCGACGGCGGCCGGGACGGACGCCGTCGCCCCGTCCTGGGCGAGCAGCGCGCCCCGGGCCCAGAGGTCGGCCCAGCGCCGCAGCGGCGGCTGCGCCATCGTGGCGACCGGCAGGCAGGCCCGCAGCTCGGCGGCGAGCCCGTCGAGCAGCACCGCCAGCCGGCGCAGGCCGGGCTCGGCCAGGGCGGCCTCGACCGGCGCCCCCGCCGCGGCCACCAGCTCGTGGTCCAGGCCGCCCCACCCGGTCACGGCCACCTCGTGCAGCCAGGCGCGGGCGGCGGCGCGGGCCGGGGAACCGGCGCCCGGGGGCTCGACCGCGCCGGGCGCCCAGGCGGCGCGGGCCCGGCCCAGCGCGGTGTCGAGCTGCCCGAGCAGCGCGTCGTGGGCGGCGCCGAGCAGCGCGCACCGGGCGCCGGCGAGGGCGAGGAGGTGTTCCTCGGCCACCGAACCGGCGGTCACCTTGGCCACCGCCTCGGCGAGCCGGTCGCCGAGCGGGGTGGTGGTCAGCGCGCCGGCCAGGGCGGCCAGCGCGGCGGCGTCGGCCTCACCCACCCGGGCGAGGCCGCGGAGCAGGGCGTCGTCGAGGCCGGCGACCAGGTCGAGGGCGTCGGTCAGGCCGGCCGGGATGCCGTCGCGCAGGACGGCGAGCTGCGTGCCGAGCATCAGCGGGCCGCCCCGGTGGCCGGGAACCAGTGCAGCTCGGGCAGGGGGACCGTGCTGCCGGGCAGTTCCAGGTAGGACAGGTGGCGCAGGAAGCGGCTGAACACGACGGCGGCGGGGGTCGGCTCGTGCCGCCCGTCCAGCGCGGCGAGCAGCTCCCGGGCGGTGTCCGCCCCCGCGCCGACGTCGACCCGCAGGTAGCGGGCGACCCGGTCGGCGCCGTACTGGAGCAGTGCCTCGTCGGCCAGGGCGTGCAGGTGCTTGCACGGCGTGCCGCGAAGCCCGCCGCAGGGACGGTTGTTGTTGGTGCTGCAGTGGTAGGCGTGGGTGCCGGAGGCGATCGACGAGACGTAGACCCGGTCGACGTCCGACCCGCTGGAGACCACGCCCTGCAACCGCCCGTCGGCCAGCTCCACGAAGGGCACCTTGGCCAGCTTGCGGGGCCACGCCGGGGGCACCACCCGCACCGTGCTGCGCCGTCGCCACGCGGTGCGTTCCGCGTCAGCCACTGTCCGACCTCCCGTCCGCCGCTCCCGGCGCCGCCCATGACCATCCGGACGCCGGAAGGGATGCCGGCGTCGGTGTGACGACAAGGATCATGGACCACGGGTACGACACGACCCCGGTCGGGTTTGCCGACTGCGGTCGCCCGGGGACCCGCCCGTCCCGCGCGCGCCACGGACACGCCGAATCACGGCTCGCTTAAATAAGTCTGGCGTGATACAAACTGTCCGTGCACGCCTTCGACGTACTCGGTGACCCGGTGCGGCGCCGCATCCTCGAACTGCTCACCGACGGCGAGATCACCGCCGGCGGGCTGTGCGACGTGATCCGGCGGGAGTTCGGGATCTCCCAGCCGGCCGTCTCCCAGCACCTCAAGGTGCTGCGGGACAACGGCTTCGCCACCGTGCGGGCGGAGGGGACCCGGCGTCTCTACGCCGTCGATCCCCGGCCGCTGCGGGAGGTCGACCGCTGGCTCGACCACTTCCGGCGGTTCTGGACGCCGCCCCTGCACGCCCTCGCCACCGAGCTGGCCCGAGGCAAGCGCGAACGGCGGCTGCGCGAGCAGCCGCCCACGACAGACGACACGACCGACCACGGGAGAGACCGATGATCGACGCGACCGAGCAGATCAACGCCGTACGCCGCCAGCTCGGCCGGCGGGTGCTGGAGGCCGGCGAGGCCCGGGTGATGACCATCAGCCAGACGTACGACGCGCCGTTGGAGGAAGTCTGGGACGCCTGCACCAACGCCGAACGGATTCCCCGCTGGTTCATGCCGGTCTCCGGCGATCTGCGGCTGGACGGCCGCTACCAGCTGGAGGGCAACGCCGGCGGCACGATCGAGCGCTGCGACCCGCCGAAGGGCTTCGCCGCCACCTGGGAGTTCGGCGGCGAGGTGAGCTGGATCGAGGTGCGGCTGACGCCGGTCGAGGACGGCCGGACCCGGTTCGAGCTGGAGCACGTCGCGCACGTCGACCAGGAGCGCTGGGATGAGTTCGGTCCGGGCGCCCTCGGGGTCGGCTGGGACCTGGCGCTGCTCGGCCTGGCGTCGCACCTGGCCGCCGACGGCAGCGGGGTCACGCCGGAGGAGAGCGAGGCCTGGTCTGTCTCCGAGCAGGGCCGGCAGTTCGTGACGGCGAGCAGCGAGCGGTGGGGCGAGGCGAGCGTCGCCGACGGCACCGACGCCGAGGCCGCGCGGGGGGCCGTGGAGCGCACCACCGCCTTCTACACCGGCGCGCCGACGGCCTGACCGCCCGCGCACCCGGCCGGCTGCGCGGCGGCGGCCCCGCGCAGCCGGCCGACAGACCCGGCGGCGGCCCCGCGCACCCTGCCGACAGGCGCGGCGGCGGCGCCGCCCGGCGGGTCGACGCGGCGGCGGCCCCGCGCGCACCGGGGCGGTCGGCGCGGCGGCGGTCCCTCCCCGCACGCCGGGCGGGCGGAAAAGCGCGCGCGTTCCGTCGGACCCCTCGGGCAGACTCGCCGCCATGTCGCCACGATCCGTCGCCGAGCTCGTCGCCGCCCTCCAGGCCGGCGAGAAGATCCGCTACCTGCACTTCTGGGGTCACCGACCGCAGCGTGACGGAAGCGTCGGGCCCGGCTGCCTGAGCCAGTGGTGGCCGGCCTCGTTCACCGACGGTCAGCGGACGTACGCCACCGCCGAGCACTGGATGATGTGGCACAAGGCGATACTGTTCGGCGACGCGGCGGCCGCCGACAGGATCCTGGCCGCCGGGCACCCCCAGCGCGCCAAGTCGATCGGCCGCCAGGTGCGGGGCTTCGACGAGGCGACCTGGGAGGCCCGGCGGCACGACATCGTGGTGGCGGGCAGCGTCGCCAAGTTCGGTCAGCACGACGACCTGCGGGCGTTCCTGCTCGGCACCGGTGAACGGGTGCTCGTGGAGGCCAGCCCGCTCGACCGCGTCTGGGGCATCGGCCTGGCCGCCGACGACCCGCCCGCGGACGATCCGGCGCGCTGGCAGGGCGCGAACCTGCTCGGTTTCGCCCTCATGGCGGCCCGCGACGCCCTGCGCGCGGGTGCCCGGTGAGGACCGCGGTCTGATCAGGGTCGTGGACGTGTCGGTGATCGATACGCAGTGAGGTCTCCGGTAGATGGTTCAGCGACCAAGCAGAACCTGAAACCGGAGACCTCGTGGCCACCATGCCGGTGACGAGGCGGCATGACCTGACCGGCTCAGTGGGCGGTGCCTGCGCCGCTGCTGCCACCGCATCGCCGAGACCGTCGCCAGCGTCAACGGCCGGCGACACCTGCTCACAAAAGGCACCGCGGGTTGTCCTCGTCGCTGGCTGGTCGACGACGTTTGACGGCGCCTTGTGCCCCACCTGTGTCCCGAGCGGTCTACCGCGCCCCAGTCGTCCCCGAGGTGGCGTCGGCGCACACGGCTCAGACAAGGGTAGGGCGCGGGCTATCCGAGCGCCTGCCGGGCGGCCTCGCCCATGGGGTCGTCGCGGGTGGGCATCCCCTGGACAGTTGGCAGCACTTCCTCCTGGAAGACGCCGTGCAGCCGGCGCAGTTCCCGCGCCGGATGCTCCGCGTCGTCGACCCGCACGTCCCAGAGCGGGTACGGCTGATCGCCGATCACCGTCACGGTCGCCGATCGAGCGCCGTGCCGGTCACCGCCGGCCTCCTCGCCGGTCTCGATGGCCAGCACCAGCCGCTCCGCCAGGTCGATCTCACGGCTGTCCTCGAACACCCGGACGATCTCCGCGAGGGTCTCGGGGCCCACCAGGCGGTTGCCCTGCACCGCGAAACCCGGCCCGGTGTGGTGTCCCGCCCAGTCCCTCGTGCGGGAGCCGGTGAAGGCGTGCGAGCGACCCTGCCGGTCGACCATGCCGACCTGCCGCACCTCCCGACCCGGGTCCCGGGCCAGCAGCTCGGTCAGGACATCCTGCGGCGAGCGGCCCTCGCCCAGCAGCGGCAGGCCGTCGTGGGCCAGGAACGGATTGGGGGTGGCCTGGGTCGCCACCACGCCACCGGGGTGGACGTGTGCGACAAACTTGCCGACCGCGGGCCTGGCCGTCAGGGCTCCCACCCCAAGCTGGCCGGTGCGCGGACACCGTGCGGCGATCGAGAAGGTCACGGTCGGCAGATACCCGGACGAACGCCCGGCATTACCGGATCCGGCATCGGTTGCTGTCACCGTTGCCGCCGTCAGGACCTCCACGAACGGCACCCGCCAGCAGACACCGCCCCCTACAACCTCCACAGCCCGCCCGTCTGGCTCGACATCAGCTGCACACCTTTAGGCCGTGTTCACGGTTCGCGTCAGAGCCACTCGTTGATCGCGACGACGTGACGTGTGGCCTGGTGGCGCGGGAGGGCGCGGCGGCCCCGGGTGCGCCGGGTAACGTGCTGCGGCATGACCGCCGTGGCGTACTCCCACTGCTCCTTCTGCGGCGCCGCCTATCCGGCGGCGGCCGGGTGGCCGCGGGTCTGCGCGGCCTGCGGCGCGACGGTGTGGCGCAACCCGCTGCCCGTCGCGGTGGCGGTGCTGCCGGTCCGCACGGCCCGGGGCCTCGGG
The DNA here is from genome assembly GCF_048060285.1 of Micromonospora sp. LOL_025. NCBI lineage: Bacteria > Bacillati > Actinomycetota > Actinomycetes > Micromonosporales > Micromonosporaceae > Micromonospora > Micromonospora sp. LOL_025. The sequence goes on along the minus strand of NZ_JBHMIR010000005.1, from coordinate 52,749 downwards.
GTGGTCGTCGTGCGCCGCGACATCGAGCCGGCCCGCGGCCAGCTCGCGCTGCCGGGTGGCTTCATCGAGTACGGCGAGGAGTGGCAGGAGGCGTTGGTCCGGGAGCTGTGGGAGGAGACCGGCCTGCGCGCCGACGCCGCCGACGCCCGGCTCCTCGCGGTGCACGGCGCCCCGGCCGGCGGCACGATGATGGTCTTCGGCGAGCTGCCCGAGCGGCGGGCCGACACGCTGCCGCCGTCGGCGCCGACCGAGGAGGCCACCGAGTGGCTGGTGCTCACCGAGCGGACGGAGCTGGCCTTCTCCACCCACACCCGGGTGCTCGCCGACTTCCTCGCCCGGCGCGCGGGCTGAGCCGGACCGCTCAGTCGGCCAGGTACCGGGCGGGCACCGCGTCGGTCAGCCAGACGCCGTTGGCGCTGCGGTAGAAGGCGTGCCCGTCGCGGGCCATCGCCGCCGCGTCCACGGTCAGCACCACCAGCTCGCCCGGCCGGCGGGCACCCACCCGCCGGGCGGTCGCCTCGTCCGGCGACAGGTGGACGTGGTGCCGGCCGGCCCGGTGCAGGCCGGTGGCCCGGATCGAGTCGAGCGCGACGCGGCTGGTGCCGTGGTAGAGCCGCGCCGGCGGCGGGCTGGGCGCCAGTTCCAGGTCGACCGGGATCGAGTGCCCCTGGTTGGCCCGGATCCGTTCGACGCCGTCGGCACCGCGTTCCACGGCGAAGCGCTGCTTGTCGTTGCCGGCCACCACGGCGTCCAGGTCGGCGCGGTCGATCCCCAGCGCGGCGAGCAGGTCGTCGACCGACACCCAGCCGGCCCGGTCGGGCACGAGGCCGAACCGGGCGGGCTCGTGCCGCAACACCAGGGACATCCGCTTGCTCAGCCGCACCATCGCCCGGTGATCCATTCGCGGAGTCTCCCCCGCCGGGCACCGCCGGCGCCATCGGATTCGGCCGGATCCGCGCGGCCTCCGCGCCGGGCGGGACACCGACGGCGCCGGCGGTCAGGCGGCGGGGGTCACGGTCGGAACTCGGGCGCGCTGGAAGTCAGCACCGTGACGACCGGTGACGGTTGACCGCCCGCCGGGCGGGTAGACGCCCGGCGCCGCGTGGGTGACGGGCACCCGGCCGGGCCGCCGCGGGGACGCCGACACGCCTCGGGGGGCCGATGTCCGATCCACCGGAGACGCCGTACGACGTCGTGGAGCTGCGGGTGCACGGGGTCTCGGGCGCGGACGCGAGCGCGGTGCTGGGCCGCCCCTTCGTGCAGCAGGTGGCCGGGGACCGCAACGGCGGCTTCCACCGTCCCCGGCCCGGTTACCCGGACAGCCGCGGGGCGGGCGGGGTGACGCTGGAGGCGTACCGCTGGAGCGACCTGCCGTCGGGCACCGCGGTGCGGACGTTGTCGCTGGTGTTCCTGCTGCCCTTCATGCTCTGCAACGTCGCGATCTGGATGCGCCCGCGCAGCCGCGGCTCGGGGGCGGGCGTGAAGGCCCTGTGCCGGATGCTGGCGCTCACGCTGACCGCGCTCTACGTGCTCTCCATCGTCGGGGTGGCGCTGGACCTGGTGGCCTGGCGGTGCATGTCCTCGCCGCGCTGCCTCGCCGGCCGGGACTGGCTGTCCTGGCTGGGCGGGCGGCCGACGGGGCTGCGCCTGGCGGTGCTCGCGCTGGTCCCGGCCGCCGCGATCGGGCTGGTCTGGCGCCTCGGCGCGCGCCCCGGCCGCAACTTCGACGCCTTCCGGGGGCCGACCGTCGTCTCCGGGGCGCACCAGCTCAGCGCGGTGGGCCAGTGGGACGCCGCACCGCTGGTCGGGCGGCTGCGGTCGATCCACGTGGCGGCGGCCTTCGCCGCCCTGGATCTCAGCCTGCTCGTGGCCCGGTCCGCCCGGGACGCCTCCGTCGTCGTGCTGGCACTCACCGCCGCGACCGGCGTGGTGCTGCTGGCCTGCCTGGCCCTGGTGTGCGCGCACCCGGTGATCGACCGGACCTTCCCGGCGGGCGTGGACCGGGCCACCGGAGCCCTCCGGACGGCGGCCTGCGCGCTGACGGCGCTGGTCCTGGTGGTGGTCGCCGCCGATCCCGGCCCCTGGCCTTCGGGCGGCGGGCTGCCGGGGTACGGCCTGATGGTCGCCGGCCTGTTCGCCGTCCAGACGGTCCTGCTCGCGGCGCTCGGCCTGGTGGCGCTGCGGGGGCCGGACGGACCGCGCGGCGGCACCCCGCTGCGCGGGCTCGGCGGGCCGGTCATCGCCGCCGTCGCGACCGGGCTGGCGGTGGCGTTCTCCGCCGAGCTGGTCTACCGGGTGGCGGACCTGCTGGACCGCGACGCCCCCACGGCGCAGCGGCTGGCCACCAGCCCGCCGTTGGCCTACAAGTGGGCGATCTTCGGGTTCATGCTGGCGGTGCTGGCCACGCTGGCCGTCGCCGCCGTGGCGACGGTGCTCACCCGGCCCGGCCGGTTGCGCGCCGCCGCGTCGACCGTGGCCCGGGACTTCCCCGACGCCCCGGCGGAGGCCGACGGCCGGCTGCGGCAGGTCGAGAAGGCCATCGCCCGGGCCCGCTTCACCGAGTGGCTGGAACCGCTGACCGTCGTGTATGCGTGCCTCGCCGCGCTCGGCCTGGCGGCCAGCTCCCTCGGGATGCTGCGGCTCAATCCCGGTGACGCGGCCGAGCGGTACGCGGGCGTGCCGGCGGCCCTGGTCGACTTCGGCATCGGCGTCGGCAGTTACCTGATCGCGGCGGTCGTCCTCGCTCTGGTCGTCGGCGGGATCTTCGCCTACCGGACGGCCGAGTTCCGCCGGTACGTCGGCGTGCTGTGGGACCTCGGCACGTTCTGGCCCCGGGCGGCGCACCCGTTCGCCCCGCCCTGCTACGCCGAGCGGGCCGTGCCGGAGCTGACCCGCCGGATCTGCTACCTGACCGGGCGCGGCGACACGGTGCTGCTGGCCGGGCACAGCCACGGCTCGGTGCTGCTCGCGGCGACCGTGCTGCAACTGCCGCCGGGCGTCGGCGAACGGGTGGCCCTGCTGACGTACGGGTCGCCGCTGCGCCGGCTCTACACCCGGCTCTTCCCCGCCTACGTCGACGCGGACGTGCTGCGCGAGGTGGGCGAGCGGGTGGGCTGGCGGTGGTTGAACCTGTGGCGCGACACCGACTCGATCGGCAGCTGGATCTTCTCCCCGCACCGTCCCGGCGAGCCCCCGGCGGTGGCCGGCCCGGCGGGGGCGGTCGACCGGCGGCTACGCGACCCGTGGGACGTGGTGGCCCCGCCGAGCGACAGCGTCCCGCCGCCGATCCTGGGGCACTGGCCGGGCGAGTCCGACGTGCGCTTCGCGGCGGCGGTGGAGGAGCTGGCGGACCGGTTGCGCCGGCAGGCGCCGCCACCCGCCTGATCCGCCCGGCCTGGCCCGCCGGCAGGCGGCCGATATCCTCGACCGGGTGAACGCGGCCCGGCAGACCGAGCGCAGGCTGATCGCCTCCAACAAGAAGGCGCGGCACGACTACACCGTCCTGAAGACCTACGAGGCGGGCATCGTGCTGGCCGGCACCGAGGTCAAGTCGCTGCGCGAGGGCCGGGCGTCGCTGGTCGACGCGTTCGCCCAGGAGCGTGACGGCGAGCTGATGCTCTACGGGCTGCACATCGCCGAGTACGGCTTCGGCAGCTGGACCAACCACGCGCCCCGGCGCACCCGCAAGCTGCTGCTGCGCCGGGTGGAGATCGCCCGGATCCTGGAGCGGACCCGCGAGGGCGGCCTGACCCTGGTGCCCCTGTCGATGTACTTCTCCGGCGGCTGGGCGAAGGTCGAGCTGGCCCTGGCGAAGGGCAGGAAGTCGTACGACAAGCGGCAGGCGCTCGCCGAGCGCGACGCCGAGCGGGAGATCGCCCGGGAGCTGGGCCGCCACCTCAAGGGCCGCTCCACGCGGCGGGGCTGACCGCTCCCGTCGCCGCCGCGCCCGCCGGCCGTCAGCGCGGGCCGTCAGCGCGGGCCGGCGGACGGCGGCGCGGACGGCGGCGCGGACGGCGGCGCGGACGGGCCGGCGGGGTCCCCCGCCGGCACCCGGCCCAGGCAGCGCGGGTCCGCCCGCCCCACCGGCTGCCGGGGGATCATCCAGTCCAGCGCCGTCTCCTCCACGTGCCAGCCGTACACGTCCACGCGGGTGACCGGGATCCGCCCCGGGTCGGGGCAGAGGAGCTGCCCGCGCACCTGGTCGTTGGGCAGGAAACGCACCGCGCCCCGCCCGTCGAGCACGATCGTCATCCGGTCGGTCACCGTGACCGCCTGGCCGCGTACCACCTCCCGGACCGGGCCCGCCTCCGGGCCGACCTCGACGGCGACCGCGGGCAGCAGCGGCACCCGCAGGAAGACCACTCCCATCACCAGCGGCACCACCGCGGCCACCACGTAGGCGAGGACCCGGGTGAGCGCCGGGGCGACCGGGCGCGGCACCGGGCCGGTGAGCACCACGGCTCCCAGCGGGGGCACGACCAGCAGCAGGGCCGTGGCCAGCTCGCCGTCGCGGATCGCGGTCGGCACGGCGGGCGCCAGCCAGGCGTAGCTCGCGGTCGCCGCCACGACCGGCAGCACCAGGGTGGCGACCAGGAGCAGGCGGGGCCGGTCCGGATGACGCAGCCGGGTCCGCAGCGCCAGCAGCCAGAGGGCGAGCATCACCAGCAACGGCAGGAACCGCAGCTGCCAGGTGAGCGCCGCCAGCGCGGTCGCCGCCACCAGCACCCAACCGGGGGTACGCACGGTGCCGTAGGCGAGCAGCGAGCGTTCCGGGTCGAACCGGTCAGGCGCGCTCACCTGGAGCAGCCGACCGAGGACGGCCAGCACCAGCACCACCAGCGGGAACGCCCACACCAGCGCGATCAGCAGGGCGCTGAGCAGCCCGAGCGGGCTGACGTACTGCACCAGCAGCAGCATCGTCGGCATGTCCTGCCGGCTGAGCCGCCAGAGCCGCAGCACCAGCAGCAGCACCGGGAACGCGGGCAGCAGCGTCAGCAGCCACTGTTGCGCCTGTTGCGCCTGCTTGGTGCCCGGGCGGCGGTCGGCGCGACCGGTCGCGGCCGGCTCGGAGACGGCAGGGCCCATCTCTCCCACGGCCACTGCCGCACCTCCACCTTCTCCTCGGGCTCCGGCTGCCGGCCGACCGCCACCTGCTGCGGGTTGCTGTACTGCTGTTCCGAGGCCAGATACCGGTCGAACGCCGCCTTCCACCGGTCGCCGTCGGGGCCCTTCGCCGACTGGTAGAGGGAGAGGTTGACCAGGTCCCGCATCGCCGGGTTGGGGCCGGTGTTCACGCCCCACTTCTCCGCCGACTCCGCGCCGATGTCCGAGTGCCGCAGCTCCTTGGGCCGCAGCAGCTTCGTCGCCGGCGGCAGCTCGCCCGGCGGGCGCGGGCCCACGAAGCCGGCCAGGATGGCCGCGTCGGTGGTGACCGCGTCGACCTCGCCGTCGTAGAGCGCCTGGATGCACTGGCTGATCCGGTTGCGGCCGATCGGGTTCGCACCCGCCTCGCGCAGGCGCTGCTCCGAGGTGGACGTGCCCAGCGTGCAGACCTTCGCCCGGTCGAGGTCGCGCAGGCTGGCGACCTGTCGGGGATCGGACGCGAGCGTCAGCACGGACTGCTCGGTCTCCAGGTACGGGAAGGAGAAGACGACGCCCTGGTCCTGGCGCTGCTCCGTGATGCTGTAGGAGGCGATCACCAGGTCGACGGTGACGAAGCTGCCGTCGGCGTCGCGCGCCTGCCGGCGGGCCCGGTCCTCGCTCTCGATCGACAGCAGCGTCACCTCCGGGGCGTCGAAGCCCAGGTCCTCGGCGATCATGTACGCGATGTCGATGTCGAAGCCCTCGAACGCGCCGTTCTCCAGCTTCTGCGCCACGCCCGGCTGGTCGTCCTTGACCCCGATGATCAGCCGGTCCCGGTTGGTCAGCCCGGCCCGCTCGCGCAGCTCGTCCCAGGTGGGCGGGCCGGTGGCCACGACCACCCGTACCGTGGCCGCCACGACCACCACCAGCAGGAGCAGCAGGGCCGCCAGGCGCACCTGCCGGGCCCGGGAGGCGCGGGCGGGGGCCGCCGACGCCGGCGCCGGTGGGGTGCTGCTGGTCTCGTCGTCCCGACCCAATTCGGCCCTCCCCGTCGCCGTCCCCCGTGCGAGCCCTTCATTGTGGTCTATCCCGCCACGCCGCGACAGCATGCGACGGGGCGTCCGTGTCGCCGGGACGCGCCGCCGCGTACGCCAGGCCCGGCGGCCGCTCGCGGCAGCAGCCACGAGAGTCACCCGCATCCCGGCCTCGCATCTGCCGGACGCTAGGGTGGGCCGGTGACGACGTTCCGCATCGGGGAGGCCGCCGAGCTGCTCGGGGTCAGCGCCGACACCGTACGCCGGTGGGTCGACGCCGGGCGGCTCGCCGCCGGCCGCGACGCGCACGGGCACCGGGCGATCGACGGGGTCGACCTGGCGGCGTTCGCGCGCGGTCAGGCCGCCGACCCGGACGACCGGTCGGACGCCTCCTCGGCCCGCAACCGGCTGCGCGGCATCGTGGTCAACGTCGTCAAGGACACCGTGATGGCGCAGGTCGACATCCAGGCCGGGCCGTTCCGGATCGTCTCGCTGATGAGCCGCGAGGCGGTCGACGAGCTGGGCCTGCGGGTCGGCTCGCTGGCCGTCGCGGTCATCAAGTCGACCACGGTGGTGGTGGAACGCGCCTCCCCGCCGGGGGCCTCCCGGGGGAGGCAGGGGTCGTGAGGGCGCGGCGGCGGCGTCGCGGGACGGCGGGCGTGATGGCGGCGGTGCTGGCCCTCGCCGCCGTGGCCGGCTGCGGCGGCGGGTCGGCGGGCGGCCCGGGTGCCGGCGGCGGCACGGTGACCGTGTTCGCCGCGGCCTCGCTGACCGAGTCGTTCACCCGGCTCGGCCGGGACTTCGAGGCGGCCCGCCCGGGCACCAACGTCGTCCTCAACTTCGCCGGCAGCGCGGCGCTGGCCGCCCAGATCAACCAGGGCGCGCCCGCCGACGTGTTCGCCTCGGCGGCCACGCGGAACATGGCCACGGTCACCGGGGCGGGCAACGCCGACGGCGACCCGGTGGTCTTCGTCCGCAACCAGCTCGTCGTCGCCGTGCCGAGGGGCAACCCCCGAGGCGTCGCCGGCCTGGCCGACCTGGCCCGGCCGGGGGTGAAGGTCGCGCTCTGCGCCGAGCAGGTGCCCTGCGGGGCGGCGGCGCGGACGGCGCTCGACGCCGCCTCGGTCGCCCTCACCCCGGTGACCCTGGAGCAGGACGTGCGGGGCGCGCTGTCCAAGGTGCGGCTCGGCGAGGTCGACGCCGCCCTCGTCTACCGCACGGACGCCCTGGCCGTCGCGGCCGAGGTGACGGCCGTCGAGTTCCCCGAGTCCGCCCGCGCCGTCAACGACTACCCGATCGTCGCGCTGCGGGACGCGCCGAACCCCGACGGCGCGCGGGCGTTCGTCGCGTACGTCCGCTCGGAGCGGGGGCGCGCGGTGCTCACCGAGGCCGGGTTCCAGGCCCCGTGAGGCGTACCCACGTCCGGCCGGCCCGGCGGCGGGGCGCCGGGGTGCCCGTCGCGCTGCTGCTGCCGGCCGTGCTGGGCCTGGTCTTCCTCGTCCTGCCGCTGGTGGGGCTGCTGGCCCGTACGCCGTGGGCCACCCTGCCGCAGCGGCTCGCCGCGCCGGGCGTGCTCACCGCGCTGCGGCTGTCCCTGCTGACCGCCACCCTGGCCACGCTGCTCTGCCTGCTGCTCGGGGTGCCGTTGGCCTGGCTGCTGGCCCGGGTAGAGTTCCCCGGCCGACGCCTGGTACGCGCCCTCGTCACCGTGCCGCTGGTGCTGCCGCCCGTGGTCGGCGGCGTGGCGCTGCTGCTGGTCTTCGGCCGGCGGGGCCTGCTCGGCGGCTGGCTCGACGCGACCTTCGGGATCACCCTGCCGTTCACCACCGCCGGTGTGGTGCTGGCGGAGGCGTTCGTGGCGATGCCGTTCCTGGTGATCGCCGTGGAGGGGGCGCTGCGCGGCGCCGACGGCCGGTACGAGGAGGCGGCGGCGACCCTCGGCGCCGGCCGGTGGACGACGTTCACCCACGTCACCCTGCCCCTGGTGGCTCCCGGCCTGGCGGCCGGGGCGGTGCTGTGCTGGGCCCGGGCGCTCGGCGAGTTCGGCGCCACCATCACCTTCGCCGGCAACTATCCGGGCCGGACGCAGACCATGCCGCTGGCCGTCTACCTGGCGCTGGAGACGGACGTGCAGGCCGCCGTGGTGCTCAGCCTCGTGCTGCTCACCGTCTCGGTCGCCATCCTCGCCGGGCTGCGCGACCGCTGGATCACCAGCCCGTGAGCGCGCCCCTGCTCGACGCGCACCTCGTGGTGGAGCGGGACGGGTTCCGCCTCGACGTCGCGCTGCGGGTCGCCGCCGGCGAGGTGGTCGCGCTGCTCGGCCCCAACGGGGCGGGCAAGACCACCGCGCTGCGCGCGCTCGCCGGCCTGCTTCCGCTGACCGCCGGGCACCTCACCCTCGACGGCGTCGACCTGGACCGGCCGCAGCGACGCGCCTGGACGCCGACCGAGCGCCGGCCGATCGGCGTGGTCTTCCAGGACTACCTGCTCTTCCCGCACCTGAGCGCAGTGGAGAACGTGGCCTTCGGGCCCCGGCGGCACGGCGCCGACCGGCGTACGGCCCGGCGGACCGCCCACGACTGGCTGGACCGGGTCGGCCTGGCCGAACACGCCCACCGCCGGCCCCGGCACCTCTCCGGCGGGCAGGCGCAGCGGGTCGCGCTGGCCCGCGCGCTCGCCGTCGAGCCGGCGCTGCTGCTGCTGGACGAGCCGCTCGCCGCGCTCGACGCGCGCACCCGGCTGGACACCCGGGCCGAGCTGCACCGGCACCTCGCCGCGCATCCGGGGGCCACCCTGCTGGTCACCCACGATCCGCTGGACGCGCTGGTGCTGGCCGACCGGCTCGTGGTCGTCGAGGAGGGCCGGGTGGTGCAGGAGGGTGACGCCGCGACCGTCACGGCGCGGCCACGCACCGACTACGTGGCCCGGCTCGTCGGGCTGAACCTGCACCGGGGCCACGCCGACGGGCACCTGGTCCGGGTCGCCGACGGGCTGACCCTCACGGTCGCCGACCGGCTCGACGGGGAGGTCTTCGTCGCCTTCCGGCCCTCGGCGGTGGCCCTACACCCCTCGCGCCCCGAGGGCAGCCCGCGCAACACCTGGACGGCGACGGTGGCCGGCGTGCAGCGGCACGGCGACGACCTGCGGGTGCAGCTCGACGGGCCGATCGGGGTGTCCGCGGACGTCACGCCGGCCGCCGCCGCGCATCTGCGACTGGCCCCCGGCCAGCCGGTCTGGGCCGCGGTGAAGGCGGCGCAGACCCACGCGTACCCCGCCGGCTGACGCCCCCTGACCCGGCGCCGGGTCAGGCGGCGGGGTCGGCGGCCAGCAGGTCGGCGTGGGCGGCCCGGAGCCGGGCGAGACCGGGGTCGCTGCCCGGGGTGACCCGGCGGTCGAGCTCGGCCCAGACCTCGGCGAGGGCGGCGGTCACCGCGCGCAGCTCGGCGGCGTGCCGGTGGCTGCTGCGCCGGTGCGCCTCGTCGAGGCGCCGGGCCCAGCCGGCGGTGACGGCGGCGAGGCGATCGGTGTCGGCACGCGCCTGGGCGGCGCTGCGGGCGGCGGCCGCCGGGACGATCGCGGCCACCGGGCGGGGATCGCCGTCGCGGGTGACGACGGTGACGGTGTCGGTCAACTCGGCCAGCGCGACGAGCTGGGTGAGCCGGGTGCGCGCCTCGCGCAGCGGCACCGAACGCGGCTGATCGGTGTGCGGGGTGAGAGCGGGGACAGCCATGGATGGATGGTCGCCGCCGGGTACGACATTTCCGCACGCCGACGGTCCAGGTTGGACGCGCGCGCCGAAAAACTGGCGCGATCCGGGGCCCGCGCGGCGGATACGCTGCCCGCCCGACGCCGCACCGCGAACCGGCGCGGCGGACCCCGCCACGTGAAGGAGCTGCCGTGTCCCGCCTCGACGTCCGGACGGTCGACCTGCGGACGATCAACTCGCTGACCAAGTACCCGTCCATCCCCACCTACCACGCCCTGGACCCCCGCGACGGCGGCCTGCTGGCGGAGTGCGTGGCGTTCACCGGGCCGGTCACCCTCACCGAGAAGATCGACGGGACGAACGCCCGGATCGTCGTGCTGCCCGGCGGCGGGTACCTGATCGGCAGCCGCGAGGAGCTGCTGTACGCGCGCGGCGACCTGATCGGCAACCCCGCGCTCGGCATCGTCGACGCCCTGCGCGACGTGGCCGAGCGGCTGACCGTCGCGGCGGCGGACGACCGGATCACGGTCTTCTACCTGGAGGTGTACGGCGGCAAGGTCACCGCCGCCTCCCGGCACTACACCGCCGAGCGCCGGGTCGGGCACCGGCTCTTCGACGTGGTCGTGCTGGACGACCCCGCGCCGATGCTCGACTGGCCGGCCGCGCGGATCTCGGCCTGGCGCGACGGCGGCGGCCAGCGCTTCCTCGGCGAGGCCGACCTCGTGGGGCGGGCCGACGCGTTGGGCCTGCCGACCGTGCCCCGGCTGGCCACCGTCCCCGCCGGGGAGCTGCCCCGCGCCATCGAGGGCATGCACACGTTCCTGGCCGACCGCCTGCCCCGGACCCTGGTGGCCCTGGACGGACCGGCCGGCCGGTCCGAGGGGCTGGTGCTGCGCGCGGCGGACCGCTCGGCCATCGCCAAGGCGCGGTTCCAGGACTACGAGCGCACCCTGAGGCGCCGCGAGGGCCGGCGCTGACCAGGGTTCGGCGGCGCGCCGGTCGGGCGCGCCGCCGGGCCGGCCGGGAGGCGGGGCCGTCGACGACCGGGCGCGGGCGTCGGGACGCGACGGGAAGTCCGGCCCGAACGCCTGGACAATGACAGTTAACAATCCTAATAATTGTGCATCCGTCGATCCGACGGCCCTCGTACCCGGGAGGTCCGGATGCGTCGCCCTGCCCGAAACCTGCTGCTGGCCGCCGTGGCGGCCCTCGCCACCGTCACCGCCACCACGCTGACCCTCGCCGCGCCGGCCCGCGCCGCCGGCCCGACCGCCACCTTCGTCAAGACCGCCGACTGGGGCACCGGATGGGAGGGGCGCTACACCGTCACCAACGGCGGCCCGAGCACCATCACCGGCTGGCAGGTGGCCTTCACCCTGCCCGCGGGCACCACGCTCGGCTCCTACTGGGACGCCACGGTGAGCAGCGTCGGCCAGCGGCACACCTTCACCAACCGGTCCTGGAACGGCACCGTGGCCCCCGGCGCCTCGGTGTCGTTCGGCTTCCTGGCCACCGGCTCCGGTTCCCCCACCGAGTGCACGCTCAACGGCGCGCCCTGCTCGGGCGGTACGCCCACCACCCCGCCCAGCACGGCACCGCCCACGACCGCCCCGCCCACCACGGCACCGCCGACCACCCCGCCACCCAGCACCCCGCCGCCCACCACTCCCCCGCCCGGCGGGCTGCCCCGGCACGCGCTGATCGGCTACCTGCACGCCAGCTTCGCCAACGGCTCGGGCTACCTGCGGATGGCCGACGTGCCCGCCGACTGGGACATCGTCAACCTCGCCTTCGGCGAGCCCACCACGGTCACCTCCGGCGACATCCGGTTCCAGCTCTGCCCGGCCAGCGAGTGCCCCGGCGTCGAGACCGAGGCCGAGTTCATCACGGCGATCCGCGCCAAGCAGGCGCAGGGCAAGAAGGTGCTGCTCTCCATCGGCGGGCAGAACGGCCAGGTGCAGCTCACCACGACCGCCGCCCGGGACACCTTCGTCCGGTCGGTGTCCGCCATCATCGACCGGTACGGCCTGAACGGGCTCGACATCGACTTCGAGGGGCACTCGCTCTACCTGGACGCGGGCGACACCGACTTCCGCAACCCGACCACGCCGGTGATCGTCAACCTGATCTCCGCGATCCGCACCCTCAAGCAGCGGTACGGGGCGGGCTTCGTGCTCACCATGGCGCCGGAGACGTTCTTCGTCCAGCTCGGCTACCAGTTCTACGGGTCGGGCCCGTGGGGCGGGCAGGACCCGCGCGCCGGGTCGTACCTGCCGGTGATCCACGCGCTGCGCAACGACCTCACCGTGCTGCACGTGCAGGACTACAACTCCGGGCCGATCATGGGGCTCGACAACCAGTACCACACGATGGGCAGCGCGGACTTCCACATCGCGATGACCGACATGCTGCTCGCGGGCTTCCCCGTCGCCGGCAACCCGGACCGCGTCTTCCCGCCGCTGCGCGAGGACCAGGTGGCCTTCGGCGCGCCCTCCTCCCCCAGCGCCGGCAACGGATACCTCGCCCCGGCCGGGGTGCAGGCGGCGGTGACCTGCCTGGTGAAGGGGCAGGGCTGCGGCCCGTACACCCCGCGCAGCGGCACCAACCCCGCCTTCCGGGGCCTGATGACCTGGTCGATCAACTGGGACCGGTTCTACGCCTGGGAGTTCCGCCTGAGCCACGGCCCGTTCCTGCGGGCGCTGCCCTGAGCAGGTGCCGCCGTCCGGGCCGCCCGGCCCGGACGGCGGCCCGGCCACGGTGATGGACGGGACGCGACGACGGACGGGACGCGGCACGCCCGTCCGCGCACCGGAACCCGGTTGCGCCGCCGGGCCGGTCCGGCCCACGATCCCGTGGCGGACACGGGACCGGACCGCCCGCAGCGACGCCCGGCCGCGTGGCCGGGCGCGGCGGCGTCCGGGGCGGGGAGGCGAGCGTGCGCGGCATCCGCGAACTGGCGGCCGGGATCGACGCGCGTGCGGTGGTGCTCGTCGAGGGGGCGAGCGACCGGGTCGCCCTGGAGACCCTCGCCACGCGCCGCGGCCGGGACCTCGACGCCGACGGCGTACGGGTCGTGGCCATGGGCGGCGCGACGAACATCGGCCACTTCCTCGACCAGCTCGGCCCGGCGGGACGCGGGCTGCGGCTGGCGGGCCTCTACGACGAGGCCGAGGAGGGCTTCGTCCGGCGCGGGCTGGAACGCTGCGGCCTCGGCGCCGACCTGTCCCGCGCCGGTCTGGCGGCCCTCGGGTTCCACGTCTGCGTGGCCGATCTGGAGGACGAGCTGATCCGGGCGGTCGGCGTCGCCGGGGTGCGGGCGGTGCTCGCCGCCGAGGGCGAGCTGCGTTCGTTCGACCTCTTCCAACGGCAGCCGGCCCAGCGGGGGCGCGCCGTCGAGGCGCAGCTGCGCCGCTTCCTCGGCACCCGGTCCGGCCGCAAGAGCGCGTACGCGCGGCTGCTCGTGGCGGCGCTGGAGCCGGACCGGGTGCCCCGCTCACTCGACGCGGTGCTCGCCGGCGTCTGAGCGCACGCCGCGCCACTCGGGCGCCAGCACCGACCACACCTCGAGGTCGATCCGCCCGGCCGGCCCCGGGTAGATCTCGCGCAGCGTCCCGTCGAGGCGCATGCCCAGCCGCCGGGCGGTCGCGATGCTGCGGGCGTTGCGCGCGTTGGTGCGCCACTCGACGCGGTGGATGCCGCGCTCCCGCACCGCCCAGTCGACGATCCGGCCGACCGCCCGGGTGACCAGCCCGTGGCCCTCCCCGGCCGGCTCCAGCCAGCAGCCCGCCTCGCAGACGCCCCGGGCGACGTCGAACGAGACGAACATGACCCCGCCGACCAGGTCGCCCCGCCGCCAGACGCCCCAGATGCCGCCGGCGTCGCGCGCCCAGAGGTCCGCGTGGCGCTGGAGCACGGCCCGGGCGCCGGCGAGGTCGTCGACCATGAACGAGGGCGACACCCAGGGCGCGATGTGCGTACGGGCCCGGTCGAGGTGGGCGAGGAACTCCTCGGCCCGCCACGGCTCCAGGGGACGCAGCTCGGCGTCCTCGGTCAGGGACAGGGCGAACACGTGACCTCCCGATGCAGACGGCTGAGCGGGCAATGTACCGGTATACACGCGAGGTATACGCGGTGTGTATAGTCCCCGGCATGTCGATCGGACAGACCTTCCTCGGCCTCCTGGAGGCCACCCCCCGCCACGGCTACGACATCAAACGCCTCTACGACGAGCGCTTCGGTCACGCCCGCCCGCTCGCGTACGGGCAGGTCTACGCCACCCTGTCCCGGCTGCTGCGCGGCGGCCTCGTCGAGGTGGAGTCGGTGGAGCCCGGCGAGGGCCCGGAGCGCAAGCGGTACGCGATCACCGAGGCCGGCGTCACCGACGTCACACAGTGGCTGGCCCGCGCCGAGAAGCCCGAGCCGTACCTGCAGAGCACCCTCTACACCAAGGTGGTGCTGGCCCTGCTGACCGGCCGCCCCGCCGCCGACGTGCTCGACGTGCAGCGTTCCGAGCACCTGCGGATGATGCGCGAGCTGACCCGGCGCAAGCGCGACGGCGACCTCGCCGAGCAGTTGGTCTGCGACCACGCGCTGTTCCACCTGGAGGCCGACCTGCGCTGGCTGGAGTTGACCGCCGCCCGCCTCGACGAACTCGCCGCGGCGGTCCGGTCGTGAACGCGCCGCTGCTTGTCGCCGAGGACCTGCACCGCTCGTTCGGGCCGACCCGGGCGCTCGCCGGGGCGAGCATGCGCGTGCACCCGGGCGAGGTGCTGGCCGTCATGGGCTCGTCGGGCTCCGGCAAGTCCACGCTGCTGCACTGCCTCGCCGGCATCACCCGGCCCGACTCCGGCCGGGTCCGCTACGCCGGACGCGACCTCGCCACCCTCAGCGACGCCGAACGCAGCGCGCTGCGCCGGGAGGAGTTCGGCTTCGTCTTCCAGTTCGGCCAGCTCGTACCGGAGCTGACCTGCCTGGAGAACGTCGCGCTGCCGCTGCGGCTGGGCCGGGTCGGCCGCCGCGAGGCGGAGCGGCGGGCCGCCGAGTGGCTGGACCGCCTGGAGGTCGCCGAGGTGGCGGCCAAGCGGCCCGGCGAGGTCTCCGGCGGGCAGGGGCAGCGGGTGGCGGTCGCCCGGGCGCTGGTCACCCGGCCACGGGTGGTCTTCGCCGACGAGCCGACCGGCGCGCTCGACTCGCTCAACGGCGAGCGGGTCATGCGGCTGCTCACCGCCGCCGCCCGGGACACCGGGGCGGCCGTGGTGCTGGTGACCCACGAGGCGCGGGTGGCCGCGTACTCCGATCGGGAGGTCGTGGTCCGCGACGGCCGCACCCGGGACCTGGAGGTCGCGGCGTGACGCGGCTGCGCGACCGCGCGGCCGATCTGGTCATGGGCGCCCGGATGGCGTTCACGGGCGGCCGGGACGGCTGGCTGCGGGCCGTGCTCACCGCGGTCGGCGTCGGGGTGGGGGTGGCGATGCTGCTGCTCGCCGCCGCGGTGCCCGGCGCGCTGGACGCCCGGCAGGCGCGCGGCGACGCCCGCGACGACCTGCGGATGGGCGAGCGGATCCCGGCCGCCGCGAACACCCTGCTGATCCGCCAGACCGACACCGAGTTCCGGGGGCAGCCGGTGCGCGGCCGGGTGCTGCGGCCCGAGGGACCGGCGGCGCCGGCGCCGCCGGGGGTGGCCGCGCTGCCCCGCGCCGGGGAGGTGCTGGTCTCCCCCGCCCTGCGCGACCTGCTCGGCTCCGCCGACGGCGCGCTGTTCGCCCCCCGGCTGGGCGGCGCCACGGTCACCGGCGTCATCGCCGACGAGGGACTGGCCGGCCCCCGCGAGCTGGCCTACTACCTGGGCAGCGACACCCTCGCCCCCGACAACGCGACCCGGCTGGACGCGTTCGGCGGCGGAATGCCCGGCGAGGCCTTCGACCCGGTGCTGATGGTCCTGGTGAGCGTCATCTTCGTGGTCCTGCTGCTGCCCATCGCGGTGTTCCTCGGCGCGGCGGTCCGCTTCGGCGGGGAGCGGCGCGACCGGCGGCTGGCCGCGCTGCGGCTGGTCGGCGCCGACGCCGCGATGGTCCGCCGGATCGCCGCCGGGGAGGCCGCCGCCGGCGCGCTGCTCGGCGTCGCGGCCGGCGGCCTGCTCTTCGCGCTCGGCCGGCAGGTGGTCCCGCTGGTCACCCTCATGGACCTCAGCGTGTACGCCGCCGACGTGCGCCCGCCGCTGCCGCTGGTGGCCGCCGTCGTGCTGTCGGTGCCGGCGCTCGCCGTCGCGGTGACGCTGGTGTCGATGCGCACCGTGCTGGTCGAGCCGCTCGGGGTGACCCGGCGCGCCACGCCGGTGCGCCGCCGGCTGGTGTGGCGGCTGCTGCTGCCGGCGGCCGGGCTCGGGCTGCTGCTGGCCGGCGCCGCCGGAGTCGCGCCGCTGGGCAACGAGCGGCAGACCGCGGCCGGCGCCGTGCTGCTGCTGGTCGGGGTGGTCACCCTGCTGCCCTGGCTGACCGACCTGCTCGTACGCCGGCTGCGCGGCGGCCCCGTCGCGTGGCAGCTCGCGGTGCGCCGCCTCCAGCTCGACAGCGCCGCCTCGGCGCGGCTGGTCAACGGCATCGCGGTCGCCGTGGCGGGCACCATCGGGTTGCAGATGCTCTTCGCCGGCGTCGCCGACCGGTTCACCTTCGACACCGGGCAGGACACCTCCCGGGCCCAGGTGCAGGTGCAGTTCCCGACCCGGCCGGACGCGCCGGCGGCGCTGGACCGGCTGGCCGCCGCCCCCGGGGTCACCGCCAGCAACGCCACCCTGACCACCTCGGTCACGGCCGCCGACTCGCACGCCGTGCTGCGGATCGGCGACTGCGCGGCGCTGGCCGAGTTCGCCCGGCTCGACCGGTGCGCCGACGGCGACGTTTTCCTGGTCCGCGAGCCGGAGGGCCGGTCCGCCGGCATCCGGCCGGGCGGCACGGTCGCGGTCGCGGACGCCGAGGAGCTGACCTGGCGGATCCCCCGCACCGCCCGGGAGGCGCCGGTGCGCGTCGACCCGTCCGGCTACCGGCAGGGCGGGGTGCTGGTCACCCCCGGCGCGGTCGGCGCCGCCCGGCTCGGCCCGCTGGCCGCGGACGCGTACCTGCGGCTCGCGCCCGACCGGCCGGACGCGGTGGAGCACGTGCGCAACGCCGCCGCCGGCGTCGACCCGTACGCCTCCGTGCTCACGCTGACCGGGGAGCGCCGGGCCACCCAGTTCGTCAACGTCCAGCGCGGCCTCTACATCGGCGCGGTGGTCACCCTGCTGCTGATCGGGGCCAGCATGCTGGTCGGCGTGCTGGAGCAGCTGCGGGAGCGCCGCCGGCTGCTGGCGATGCTGGTCGCGGTGGGCACCCGACGCTCCACGCTGAGCTGGTCGGTGCTGTGGCAGAGCGCCGTGCCGGTGGTGATCGGGCTCGCCCTGGCGGTCGTGTTCGGGCTCGGCCTCGGCGCGGTGCTGCTGCGCATGGTGCAGACGCCGGTCACGGTCGCCTGGCCGGCGCTGGGCATCTCCACCGGCCTCGGGGCGGCGGTCGTGCTGCTGGTCACCGGGCTCAGCCTGCCGGTGCTGTGGCGGCTGACCCGACCCGACGGCATCCGCACCGAGTGAGGCGGCGCCCGCCCCGGGCGGGGTGGCTCCCGGCCGGGGCAGCGTCAGGCGCGGGCCGCCGGTCGCGGGCGGGCGCCGCGCCGTAAACTGGTGGGCCTGTAGCGCACGCCGACAGGGGCGTCGCGAACGCGCGTCAAGCAGCGGCGCCGGTCCCGGATCCGAACGTGGATCCGGTACAGCGGTCCGTGCCCTCGGACCGCCGCCACGCGCTGTCCGGCTCCGCCGGAGTACCACCGCGCCGTTCGCCGAGGACGAGTGACGCCATGCCGCAGCCACCGCTGGATCTCACCGACGCCGTCATCCGGCTCGGGGCGATCCGTCACGACGAGTCCGACCTGGACACCGTCCTGGCCCGGATCGCCGAGGTCGCCAAGGAGAGCATCCCGGGCACCCGGGAGGTGTCGGTGACACTGGTGCACGGCACCGAGGCGCACACCGCCGCGTTCACCGGCGAGCTGGCGCTGCGTCTCGACGAGTGGCAGTACGAGCAGGGCCGGGGACCCTGCCTGGACGCCGCCACCACCGGCACCACCATGGTCGTGCACGACATGGCCACCGAGAGCCGCTGGCCGGAGTGGGCCCGGGCCGCGCACGCGGCGGGGGCCGGCAGCTCGATGTCCATCGGCCTGCCGATCCAGGAGGCCGTGGTGGGGGCGCTGAACGTCTACGGCGCCGAGCCCGGCGCGTTCGACGACGTCACGACGGCGGCCCAGACGTTCGCCGGGTACGCCGCGATCGCCCTGGCCAACGCCCACCTCTACGAGAGCACGGCGACGCTGGCGCAGCAGATGCGGGTGGCGATGGAGAGCCGCGCCGTCATAGAGCAGGCCAAGGGGATCATCATGGGTCAGCGACGGTGCACGGCGGAGGAGGCGTTCAGCATCCTGGCGAAGGTCTCGCAGGACTCCAACCGGAAGCTGCGCGACGTCGCGGAGGCCCTGGTCGGCGGCGTCGCCGCGGGACGGCACCGGTAGGCGGCGTCACGGCTGCCGGCCGATGGCCCGCTCGACGAGTGCCGCGGCGACGTCCCGGAGCTTGCGGTTGCTGTCCTGGGAGACCTTGGACAGCAGCGCGAAGGCCTCCTCGGGCGTGCACCGCCGCTCGCCCATGATGATCCCCTTGGCCTGCTCGATGACGGCGCGGCTCTCCATCGCGGTGCGCATCTGCCGGGCCAGGGTGGTGGTGCTCTCGTAGAGGTGGGCGTTGGCCAGGGCGACGGCCGCGTACGCCGCGAAGGTCTTCGCCAGCTCGATCCCCTCCGGGTCGAAGGCGTGCGGCCGGGTGCCGTAGACGTTGAGCGTGCCGACCACGGCCTCCTGGATCGGCAGTCCCAGGGAGAGCGAACTGTGCACCCCCCGGTCGCGTGCCTCGGCGGCCCATGCCGGCCACCGGTTCTCGGTGGCCATGTCCGGCAGGCTCAGCACGCCACCGCTGACCGACGCGTCGAGGCAGGGGCCCCCGCCGTGCGCGTACTGCCACTCGTCGAGTTCCCGCGCCGTCGCGCTGGTGTACGCGAGACTCTGCGGGGCCTCGTCCCGCAGCAGCGTCACGGAGACGTCCTCGGCACCGGGGACGCCCCGCCGGGCCAGCGCCGCGATCTGCGACAGGACCGTTTCCAGGCTGCCTTCCCCGAGCCGGATCCGGCCGAGCTCGGCGAGCGCCTCCCGGGGGTCCAGCGGGCTCTGCTCCATCGGGTGGGCCCCCTTCACGGTCGGAGCGCCGACCGCCCGTGCCGGGATCGGCTGTGCACGGCCTCAACCTACCGGCCGGTCCGGTCCCGCGCGCAGACAGCGCCGTCACCCGTCGATCCCCGCGTGCCCGGCGTGTGCGGGGCCCGGGGCGCGGGTAACGTCTGACGCGGGTCAAGACATGCGCCCCAGGGCACGGTGCCCCGCCGCCAGCGCGGTGGGCCGCCGGCCCGCTACCCCGTCGTCCATTGCCGGGAGGGCGTCATGTCGACTGCACGACCGTCACCCGACGCGACGGTGCCCGCGAGCGGGACGCGTCGTGTCCGCCGCGCGGCCCCGCCCGTCGTCTCCCTCTCCGTGACCGTGCAGCGCACGACCCGGGTCGTCGAGGTCCGTGGTGAGCTCGACATGAGCAGCGCCCCCCTGCTGGTCGAGTTCGTGGAGCTGTTCTGCGGTGGGCACGCGGGCGAGGTCCGGCTCGACCTGTCCGGCGTCACCTTCTTCAGCGCCCACGGCATCACGGCGCTGCTGCGGGTCCGGCAGGCCGTCGGCCTCGCCGGTGGCCGCCTCACGCTGCCCGACCCCGCCCCCTGCGTACGCCGCCTGCTGGACCTGAGCGGGGCCGCTCGCGAACTCCCTCCCGACGGCGGACCGCGCACCGCCGCGCGGCCCACGCCCCGGCGGTCGCCGTCGGCGTACCTCGTGTCGGACTGATCGGCCGGGACCGCCCGCGCGCTCGCGGGGCCGGCGGCTCGCCGCCGCCGTGGCGATCCGCGTCACCGCCGCCACGGCGGTCCCGTGACCGGCGACCGGCGGATCCGCTCAGGCCGGTCGCGACGGCGGTGCGACGCGGGTGAGCAGCTCGGCGAGGTGCACGGCCCGCACGGCCGACCGGCGCCGGCGCAGGCCCGTGCGCAACTGCCGCAGGCAACCCGGGTTGACCGCCACCACCAGGTCCACCCCCGAGGCCTCGATCTCGTCGAGCTTCGCGTCCAGGATCCGCCGCGACTCCTTCGGCCGCAGCAGCGAGTACGTGCCGGCCGCCCCGCAGCAGGTGGCCGCCGAGGGCAGCTCCACGTAGTCGGCGACCTGGCTCAGCAGCGCCCGGGGCTGCGCGAAGACGCCGAGGCCGTTGCGCAGGTGGCAGGAGTCCTGGAGGGCGACCCGGGCGCGCCGCCCGCCCACCCGCAGCTCGGCCCCGGCGGGCCGGTCGGCGAGCCAGGTGGACAGCTCGCGCACCCGGTCCCGGCCGAGCACGGAGGCGAGGTGCGCGGCGCAGCCGCCGGAGGTGGTGACGATGGTGCCCGGCAGGTCCTCGCCGAGCCGCTCGGCCAGCCGCTCGCCGCCCGCCAGGTCGCCGTTGTGCGCGTGCAGCGCGCCGCAGCAGCCCTGGGCGTTGGGCACGGCCAGTTCGGGGGCGAGCGCGTGCGCCCCCCGGCTGACCGCCGGGAAGAGCCCCCGCTCGACGCAGCCCAGCATGAGCTGCGCGCCCGGCCCGCCGGGGGTGGCGGACCCGGGGACGGCCGCCGGAGCGGGTGCCACGGCCGGGGACGGCCCGACAGCCGCAGCGGGTGCCGCACCCGGGGACGGCCCGGCCTGGCGGGGGGTGACGGCCCGGCCGCGGGCGGCACGGCGGACGAGGCCGGACAGCCGCAGCAGCCACCGCTGCTCCACCAGCAGCATCAGTGCCCGGGCCACCAGCGGTCGCCGCCAGCCCCGCCACTGGTGCACCCGCCACTGCTCCAGCAGGCTGCCGTACTCCACCCCGGCCGGGCAGACCGGCTCGCAGGCCCGGCAGCCCAGGCAGAACGAGGACTGCTCGGCGAGGGTGCCGTCGTCGGGGGGCAGGGTGCCGTCCTGCAACGCCCGCATCAACGTGATCCGCCCGCGCGGCGAGGACGCCTCGTCGCCGGTCATCGCGTACGTGGGGCAGGCCGGCAGGCAGAACCCGCAGGAGATGCAGCGGGACAGCTGCTCCGGGTCGAACACGTCGCCGGTCATGATCCCAGCTTTCCGGGGTTGAGGACGCCCGCCGGGTCGAAGGCGCTCTTGATCCGGCGCAGCAGGGCGAGCTGGTCCTCGCCGAGGCGGGCGGCGAGGAACGGCAGCTTCGCCGCCCCCACCCCGTGCTCGCCGGTGATCGTGCCGCCGAGGTCGATGGCGGCGGCGAAGATGTCGGCGAAGGCCGCCTCGGCCCGGCGTACCGCCTCGTGGTCCTCGGCCGAGTCGAGCACGCAGGTGGGGTGCAGGTTGCCGTCGCCGGCGTGGCCGAAGGTGGCGATGGCGACGTCGTGCCGGGCGGCGACGGCGTCGATCCGGTCGACCATCTCGGCGATGCGCGGCCGGGGCACGGTCGCGTCCTCCAGGATGGTCACCCCGCCCCGGCGCGACAGCGCCGGCAGCGCACAGCGCCGGGCGGCCAGCAGTGCCTCGGCCTGGGCGACCTCGCGGGCCGTGGTGACCTCCACCGCGCCGGCCTCGACGCAGGCCGCGCCGATCCGGTCCAGGTGGGCGGCGACCAGGTCCGGCGGGCCGTCGTCGCCGAAGAGCAGCAGGGCGCCGGCGTCGGCGCGCAGCCCCAGGTGGGCGAAGTCCTCCACGGCCCCGATGCAGGCCCGGTCGAGGAACTCCAGCGTCGCCGGCACCACGCCGGCGCGGATCACCCGGGCGACGGCCTCCCCCGCGTCGGCCAGCGTCGGGAAGTACGCCACCCCGGTGTTCGCCGACGCCGGGGCGGGCAGCAGCGCCACGGTCGCCTCGGTGATCACGGCGAGGGTGCCCTCGGAGCCGGTGAGCAGTCGGGTCAGGTCGTAGCCGGCGACGTCCTTCCACAGCCGCCCGCCGGTGCGGATCACCTCGCCGGTGGGCAGCACCGCCTCCAGGCCCAGCACGTAGTTGCGGGTCACGCCGTACTTCAGGCCGCGCAGCCCGCCCGCGCAGGTGGCGATGGTGCCGCCGACCGTGGCGACGGTCCGGCTGCCGGGGTCGGGCGCCCAGAGCAGACCCCGGGCGGCGGCCGCGTCGGCCAGGGCGGCGCTGGTCACGCCCGGTTGCGTCCGGGCGAGCAGCTCGTCCGCGCTGACCTCCAGGATGGCGTCGAGCCGGGTCAGCACCAGCACGATCCCGCCGCGCAGCGGCACGGTCGCGGCGCACAGATTGGAGCCCGCGCCGCGAGGCACCACGGGCACCCGGTGCCGGGTGGCGAGTGCCAGCACCGCGGCGACCTCGGCGGTGTCGGCCGGGAAGACCACCGCGTCCGGCCGGTGCGAGAACAGCGGCGTCGCGTCCCGGGCGTACGCCACGAGATCGCCGGCCGCGTCGTGCACGTGCGACGGGCCGACGATGCCGCGCAGCTCGGCGAGGACGGTCGCGGACAGCGCCATGTCCACCCTTCCCGGCGCCGGTCGCGCCTGTAGGTTTCTGCCGGCCCATGACCGGCTGTCTGGCGACAGTTTTCACCGATCATAGAGAGCCGGACACCTCGGGTGAAGACGGCGGCCCGTGCGGCCGTCAGCGCGGCGGCAGGTGCTCGCGCAGCGCGGCGAACTCGGCCACCGTGAGGAAGGACGGGTTGGCCCCCTGCGGCTGCCGCAGCACCTCCGCGCCGGCCAGCCACGCGTCGCCCCGGAAGCACTCACGGGGCACCCGGTGCGCCTCGTCGAGGACCGTCAGGTCCAACGGCACCGTCCAGGCCGCGCCCGGCTCACCGGGCACCGCGGCGGCGGCCACCAGCCCCACACCCCAGACGCCGTACGCGAGCCGGCCGCGGCTGCCACTGGCCCAGAGGACCACCGGCTGACCGGCGCGCATCAGCCGGGCCCGGTAGCCGGGGCGTACGCACCAGCCCGTCACCCGCGGATCGCGGGCGAAGCGGCCGGCCAGGTCGACCCGGTCCGCGTTGCCCTTGATCAGCCACGCGCCGAGGTCGTCGAGGTGCACCCGTCGGTCGGTCACCGCCTCATCCTCGCCCGGATCCCGGCCGGCCGCCCGACCGGCCGGGACCGTCGTCAGGCGACGTGGCGCAGGTAACCCGAGACCGACGCGTCCAGGACCTCCCGGCCGGGCCGGGCCCACACCTCGGCCGAGAAGACCTCCACCTCGACCGGCCCGGTGTAGCCGGCCTCGTCCACGGCCTCCCGCAGCCGACGCAGCTCGATGCAGCCGTCCCCGGGCAGGGCCCGGCCGAGCAGCACCCCCTCGGGCAGCGGGGTGACCCAGTCGCACACCTGGAACGCGGCGATCCGCGCCCCCGCCCGGGCGATCTGCGCGTACACCGTGTCGTCCCACCACACGTGGTAGGCGTCGACGACGACCCCGACCACGCCCGGGTCGAACCGCTCGGCGATGTCGAGCGCCTGGCCGAGGGTGGACACCACGCAGCGGTCGGCGCAGAACATCGGGTGCAGCGGCTCGATCGCCAGCGTCACGCCCGCCGCGGCGGCGTGCGGGGCCAGCTCGGCGATCGCGTCGGCCACCCGCTGGCGGGCGCCGTCGACGTCCCGGCTGCCCGCCGGCAGACCGCCGGAGACCAGCACGAGGACCGAGGTGCCGAGGGTGGCGGCCTCCTCGATGGCCCGCAGGTTCTCCTCCCGCCAGCCGTCGGCGGTGAAGAAGCCGCCCCGGCAGAGGGACGTCACCTCCAGGCCGGCGTCGCGGACCAGCTTCGCGGCGCGGGCCAGCCCGTGTTCGGCGACCGGCTCCCGCCACAACCCGATCCCCGGCACACCGGCGGCCACGCAACCGGCGACCACCTCGGGCAGCGGCCAGTGCTGCGACGTGGCCTGGTTGAACGAGAACCGCCGCAGGGCGGCCGCGCCGTCTCCGCCCACCGGGCGACCCCCCAACGCGGGACTCACAGGACCGGCGTTCACCGGGGCACCCCCGCGACCGTGAACAGCGCCCGGGCGCGGGCGGCGGCCAGGTCCGCGTCGGGCAGCAGCCCGGCGGCGTCGGCGAGGGTGAGCAGGGTGGCCAGGTGCGCCGGCGAGCGTCCGGTCTGCGCACCGCCGACCATCGTGAAGTGGTCCTGGTGCCCGGCCAGCCAGGCCAGGAAGACGATCCCCGTCTTGTAGTGCCAGGTGGGGGCCGCGAAGATGTGCCGGGCCAGGGGCACGGTCGGCGCGAAGATCGCGTCGTACGCCTCAAGCTCCCCCCGGTCCAGCGCGGCGAGCGCCGCGGCGGCGGCCGGCGCGATGGCGGCGAACACCCCGAGCAGCGCGTCGGAGTGGCCGCCCGCGTCGCCCCGGATCAGCTCCGGGTAGTGGAAGTCGTCGCCCGTGTAGAGGCGCACCCCGGCGGGCAGCCGGCGGCGCAGCGCCACCTCGCGGTCGGCGTCCAGCAGGGAGACCTTGATCCCGTCCACCCGGGTGTCGTGGGCCTTGATCAGGCCGATGACGGCGTCGGCGGCCTCGTCGAGGTCGGTCGACCCCCAGTAGCCCGCGAGCGCCGGGTCGAACATCGGGCCGAGCCAGTGCAGCACCACCGGCTCGTCGGCGGCGCTCAGCAGTTCGTCGTACACCCGCAGGTAGTCCTCCGCGCCGCGGGCGGCGGCGGCCAGGTGGCGGCTGCACATCAGCACCGGGCGGGCCCCGGCGGCCCGCACGTCGTCGAGCTGCTCGCGGTAGGCGCGGGTGACCTCGGCCAGGGTGGCCGGGCCGGGGGGAAGCTGGTCCGTGCCGACGCCGGCGACGATCCGCCCACCGACGGCGCGGGCCTCGGCGGCGCTGCGCCGGATCAGCTCGCGGGTGGCCGGGTAGTCCAGGCCCATGCCGCGCTGCGCGGTGTCCATCGCCTCGGCCACCCCGAAGCCGTACGACCACAGGTGGTGCCGGAACGCCAGGGTGCGGTCCCAGTCCAGCACGGCCGGGGCGCCGGGGACGTTCTCGGCCGTCGGATCGGCCACCACGTGCGCGGCGGCGTACGCGATCCGGCTGGTCGGCGGCCCGGCGGGGTGCGGGAAGCCGGCGCCTCCGGTCAGCCGGTACCGCCGCCCACCGGGCAGCACCACCTCATTGGTCGCGCTCACCGCTCCACCTCCGTTCGCGACTGCGGGGCTCGCAACCCCGGCTCACTCCTCGCGCTCACAGCTCCAGCTCCGGGATGTCCAGTCGGGCGCCCTCCCGCGCCGACCGCAGGCCCAGCTCGGCGAGCTGCACGCCGCGCGCGCCGGCCAGGAAGTCCCACGGGAACGGCTCGTTGGCGACGACGTGCCGCAGGAACGCCTCCCACTGCACCTTGAAGCCGTTGTCGAACTCCTCGTTGTCCGGCACCTCCGTCCACTGTGACCGGAAGGGCTCGGTGACCGGCAGGTCGGGGTTCCACACCGGCTTCGGGGTGACCGCCCGGTGCTGCACCCGGCAGCTGCGCAGCCCGGCCACGGCGCTGCCCTCGGTGCCGTCGACCTGGAACTCGACCAGTTCGTCGCGGTGCACCCGGACGCACCACGAGGAGTTGAGCTGCGCGACCACGCCGCCGTCGAGCTCGAAGATGCCGTACGCGGCGTCGTCGGCCGTCGCCGGGTACGTGCGGCCCGCCTCGTCGACCCGCTGCGGCACGTGCGTGGCGGTGAGGCAGGAGACCGTACGCACCCGGCCGAAGAGCTCCTCCAGCACGTACTGCCAGTGCGGGAACATGTCCACGACGATGCCGCCGCCGTCCTCGCTGCGGTAGTTCCAGGACGGGCGCTGGGCCGGCTGCCAGTCGCCCTCGAACACCCAGTAGCCGAACTCCCCGCGCACCGACAGGATCCGGCCGAAGAAGCCGCCGTCGATGAGCCGCTTGAGCTTGCGCAGCCCGGGCAGGAAGAGCTTGTCCTGCACCACCCCGGTACGCACGCCGGCGGCGCGCGCCGCCCGGGCCAGGTCGAGGGCGCCCTCGGTGTCCTCGGCCAGCGGCTTCTCGGTGTAGATGTGCTTGCCGGCGTCCAGCGCCCGGCGGATCGCCTTCTCCCGCTGCTGGGTGACCTGGGCGTCGAAGTAGATCTCGACGTCGTCGCGGGCCAGCGCGGCGCTGAGGTCGGTGGTCCAGTCGGTCAGCCCGTGCCGCTCGGCGATCTCGCGGAGCTTGGTCTCGCTGCGCCCGACCAGGACGGGCTCGGGCCAGATCGACGTGCCGTCGGCCAGGGGCACGCCGCCCTGCTCGCGGATGGCGAGCAGGGAGCGCACCAGGTGCTGCCGGTAGCCCATCCGGCCGGTGACGCCGTTGACGATGATGCCTATCGACCTGCGGGTCATGGTGTTCCTTCCCTCCGCGGGCGCCTCCGACCGGGACGGCGGCGGGCGGCGACCTGTTCCACGCCTGCGCCGCCGCCGGGAGGCCCCCGTCGGCAGATCTCAGGCAAGCGCTTTCCTGGGCAGCGTAGGGAACGCCTCCCTCCTCAGGCAAGGGGCTGTCCGCCCCGTCACGCGGCCGCCGTCGCCCGCCGGGCCGCGCGGGCGGGCGCCGGGGCGGGGAAGCGCTCTCGCTGCGGTACGGTGACGGATGGCCGGCACCGGGGCGCGGCCGTCGAGAAACGACCGAGGGGGCGGCAGTGGCGACCCTGTCCGACGTGGCCCGGCGGGCGGGGGTCTCGCCCGCGACCGCCTCCCGGGTGATCAACGGCAGCAGCAAGCCCGTCACCGAGGAGCTCCGCGAGCGCGTGCTCCGCGCCGTCGCCGAACTGCAGTACGTGCCGAACGCGCACGCCCAACTGCTGGCCCGCTCGCACCGCGTGGCAGTGGGCGTCATCGTGCACGACGTCTCCGACCCGTACTTCGCCGAGATCACCCGGGGCCTGCAACGGGTCGCCACCGACCAGGGCCGGCTGCTGATGATCTGCAACAGCTACCGCGACCCGGACCGCGAGCTGGAGTACGTCGAGCTGCTGCGCGGCCAGCAGGTCGCCGCGATCATCCTGGCCGGCTCGGGCTACCACGACGCCACCTTCACCCGCCTGCTCAACGAGAAGCTCGCCGCGTACGAGGCGACCGGCGGACGGGTCGCGGTCATCGGCCGGCACGAGCACTCCGGCGACGCGGTGATGCCGGACAACCGCGCGGGCGGCCGGTTGATCGGGGCGGAGCTGTACGAGCTCGGCCACCGCGCGATCGGGGTGGTGGCCGGCCCGGCGGTGCTCACCACCACCACCGACCGGCTCACCGGTCTCCGGGAGTCCCTCGCCGCGCACGGGCTGAGCCTGCCCGAGCACCGCGTGCGGCACGCCGAGTTCGACCGCGACGGCGGCGTCGCCGCCACCGCCGCGCTGCTCGACGCCGACCCCGAGCTGACCGCCGTCGTGGCGCTCAACGACTCGATGGCCATCGGCGCGCTGGCGCTGCTGCGTTCCCGGTCGGTGGCGGTGCCCCGGCAGATGTCGGTCATCGGCTTCGACGACATGCCGATCGCCCGGGACGTCACCCCGGCGCTGACCACCGTCCGGCTGCCCCTGGTCGAGATGGGGGCCCGCGCGATGTCGCTGGCGCTCGACCCGGGGGCCGCGGCACCCCGCGTCGAGGTGCTGCCCGCCGAGGTGGTGCGCCGGGACAGCACCGGGCCGGCCCCCGAGGTCACCCCGGCCCGCCCCCGGGGGATCAGATGATGAAGTGGGTCCAGTAGGCGAGCCAGGTCACGAAGAGCGCGCCCTGGAGCAGGGCCAGGGCGGCGGTCAGCCAGGCGTCGGCGCCCGCGTGCCGGGCCCAGCGGGCCAGCACGAGGGCGACCGGAAAGACGGCCAGCAGATAGCGCAGCAGGCTCTTGTACACCGGCGGGCCCATCGACAGCGGCACCAGGACCATGAGCAGCCCGTACACGAGATAGGGCAGCCCGAGCCGGCGGGCACCCGCGAGCAGGACCGCCAGCACCAGCACGGCGACCCACACCCGCAGGGCGTCGCGGGACGGGGTGTCGGTCAGACCGTGCCACAGCACCGCCAGCGGGTTCTGCACCCGGATGCCCCAGCCCTTCTCCTGGGCGTGCTTGTAGGCGAACCAGTCGCCGCTCTGCCACCGGCAGAACGCCATGAAGGCCAGCCAGCCGGCGGGCACCAGCGCCAGCGGCCAGCCGACGCGGACGTACGCCCACCACGCGCGCGGGCCCAGCCGGTAGCCGTGCTGCCGCAGCAGCACCAGGGCCAGCGGGAGCACGACGAGGAACCCGACCGAGCGGCTCATCGCCAGGAAGAAGCCGACGACGCCCACGATCAGCCAACGCCGCCGCTCCGCGTGGTGGAAGGCGGCGAGCGCGAGGCAGAGGAACAGCGACTCGGTCAGCGCCGCCTGGAACAGGAACCCGGCCGGCAGCAGCACGAGGTAGCGGACGAACCGGCGGGCGGAGGCGTCGTCGCCGAGCAGCCGCTCGCCCAGCCGGTGGGCGTAGAAGAGCATCAGCAGGAACGCGACGTTGGCGACGAGCAGCAACGCCAGCGCGGTGTCCCCGCCCAGCAGCGGGGCCAACGGACGGGCCAGGAACGGGTAGAGCAGGGGAAAGCCGAAGTCGCGCCACGGCTCGTCGAGCGGGAGCTGCGCCAGGCGGTCGTAGAGGAAGGAGTCCCAGGCGAACCAGAGCGCGACCGCGCGGTGCCCGGAGACCGCCCGCTGCTGCTCGCGCATCATCGTCTCGTCCGGCGGCGGGGCCCAGGGCACGTCGTCGAACGCGCTCAGCGCGAGCACCCCGAGGGCGCTGAGCACGATCTTCGTACCGAAGAAGACCGCGAGGACGAACAGCCACGGCGTCGGTACCCGGCCGGCGGCCCGCGACGCCGCCCGCCGCAGGTCGTGCCCACGCCCGGCCAGCCGGGCGGGCAACGCGCGCCACCGCCGGTCCGAGACGGCCCGCCCACTGTCCATCACGCGTCTCCCGATCCGGCCGCCCGAACGGTGCCACATCCCCGTTCCCGGGCCGTTGACACGTCGGCGCGGAACCGGGCCCGCAACCCGCCGCCGGGCGTCGAGGGGCGCCCCGGGTGGTGCGCCCCGTCGGGGTGTCCCGGGAGCGGACGGGAATCCGGGGTGAGTTCGGGCCGGTGCCGGGTAAGCGGGCCGCCTCCGGGAGGCGGAAACAGGGGGCGACGGGCATGGGCGAAGAGCGCGGCACGGTGGTCATCGGCGCGGGGCCGGCGGGCCTGACCACGGCGTACGAGTTGCTCCGGCGGGACAGCCCGGTCCGGGTGTTCGAGGCCGACGAGGTGGTGGGCGGCATCAGCCGCACCGTCGAGCGGGACGGGTGGCGCTTCGACATCGGCGGGCACCGGTTCTTCACGAAGGTGGCCCGGGTCGAGGAGTTCTGGCACGAGATCCTGCCCGACGAGGACTTCCTGCTGCGGCCCCGGATGAGCCGCATCTACTACCGGGGCGCCCTGTTCGACTACCCGTTGAGCGCGACGAACGCCCTGCGCAACCTCGGTGTGCGGGAGGCCGTGCTGTGCATGGGCTCGTACGCGCGGGCCCGGCTGCGCCCGCCGAAGGACCAGTCGCACTTCGAGGGCTGGGTCTCGGCCCGGTTCGGCTGGCGGCTCTACTCGATGTTCTTCAAGACGTACACCGAGAAGGTCTGGGGCATGCCGGCCGACCGGTTGCAGGCCGACTGGGCCGCGCAGCGGATCAAGAACCTGTCGTTGGCCAAGGCGGTCCGCAACGCGGTGCTGCCCAAGCGCAACCGCAAGGACGTCACCAGCCTGATCGAGGAGTTCCAGTACCCGAAGCTCGGCCCGGGCATGATGTGGGAACGCTGTGCCGAGGAGGTGCGCCGGCGCGGGGGCCGGGTGGACACCGGCACCTGGGTGACCGCCGTGCACCGGGACCCGGAGCGCCGCCGGGCCGTCGCCGTGACCGTCGACGGGGCCGGCGGGCAGCGTACCGAGCCGGCGGAGCACGTCGTCTCCTCGATGCCGATCTCCGAACTGGTCGCCGCGCTGCGCCCGGCGGCCCCGCCGGAGGTGCTCGCCGCCGCGGCCGACCTGCGGTACCGGGACTTCCTGACCGTCGCGCTGGTGGTGCCGGAGGAGTTCTCGTTCCCGGACAACTGGATCTACGTGCACGACCCGGCGGTGAAGGTCGGCCGGATCCAGAACTTCGGCTCCTGGTCGCCGCACCTGGTCAAGGACGGTCGCACCTGCCTCGGCCTGGAGTACTTCGTGTTCGAGGACGACGAGACCTGGCGTACGCCGGACGCCGAGCTGATCGCCGCCGCGACGGCCGAACTGGAGCGGCTCGGCCTGGTCCGGCCGGGGGTGGTGGAGGCCGGGTACGTGGTGCGGATGCCGAAGGCGTACCCGGTCTACGACGAGCGCTACCAGCACAACGTCGACGTGATCCGGGACTGGCTGGCACGCGAGGTGCCCAACGTGCACCCGGTGGGCCGCAACGGCATGCATCGCTACAACAACCAGGACCACTCGATGCTGACGGCGATGCTCACCGCCGAGAACATCGCCTGCGGCACCCGGCACGACGTGTGGTCGGTCAACGTGGAGCAGGACTACCACGAGGAGTCGAGCCACGACGGGGACGGTCACCGGGGCACCGGCCGGGACGCGCCCGTCGTACCGGCCCGGCCCGCCGTCCCGGTCGGTACGACGCTCGACGGCGCCGCCCGGCCCGAACGACCGGCCCAGGTACGCCTCGGCTGAGCCACCGGCCACCGGCCACCGGCCACCGGCGGCAAAATCACCGTGATCCAGCCCTCCTTTCACCGGCCTACCGGTGGTATTGCTGCAACGATGCAAGACGTGGGAACTGCCAGAACTACGTCGCCTGCTATCTCGCCCCTCGCGGGCGAGCCGATCAAGCGCGCCGATGCCGAACGGCTCGCGGGAGTACTGAAGGCCTTCGCCGACCCGGCCCGGCTGCGACTGCTCAGCCTGATCCAGTCGTCTCCGGAGGGCGAGGCATCCGTAACCGACCTCACCGCGCCGCTGGGGCTCTCC
Source organism: Micromonospora sp. LOL_025 (assembly GCF_048060285.1). NCBI lineage: Bacteria > Bacillati > Actinomycetota > Actinomycetes > Micromonosporales > Micromonosporaceae > Micromonospora > Micromonospora sp. LOL_025. The sequence continues at coordinate 21,719 of NZ_JBHMIR010000005.1, read as the reverse complement.
CAGCCCACCGTGAGTCATCACCTCCGGATCCTCACCGAGGCCGGCCTGCTCGAGCGGGAGAAGCGCGGCGTGTGGGCGTACTACCGCCTGGTGCCGTCCGCGATCGCCGCGGTCGCCGACCTGTTGACGCCACCTCGCAAGCGGGCGACGAAGAAGACCCGCTGACGGCCACGCCGTAGACCGGCTGGTGACCGATCTTCACCTGCCCTGCCGCGCACGGGATTAATCGGATGGACTCGTCCGCGGCGGTCACTATGGTTGGTCGATGGACGTTGTCAGCACTGCCGACGTCTCGCCGGGCGACCGGTTCGTCTTCTGGCGCGAGGTCAGCGCGAAGCTCTGGGTACCGTACGACCTGACCTGGGAACGGCAGGCGGGGACCGGATTCGAGGCACGGGTCGGCATCAGCGAGTTCGGCCCGGTGCAGGCGACCCTGATGACGACGATGGCGCACTCGGTGCGCCGTACGCCCCGGCTGATCCGGCAGGCCGATCCGGAAGTGTTCAAGGTGAGCTGCCTGGTCAGTGGCAGCGGCAGGCTGACGCAGGACGGCAGACGCGCGGAGTTCGGCCCCGGGGATCTCGTGCTCTACGACACCTCGCGTCCGTACGTGGCCGAACTCCGGCCGGACGATCTGACGAGCCGGATGCTGCTCCTGCGTTTCCCCCGGGCCCTGCTGCCGTTTCCCTCCCGGGAACTGCGTGAACTGAGCGCCGTCCGCATTCCCGGTGCCCGCGGCGTCGGCGCGTTGGCGTCGCGTTTCCTGCTGCAGCTCGCCGCCCAGATGGACGAACTGACCCCGGCCGAGACCGCGCGTCTGGCCACCCTGACGCTCGACGTGCTGATCACGGCGTTGGCCGACGCGCTGGACACCCAGAGAGTCGTCCCCGCGGACACGCGCCGGCGGGCGCTGACCGCCCGCATCCATGCCTTCATCCGCGACCATCTCGGCGACCCGGGCCTGACCCCGAACATGATCGCCGCGGCGCACCACATCTCCGTGCGCCACCTCCACAAGCTGTTCCAGCAGGAGGAGCACACCGTCGCCGCCTGGATCCGCGAACAGCGCCTCGACCGGTGCCGACGCGACCTCGCCGAACCCCGGCTCGCCGCCCGCACGATCAACGCGATAGCCGCCCGGTGGGGATTCACCAGCGCCGCGCACTTCAGCCAGGCGTTCCGCGCCCGGTACGGCCAATCGCCCACCGAGTTTCGCCAGCAGCTCCCGATCGTGCACGCAGACTGAACACCTGTGCACCCAGTCACAACGACAGGTGTGGATGCGAGAGGCAGTCTCGTCTCAGGAGGTCGGCCCATCCGAAGCGACAGCAACGGGAAGGGAAATCATGCGTTCGTGGGCAAGGAGACTCTACCGGGCCACCGCCGTGGCCCTGGTCCTCGCCATGTTGCCGGTCATGTCCGGCACGGCGCAGGCCGCCGACGTGGCCTACAACCAGAAGAACCAACGCCTGGACGCCAGGCCGAACAGCGGGATGCCGATCGCATCGGTCAGCCGCGAGATCACGCTCGAGGAGGGCACCTACGGCTGGTGGACGTTCCCCACCTCGGCACCGTGCCAGACCTACACCGGCCGCATCCTGCCCGGCACGTACACCTGGACGGACCAGCTCTGGCCCGGGGTCCCCGGCGTCGGAACCTACCGGCACCACAGCTACCTCACGGAGGTGGACGGCGGCTGGTCGTACCACCTGCAATGTGACTTCCAGCTGTCCGCCACTGGTTCGTACACCTGGGGCAGCGGTCTCGATCCCCACTTCTGACCCGCACGGCTGAGCTCACAGTTCCGTCAACATCGTCAAGGGAGATCCGCATGAGACTCGCACGAATGTCGATCGCCGCCGTCATGTTGGGCGGCGCCGCCGTGCTGGCGGTCGCCGCTCCGGCCCACGCGTCCTGCCCGCAGGGGATCGCCAGCTTCGAGCCGCAGGTCAACGGCACGTTCGCCGGGACCGGCATCAACATCCGCACCGGGCCCGGCTCCGACTGCACCTCACTCGGCCAGGGTCAACCCGGTCAGACCGCGACGTTCCGCTGCTGGAGGACCGGGCACGACGGCGCCCGCTGGACCTACCTGCACAACCGCGCGACCGGCGTGTCGGGCTGGTCCCGGAGCAACCTGCTCTCCGGCGGGGGTGCCACGGTCTCGTGCGGCATCTGAACCGCAGCCGCACGCCAGCATGAGGTCCGAGGCCGTCCAGCACCCGACGCCTCCCGCCCGGGCCCGCGACGTCACAACCCGAGCCACGCGGATCGCCGCCTACCGCGACGGTTCCGGGAGGTCGGCGTCGGCGGGTGCGGTTGTCGCCGCACCCGCCGACGCGACGGCGGTCAGTCGGCGCGGTCAGCACCGGCAGGTGGGGCGAGCTGGTCGCGGCGGCGGGTGAGGTAGGCCCGCTCCGCGGGGTTGCCGGCGAGACCGATGGCCCGGTCGTACGCCGCCCGCGACTCGCCGCCGCGCCCGAGGCGCCGCAGCAGGTCGGCACGCGCGGCGTGGAAGGCGTGGTAGCCGTCAAGGACCTCGGCGAGCCGGTCGACCTCGGCGAGCCCGACCCCGGGGCCGTCGACCTCGGCGACCGCGACCGCCCGGTTGAGCCGCACGATCGGCGAGGGGTTGAGCAGCACCAGGCGGCCGTAGAGGGCGACGATGGTGGACCAGTCGGTGTCCCGGGCGGACGGGGCATCCGTGTGGACCACGTTGATCGCGGCCTGCAACTGGTAGCGCCCGGGCGGGTCGCCGCCGGTCGCCACCGCGTCAATCCGCTCGCGGACCAGGGCGTTGCCCTCGGCGATGAGAGTGCGGTCCCACGCACCGCGGTCCTGCTTGTCGAGGGTCACCAGCTCCCCCGTGCGGGACACGCGCGCCGGCCGCCGGGCGTCGGTGAGGAGCATCAGGGCGAGCAGGCCGGCCACCTCGCCGTCGTCCGGGAGGAGGCTTCGGAGCAGGCGGCCGAGGCGGATCGCCTCCTCGGTGAGGTCGACGCGCACCGGGTCGTCCCCCTCGCTGGCGAGGTAGCCCTCGTTGAAGACGAGGTAGACGACCGCGAGCACGCCGGCGAGCCGCTCGCGGATGTCGTCGGCCGAGGGCACCCGGTAGGGGATGTGTGCCGCCTTGATCTTTGCCTTGGCACGGGTGATCCGTTGCGCCATGGTGGTCTCCCGCACCAGGAAGGCGCGGGCGATCTCGGGGACGGTGAGGCCGCCGAGCAGGCGCAGGGTGAGCGCCACCCTGGCCTCCAGCGCGAGCGCGGGATGGCAACAGGTGAAGATCAGTCTGAGCCGGTCGTCCTCGACCGGGCCGGTCGGTCCGGCAGGGGTGTCGTCGTACACCATCCGGGCCGCCTGGTGTCTGGCGTCGCGCTGTGACTCGCGACGGAGCCGGTCGATCGCCTTGCGGGTCGCGGTGGTGGCGAGCCAACCGCCGGGATTGGACGGAACGCCCTCGCGCGGCCACCGCTCCGCAGCCGCCACGAACGCCTCGGCCGTCGCGTCCTCGGCGACGTCGAGATCGCCGAAACGGCGCGCGAGGCCGGCGACCACCCGCGCCCACTCCTCGTGGTGGACACGGGTGATCGCCTGCTCGACGGTGGGACCGGTCACGGCGCCAGCAGCGCTCGGACCGATTCCCCGGTCCGGAAGGGACGCACCTCGACCGTGCCGCGGCACGCTCTCGATCCCTCGGCCGCAAGCGCCAGGGCCACGTCGAGGTCGGCCGCCTCGATGACCCAGAAGCCCCCGAGGTGCTCCTTCGTCTCCAGGTAGGGCCCGTCGGTGAAGGACGGCCTCCCGCCCTGCCCGTCGACGGTGGTGGCGGTCGTCGCGGGCTCCAGGCCGTCGGCGAAGACGAGGTGACCGTCCCGCTGGAGCCTCTCGTTGAAGGCGCCGGTGTCGGCGAACGCCCGCAGCATGGCCTCGCGGGAGGGATAGGCGCCGAACTCGGTGTGCTCGGCCGGTCCGTAGACCGACAGCAGGTATCGGGGCACCGCGCTCACTGCTCCCCGGAGCCGTTACGCCCGGCTTCCCCCGGGCCTCGGAACCGGTGCACCTCCTGCGGCCAGTCGAGCGCGGTCGCGAGCCTGCCGGCCCAGTATCGCGCCGCCTCGTCGTCGGGCACGTCCACGACGGCGAAACCGCCGAGGTGCTCCTTGGTCTCGACGTACGGGCCGTCGGTGAAGACGGGCTCGCCGTCGACCGCTTCGACGCTGCACACCGCGGTGGACCGGTCGAGTCCGCCGTTGCTGAAGATCAGGACACCCTCGGCCCGCATGTCCGCGACCACGGCCCGGCCGGCCCTGCCCTTCTCGCGAATCTCCTCCGCCGTGTGTGGGGGCACCCACTCGTCGTTGAAGGTGATCAGGTACTCCGTCATGCCGTCTCCTCTCAGTCCCCGGACGGGGGCATTGCCCGACGCCTCGTGTCCGACGGCCCAGCCGACCGCCGCACACTGGTTCCACGAACGGTTGCGCCTCGATACGACACCATCTTCGGAGAAATCGAGGTCCAGGATGCGGCACGAGGGGTGGGACGGGTCACGGTCGTTTCGAAGCCGTTCGCGTTACCCGGCGGTTGTGGTGGCGCGAACGGGCACAGTCCGGGATAGCCTTGCCGCATATGGCTACCTATCGCAGCGCCTCAGTGCTCCTCTCCTCCGACGGCACCCGGACCCCCGGCACCGCCGCACTCTTCGCCGAGCCCGCCCGCAGGGGTGGGACCCCGCCCTGGGCGGGCGACTTCCGGCCCGCCAACAGCGCCGGCAACGGCCCCAAGAACGCGGTCGGGAAGACCTTCACGTTGGAGTTGCCCGACGGCAGCACCGGCAAGGTCGTGGTCCAGGGCCTCAAGAGCGGAAAGGGCGGCGTCGTGCTGGCGTTGATGGGCGAGGACGCGCCCCCCTTCTGATCGGAAACTGATCGCCGCCGCCACCGGCTGGGAGACGGCCGGTACGCGCGGTGCGCCGCAGCGCCGGTGGCGGCTCGGGTCCCGGCCTGCCCGGACGCTCACGGATCGGACCTGGTCGGCGGCGCGCCGACCAGGGCCACCCGTCAGCGGCGGCCGGCGGCCAGGGCGACGAGGTACTGTCCGCCGCCCACGTCGACGCTCGCGGTCACCGGCAGTCCGGGCACCAGGCGGGAGAACCGGTCGACCAGCCAGTCCGCCGCCGCCTGGGCGTCCTTCTCACTCGGACAGCGGGCGACCAGTTCGCGACCACCCTTGCGTTCGAGTCGCTCGGCGACGGTGATCAGTGGCGCGGGCTCCACCACGTGCAGGTGCTCCGGCCAGGCGATGACCACCTTGACCGCGCCCTTGCGGGTGTTGCAGGCACGGTGCGCGAGTCGCTCGGCGACCTTGGCCTTCTTGTCGGCGGTGCGGCTGTCGACGCTGGGACCACGCGGGTCGTTCACCGACCTGCCCGCGTCGACCGGCTCGTCGCACACCCAGCAGCGCCAACCGTCACGCCTCGCGACGTCATCGAGGGAACTCATCCGAGCAAACTAGCCTGTCCGCCGCCGGCCGACGACAGCCCCGGCCGCGGCCCGGGCCAACCGCCGATGTCCGACACCACTCCCGGGCGACGGTCTGGGATGCTTCTCCCATGCCCTCCTACCCGCCCACCTTCGCCGACCAGGTCGTCACCCAGCCGGCCCGTGCCCAGTTCGAGGCGTTCCTCGACGAGCACCGCCGTGCGCTCAACGGCTGCCTGGACGGGCTGACAGAGGAACAGGCGCGCCGGTCGCTGGTGGCCTCCCGGACCACGCTGCTGGGCCTTGTGAAGCACGTGACCTTCGTCGAGAAGGTCTGGTTCGACGAAGCCGTCACGTGCCGGTCGCGCGCGGAGATCGGTATCCCCGCGACGCCGGACGAGTCGTTCGTCCTCGACGACGACGACACGATCGCCACCGTCCGGCACGCACACCGCGAAGCCTGCGAAGCGTCACGCCGTGCGACGTCGTCCCTGGGACTGGACGACATCCTGCCCGGCAACCGGCGGGGCCCGCTTCCGCTGCGGTGGGTGTATCTCCACGTGCTGCGCGAGCTCGCCCAGCACTGTGGGCACGCGGACATTCTCCGGGAGCAGATCCTCGACGGGTAGCGCGCGGACGTCCCCGCATGCCGCTGAGCACGCGTCGTCGGCGTGGCGCCCCGGCGCTCCACCGTCGCCTGATCTCGACGCGGCTCAAGAAGGTCCGCCGAGGGGTGCGCCGATGTCCGGCAGCCTACGGCCGGGTGGACGGAGGCAGCTTCCCCAGCGTGCGCACCGCGGTCGAGGAGACCGCGGCCAGTTCGGGCCGCGCGGGCAGAAACACCGTGGGGACGCCCAGCGACTGGTTCATCGCGGCGAGCTGGTACTCGGCCTGGAGGTCGCTGGTGTTACGCACGCCGCGGACGATCACCCCCACGTCGTGGCGACGGCAGTAGGCGGAGGTCAACCCGCTCCAGGCCGCGACGGTGACGGAGGTCCACCCGGCCGGCAGGACGGCCCGGACAGCGGCCGCCCGCTCCTCCTCGTCGGCGCTCGGATTCTTGGTGCCGTTGACCGCGACGAGCACGACCACCTCGTCGAAGAGGTCGCGTGCCCGGGTCACCACGTTCAGGTGCCCGGGAGTGAAGGGATCGAAGCTGCCGGGGTAGACGGCTCGCACGCGTACGCGACCGGGGGTGCGTGCTGTCGGGGTGCTCATGGCCCGACTGTAGGTTTCGGCTGGCGGATCCGCCGGCCCGGGTGTGGGCGATGTGTCACAGCGCCGTGCACACGTGGCCGCACCCGCCGGGCCCGTAAACGCTTTGCCGCCGCGCCGGGCCGCCCCTAGCATCCGCCGGATGCGGATCCGCGAGTTCCACGAGTCCGACTGGGCCCGGGTGTGGCCCGTCGTCCAGGAGGTGGTCCGGGCGCGGGAGACCTTCCCCTACGACCCGGAGCTGACCGCCGACCAGGCGTACGACATGTGGGTGGAGGCCGCGCCCGGCCGGACGGTGGTCGCGGTCGACGGCGACGCGGTGCTCGGCACCGCGAAGATGGGCACCAACCGCCCCGGGCCGGGCTCGCACGTCGCCACCGCGAGCTTCATGGTGGCCCGCGCGGCGCGCGGGCGGGGCGTGGGCACCGCGCTGTGCCGGCACGCCGTCGACTGGGCCCGCGAGCGGGGGTACGCCGGGATGCAGTTCAACGCCGTGGTGGCGAGCAACGCCACCGCCGTGGAGCTGTACCGGCGGGAGGGGTTCGCCGTGGTGGGCACGGTGCCCGGCGCGTTCCGCCACCCCGCCCTCGGCCGGGTCGGCCTGCACGTCATGTACCGGGAGTTCTGACCGGCACGACGGACGCCGCCGCGCGCCGGAACGCCCACCTCCGGCGGGTGGGATCCGGCGCGACGGCGGCGTCGGTCAGACGGCGGCCTTGGCGACGGCCTCGGCGCGCAGGTCCTCCTCGGAGGCGCCCCGGCGCCAGTAACCGGAGAAGGTCACGTGGCGGCGGTCCAGGCCGCGCTCGCCCACGAGGTGCCGGCGCACCGAGCGCACCATCGAGGACTCGCCGGCGATCCAGGCGTACGGGGTGCCGGCCGGCAGCCGGGCGGCGCGCACCGCGTCCGCCAGCAGGGTGCTGCCGGGGGCGGTGCCGCCGCGCACGATCCAGCGCACCTCGGCCCGCGCCTCGGTGGGCAGCTCCTGGATGTCCCCCGCGTCGGGGACCTCGATCCAGGCCCGCACCGGGGTGCCGGGCGGCAGCCAGGCCAGGATCCCGGCGGCGGCCGGCAACCCGGTCTCGTCGGCCACCAGCAGGACGGAGTCCGTGCCGACCGGGGGGCGGAAGCAGACGCTGCGGTTGTCGCGCACGGCCGGGCCGAGCAGCACCACCCGGTCGCCCGGCAGGGCGTGCCGGGCCCAGCGGGAGGCGGGGCCGGTGTCGCCGTGGCTGACGAAGTCGATGTCGACCTCGGCCGCCTCGGGGCGCTGCTCCCGGATGGTGTACGAGCGCATGACCGCGCGCACGTCGGGGTCCATGGCCCGGTAGGCGCCGAACCAGTCCTCCCCCGCCTCGACGGGGAGCACCGGCTCGGGCTGGCCGGGGTGCGGCAGGAACAGCGAGACGCTCTGGTCCCGGCCGCCCCCGGCGAAGTCGGCCAGCTCCGGCCCGCCGAAGGTGACCCGGACCAGGGAGGCGCCGACGCGGCGGGCGCCGACGACCTGCGCGGCGAAGAGGCGGTACTGGACGGCGACGGCGGTGGTCACGGGGTGACCTTCTTCGCGCCCTTGATGGCGGTGGCCAGGTTCTCCAGCAGCGGCGCGGCGCCCGCGTAGGAGAAGCGGGGCACCGCGTCCCACGGGGCGATCTGGTTGGCCTTGACCGCGGGGAGCTGCTGCCAGGTGGGCTTGGCGGCCATGTCCTTGGGCTGCAGGGCCGAGGCGCGGTTGTCGAGCAGCATCAGGTCCGCCGGGAACTTGCCCGCGTTCTCCCAGCTCAGCGCCTCGAAGTAGTCGCCGGCCTCCAGCTTGGTGGGTACGACGAGGTCGACGCCCAGCTCGGCGAAGTACATCAGGTCGGTGCTGACCTTGGGGTTCGAGACGTAGAACAGGTCGGGGCTGCCGGAGCAGGCCATCACCTTGATCCCCGGGTTCGTCTTGACCGCCTGGCGGACCGACTCGGCAGCGGCCTCGAAGCGGGCCTTGGCGTCGGTGACCTTCTTCGCGGACAGGTCGGCGCCGAGGGACTCGGCGAGCTGCGCGTACCGCTCGATCGGCTTGGTCATCGGCACCCGTGCGGTGGTGATCGCGACGCTGGGGGCGAGCGGGAGGATCTTGCCCTTGCTCTCGTCCGGCACGTACCAGAGGGCGCCCGGGTCGTACATGTGGGTGACGAGCAGCTGGGGCTGAAGGGCGGCGTACTTCTCCAGGTTGAACTCGCCCCACACGTTGCCGAGGATCTGCACGGACTCCACGTTCAGGTCGCCGGCCTGCGGCTCGGCCGTGCCGTCGGCGCGCTTCGTCTCGCCGAACACCCCGACGATCTGCTTGTCGAGCCCGAAGTCGACCAGCGCGGCGGCGACCCCCGTGAAGGCGACCACCCGGGTCGGGCGCGCGTCGGCGCTCACCTTCTCGTTGCGGTCGTCCGTGAACGACCACGGCCCGCCGGAGTCCTTGGCGGCGGGGGTGGCGGAGTCCTCGTCCCCGCCGCAGCCGGCGAGCAGGGCTGCCAGGGTGGCGGCGCCACCGGCGGCGAGCAGGCCCCGGCGGGAGAGGCGGCGGGCGGACACGGGATGCGGCATGGTGGTGTCTTTCGATCAGGGTCGGGCGAATGACCATGGACAGCGGGGTTAGGTTAACCTAACCTAAACGGCTGTCAAGTCCCGTTCGGAATTCCGCACCACATCGGAGCCCACACTGTCCGCCACCCTCTCCCCCCGCGTCGGCGCGCCGCCGGCACCGCCGGTCGTACGCCGGCCCGGCCGGGCCACGCTGCGGGCCGCCGGCCTCGCGGCGTCGGTGCTGCTGCTCGCGGCCGTCGCGGTGCTCAGCATCGCCGTGGGCGCCAAACAGCTCCCCCTCACCGACGTGTGGCAGGGCCTGCTGGACCGCGACGCCGCCGAGTACGCCGTCGTGCACCGCATGCGGCTGCCACGTACGCTGCTCGGCCTGCTCGCCGGGGCGGCGCTCGGCGTCGCCGGCGCGGTGATGCAGGCGCTGACCCGCAACCCGCTCGCCGACCCCGGCCTGCTCGGCATCAACGCCGGCGCCTCCGCGGCGGTGGCCACCGGGGCGCTGCTGTTCGGCATCGGCGGCGTCGGCGGGCAGGTGTGGTTCGCGCTGCTCGGCGCGGCGGCCGTGACCGCCGCCGTGTACGCCGTCGGCGGCGGGCGCGGGGCCACCCCCGCCCGGCTGGCGCTGGCCGGCGCGGCGCTCAACGCCACCCTCTACTCGTACGTCAGCGCGGTGATGCTGGTGGACACGGCCTCGCTGGAACGCCTGCGGTTCTGGACGGTCGGCTCGCTGTCCAGCGCCGAACCGTCGACCGTCCGCACGGTCGCGCCGTTCATGGCGGCGGGCCTGCTGGTCGCCCTGGCCGTCGCCCGCCCGCTCAACGCGCTGGCCCTCGGCGACGACGCGGCGCGCGCGCTCGGCGCCCGCCCGGCCCTGGTCCGGGGCGCGGTCATCCTGGCGATCACGCTGCTCTGCGGCGCCGCCACCGCCGCCTGCGGGCCGATCGTCTTCGTCGGGCTGCTGGTGCCGCACCTGGTGCGCGCGCTCACCGGGCCGGACCTGCGCTGGCTGCTGCCGTACTGCCTGGTGCTGGCGCCGGTGCTGCTGCTCGGCGCCGACGTGCTCGGGCGGGTGCTGAGCCGCCCCGGCGAGCTCCAGGTCGGGCTCGTGACCGCCGTGGCCGGCGGGCCGCTCTTCCTCTGGCTGGTGCAGCGCGGACGGGTGGCCCACCCGTGATCACCCTCCGTACCCGCGGCCTGTCCCTGCGGCTGCGTCCCCGCGCCGTCGCCGTCGGCGTCGCCTGCGTGCTGCTGGCCCTGGCGCTGAGCGTGCTCGCCATCGGCAGCGGCGACTACCCGATGAGCCCCGCCGACGTGCTGCGCGCCCTCACCGGCCGGGGCACCCCGGCCGAGGAGTTCATCGTCACCGAGCTGCGGCTGCCCCGGGTGGTCACCGCGCTCTGCGTCGGCGCCGCGCTGGCGTTGGCCGGCGCGGTCTTCCAGTCGCTCGTACGCAACCCGCTGGGCAGCCCCGACATGCTCGGCTTCACCCAGGGCGCGGCCACCGGGGCGCTCGTCGTGGTGGTGCTCGGCGGCAGCAGCCTGGCGCTGGCCTCGTCGGCGGTGGTCGGCGGGCTGGTCACCGGCGCGCTGGTCTACGCGCTGTCCTGGCGGCGTGGTGTGCACGGGTACCGGCTGATCCTGGTCGGCATCGGCACCATGGCGATCCTCACCGGGGTCAACGGCTGGCTGCTCACCCGGGCCCCGCTGATGGACGCCGCCCGCGCCGTGCTCTGGCTCACCGGCAGCCTCGACGGCCGCGGCTGGTCGAACGCGCTGCCGCTGCTGATCGCGCTGGGAGTGCTGGTTCCCCTCATGCTGGCCGGCTACGGGCCGGCGATGCGGCTGGTCGAGATGGGCGACGACACCGCCGCCGCCCTCGGCGTACGCGTGGAGCGGCTGCGCCTGGTCGTGCTGGCGGCGGCGGTGCTGCTGGTCTCCCTCGCGGCGGCCGCCGCCGGGCCGGTGAACTTCGTGGCCCTCACCGCGCCGCACCTCGCACGGCGGCTGACCCGGGCCCCGGGGCCGAACCTGCTGCCCTCGGCGGCCGTCGGCGCGGTCCTCCTGGTCGCCGCCGACCAGCTCGCGCTGCGGGCCTTCCCCGGGCACCAGCTGCCGGTCGGCGTGGTGACCGGCGTGCTCGGCGGCGCCTACCTGGTCTGGCTGCTGGCCACCGAGCGCCGGGCCGGCCGGCTGTGACCGGGCCGGCCGGCGGGCCACCCACGACGAGAACGGAGCACCGAGCATGCAGTCCCGGCTGAGCGGCACCGCGATGACCCTCGCCTACGAGCGGCGGACCATCGCGCAGGACCTGAGCGTCGCCGTGCCCGACCGGTCCTTCACGGTCATCATCGGCCCCAACGCCTGCGGCAAGTCCACCCTGCTGCGGGCCCTGTCCCGGCTGCTGAAGCCGGCCGCCGGGGCGGTGCTGCTCGACGGCGAGGACATCCACCGCCAGCCCGCCCGCAGCGTGGCGCGCACACTCGGCCTGCTGCCGCAGACGTCCGTCGCGCCGGACGGCATCGGCGTCGCCGAACTCGTCGCCCGCGGCCGGTACCCGCACCAGGGGCTGCTGCGGCAGTGGTCGCGCGAGGACGAGCGGGTGGTCACCGAGTCCATGGCCGCCACCGGGGTCGCCGACCTGGCCGACCGGGCCGTGGACGAGCTCTCCGGCGGGCAGCGGCAGCGGGTGTGGATCGCGATGGCGCTGGCCCAGCAGACCCCCCTGCTGCTGCTCGACGAGCCGACCACCTACCTGGACATCGCCCACCAGATCGAGATCCTCGACCTCTGCGCCCGGCTGCACGAGGAGCAGGGCCGCACGCTGGTGGCGGTGCTGCACGACCTCAACCACGCCGCCCGCTACGCGACGCACCTGATCGCGATGCGCGAGGGGCGGGTGGTCGCCGCCGGCGCACCCCGCGAGGTGGTCACCGCCGAACTGGTCGAGGAGGTCTTCGGCCTGCCCTGCCGTGTGATCGACGACCCGGAGAGCGGCACCCCGCTGGTGGTCCCCGCCGCCCGCCGCCGGGCCCCCGCGAGCGCCCCGACGGTCGCCGCCGCCGGCGGGTGAGAGCTCCGGGCGGTGACGGGCGCGGGCGGGTGAGGGCGGGTGAGGGGCGCTCGCGCCGCCGGCCGGGGCCGCCGGACCGCCCGCGCCGCGCCGGGGGTCGACCTACTCGCGCATCGACCGGAATCATCGTACGGTGGCACACGATGCGTGATCTCGCCAGTACCTACCGCCAGGACGTCGACGGCTTCGGCCGGGTGACCATCCGCCCCGTCGACCCCGACACCGACGTCGACCTGATCCACGCCTGGGTCAGCCAGGAACGCGCCCGCTTCTGGGGCATGCGCGACGCCGGCCGGGACCGGGTCGGGGAAATCTACCGCTACCTGGACTCGCTGCCCACCCACCACGCCTGGCTGACACACCGCGACGGCATGCCGGTGGCGCTGTTCCAGACCTACGAGCCGGCCGCCGACCCGGTCGGCGAGTGCTACCCGGTCCAGCCCGGCGACCACGGGGCCCACCTGCTGATCGGCCCGGCCGACACGGTCGAGCGGGGCTTCACCGGCACCCTGTTGCGCGTGTTCCTCGACTTCGTCTTCGCCGACCCGCGACACCGGCGCGTCGTGATGGAGCCGGACGCGCGCAACGACAAGGCGGTGGAGCGGCTCCTGCGCACCGGCTTCGTCGCCGGCCCGCTGATCGACGTGAACGGCAAGCGGGCCAGGTTGCTCTTCCTCGACCGCGAGACGTTCGAGACCGGCCGGCCCTGAGCACGGGGACGGCCGGCGGATCCCGCGCGGGACGGCCGGCGTCGTGACCGGTGCTCCCCGGGCGGTCGCCCGCCCGGGGAGCGGCGGCGGCTCAGCCGCCCGGTCGCAGCACCCGGCCCGGGCCGGCGGCGTTGTCCGCCGCGGCCTGGCTGCGCTGGGCGCCGGTGACGCAGACGTCGTCACCGAGGAAGGCGTCGCGCCACACGTAGCCGGCGACGCAGGTGTGCGGGCCGTACGCGCCGTTGACCCAGCGGCTCGCGGCGACCGCGTTGTCCGCGAGCACCTGGGAGCGGGTCGTGCCGGTGACGCAGACGTAGTCGGACTGGTCGGCGTCGCGCCAGACGTACCCGCTGACGCAGGTGTTCGGCCCGGAGACCAGGCGTGCCGGGTTGCGGCGGCTCGCCGCGGCGGCATTGTCCGAGGCGGCCTGGGTGCGCTGGGCGGCGGTCACGCAGACGTCGTCACCGGCGTACGCCTCCCGCCACACGTAGCCGGCGACGCAGGTGTGCGGGCCGTAGGCGCCGTTGATCCAGCGGCTCGGGGCCGCCGCGTTGTCCGCCCACACCTGGCTGCGGGTGGCGCCGGTGACACAGACCATGTCGCCCGGCCGGGCCTCCCGCCAGACGTAACCCTGCAGGCAGCGGTTCACCACGTCCGTGGTGACGGTGACCGACGCGGAGTTGCCGGAGATCCAGTTCACGCCGATCTGCACCCCGTTGGCGTTGAGCGACTGGACCGGGCCGCCGCCGGGCCCGGTGCGCAGCAGCGTGGGCGTGCCGTTGCGGACCTCGTGCAGCAGGACCGTGTCGGCCGGGATGCCGGCGCTCCAGCCGGTCTTGCGGCGGAACTCCACCGTGTAGTAGTGGAACGCGTCGGCCGGGTCGAACGGGATCCGGACCAGTTGCGGGCCGCTCGCCGCCGGCACCTCCAGCGGCGCCATCGTGATGCTGCGCGAGCCCACCCCGTCGGCGGCCATGGTGAACACCCGGTTCTTCGGCAGCCAGCCCAGCTCGTCGCGGTGGAACGCGTTGAGTCCCACCGCGCTCGTGCCGTAGTTCGCCGTGGTGAAGGCGTAGATGTGCATGGCGCTCATCTCGTCCCACGGGTCGTCGTACTCCCCCGGCTGGGACCACGGCGCGTTCTGGTACGTGGTGTCGTTGGAGAACGAGTGCCCCAGGTTGTAGCCGTGCAGCATCTCGTGGGCCGCGAAGCCGACGTTCCAGGCACCCGGATCGAGCAGCACCCGTCCGCCGGCGGCACCCGAGTCGACCCAGTCGTTGAGCATGACGGCGGTACGGTGTCCGGCGGGCACGGTGTAGCCGTTGGCGGCGGCCGTGTCGACGCAGCGCTGGATGCGGGTGCCGCGGTCGATCGACTGGTACTGCGCCAGGGTGTACGGCATGGTGTACCAGCCCCGGACCGCCGAGCCGGCCAGCGACACCCGGCCGCCGGACTGGTCGGCCAGGTAGTCCGCCACTCCCGAGGTGCCGAGGCCGGCGTCGGTGAGGAAGTTGGCGAAGAACGACGGCGCCCTGGGCTCGGCCGGCTTGTCGCTGAACTTGCAGAGCAGCACCGACCAGGGGGTGTTGTTGCGGATCGGGCTTGCCGCCGCCGGCCCCGTCGCCGCCACCACCGTCCCGAGGACGGCGCAGCCGAGCGCCACGGTCGCCGTGGCGACCCGGCGCAGGAGGTTGGATCCCACTCGCACTCTCCGTTTCCGTCGGCCCGCACGATGCGGGCCAGTGGGAGACATCGGAGCACCGGGAGGCACCGTCCGGGCGCGGTGAGTCACATTGGCGACGGGCCGGAATCCGACTCGCTCCCGCCGCCGGGGCCGGCGGCGGGAGCGGCGCGACGGGTCAGCCGTGCAGCCAGCGGTGGATGCACTGCAACAGGTCGGCGGCGTCGACCGGCTTCGTGACGTAGTCACTGGCGCCCGAGGAGATGCTCTTCTCCCGGTCGCCGTGCATCGCCTTCGCGGTCACCGCGATGATCGGCAGGTCGGCGTAGCGGGGCATGGCACGGATCGCCGCCGTCGCGGCGTAGCCGTCCATCTCCGGCATCATGACGTCCATCAGCACGAGATCGATGTCGTCGTGGCGCATCAGCGTCTCGATGCCCTGCCGGCCGTTCTCCGCGTAGACCACGTCGAGCCCGTGCAGCTCCAGGATGTTGGTCAGCGCGAAGACGTTGCGCGCGTCGTCGTCCACCACCAGCACCTTGCGGCCGGCCAGGTCGGCGGGCAGGGCCTCGACGGCGGGACGGACGTCGGTCACCACCGGGGCGAACGGCAGCACCCGCTCCGGGGTCACCGCCGTGAGGTGCAGGGCGATCCGCTCGCGCAGGTCGTCCAGGCTGCGCAGGACCTCCAGCGGCCGCTCGTGGGACAGCGCCTGCAACAGGGCCTGCGAGCCGGACGGCAGCGGGTGGCCGTGGTACGCCAGCACGGGCACCCCGCGCAGCGCCGGATCGTCGTGCAGCGCCTTCAGCAGGTTCGTACCGCCGTCGTCGGGCAGGTCGAGCTGGAGCACCAGGACGTGGTGCCGCCCGCCAGCGAGTGCCTCGAGCGCCGAGGCCACGTCCACCGCGGTGGAGATCTCCACCGGCGGGTGCGCGTCGCCCAGGTCCGCCGCGACGCCCTGGGCGAGCAGCGTGAGCAGCCCCTTGTCGTGGCGCTCCAGCACGAGCATCCGGCGGGCCTCGCCGGGTTGGAGGGTCACGGCCGGCGGCAGCGTGGCCGGGGCCACCCAGGGCAGGGTGGCCGGCGGCGTCCAGGGCAGCGCGCCGGCTCGGCCCACTGCCGGCGACGGGCCCGTCGGGCGGTCGTCCGCAGCCGCGTCGCCGGTCCCGGCGGGCACCGGCCCGACGGGCAGGTAGAGGGTGAACGTGCTGCCCCTGCCGAGCACACTGTGCGCCTGGATCCGGCCGCCGAGCAGGTGGGCGATCTCCCGGCTGATGGACAGCCCGAGGCCCGTGCCCCCGTACCGCCGGCTGGTCGTGCCGTCGGCCTGCTGGAACGCGTCGAAGATGGCGGTCAGGTGCTGTTCGGCGATGCCGATGCCGGTGTCGATGACCCGGAACGCGATGACGGTGTCCGTCGGGGCGAGCCCCTCGGGCAGCTCGCCCGGCGCGGCCCGCTCGATCCGCAGCCGCACCTGCCCCTTCTCGGTGAACTTGACCGCGTTGGAGACCAGGTTGCGCAGCACCTGCCGCAGCCGCTGCTCGTCGGTGTGCAGCTCGGCCGGCACGCCCGGCCCGGTGCTGATCTCCAGCTCCAGGCCCCGGGGGGTGGTCAGCGGCCGGAAGGTGGCGTCGACGTAGTCGCGCAGCGCGGCCAGCTCGAAGGTCTCCGGGTTGATGTCCATCTTCCCGGCCTCCACCTTGGACAGGTCGAGGATGTCGTTGATGAGCTGGAGCAGGTCGGTGCCGGCCGAGTGGATGACCGTGGCGTACTCCACCTGCTTGGCGGTCAGGTTGCGGTTCGGGTTCTGCGCGAGCAGCTGGGCGAGGATGAGCAGCGAGTTCAGCGGCGTACGCAGCTCGTGGCTCATGTTGGCCAGGAACTCCGACTTGTACTTGGAGGCGAGGGCGAGCTGCTGGGCGCGGGCCTCCAGCTCCTGCCGGGCCTGCTCGATCTCGGAGTTCTTCGTCTCGATGTCGTGGTTCTGCCGGGCCAGCAGGGCCGCCTTGTCCTCCAGCTCCGCGTTGGAGCGCTGGAGTTCCTCGGAGCGGGCCTGCAACTCCTCCGAGCGGGCCTGCAACTCCGCGGCGAGGCGCTGCGACTCGGTGAGCAGCACGTCGGTGCGGGCGTTGGCGACGATGGTGTTGACGTTGACGCCGATGGTCTCGGTCAGCTGGTCGAGGAAGTCGCGTTGCACCTCGGTGAACCGGCTCATGCTGGCCAGCTCGATGACGCCGAGCACCTGGTCCTCGAAGAGGATCGGCAGCACCACCAGGTGCAGCGGGGCGGCGGCGCCGAGGCTGGAGGAGACGGTGACGTAGTCGGCCGGCACGGTGTCCACCACGATGGCCCGCTTGCTCACCGCGGCCTGCCCGACGAGCGAGTCGCCGAGGACGTACCGGCGGCCGGAGGTGTCGTGCCCGTACCCGCCGACCACCCGCAGGCCGGTCCCGCCGGGGCCGTCGTCCACCAGCAGGAACGTGCCGAGCTGCGCGGAGACCAGCGGGGCCAGCTCGTTCATCACCAGACCGGCGACCACGTCCAGGTCGCGGTGGCCCTGCATCAGGCCGGCGATGCGGGCCAGGTTGGTCTTGAGCCAGTCCTGTTCCTGGTTGGTGCGGGTGGTCTCGCGCAGCGACTCCACCATCGAGTTGATGTTGTCCTTCAGCTCGCCGACCTCGCCGGGGGCGTCCACGGTGATGGAGCGGGTCAGGTCGCCGGTGGCCACGGCGCTGGTCACCTCGGCGATGGCGCGCACCTGACGGGTGAGGTTCCCGGCCAGCTCGTTGACGTTCTCGGTGAGCCGCTTCCAGGTGCCGGAGACGCCCTCGACCTCGGCCTGACCGCCGAGGCGGCCCTCGCTGCCGACCTCCCGGGCCACCCGCGTCACCTCGGCCGCGAACGACGACAGCTGGTCCACCATCGTGTTGATGGTGGTCTTCAGCTCCAGGATCTCGCCGCGCGCGTCGACGTCGATCTTCTTGGTCAGGTCGCCCTGGGCCACGGCGGTGGTGACCTGGGCGATGTTGCGGACCTGGCCGGTGAGGTTGTTCGCCATCGAGTTGACGTTGTCGGTCAGGTCCTTCCAGGTGCCGGCCACGTTCGGCACCCGCGCCTGCCCGCCGAGGCGGCCCTCGGTGCCCACCTCACGGGCCACCCGCGTCACCTCGTCGGCGAACGCGCCGAGCGTGCCGACCATCGTGTTGATGGTCTGGGCGAGTACGGCCACCTCGCCCTTGGCCTCCACGGTGATCTGCCGGCTCAGGTCGCCCTGGGCGACGGCGGTGGCGACCAGCGCGATCGAGCGCACCTGGTTGGTGAGGTTGTTGGCCATCTCGTTGACGTTGTCGGTGAGGTCCTTCCAGGTCCCGCCGACGTTGGAGACCCGGGCCTGGCCGCCGAGGCGGCCCTCGGTGCCCACCTCCCGGGCCACCCGCGTCACCTCGTCGGCGAACGCGGAGAGCTGGTCGACCATCGTGTTGATGGTCTCCTTCAGCGCCAGGATCTCGCCGCGCGCGTCGACCCGGATCTTCTGGGTCAGGTCGCCCTTCGCCACGGCGGTGGTCACCTCGGCGATGCTGCGCACCTGGGCGGTGAGGTTGTCCGCCATGACGTTGACCGACTCGGTCAGGTCCTTCCAGGTGCCGGAGACGCCCTTGACGTCCGCCTGGCCGCCGAGGCGCCCCTCGGTGCCGACCTCGCGGGCCACCCGGGTCACCTCGTCGGCGAACGACGACAGCTGGTCCACCATCGTGTTGATGGTGTTCTTCAGCTCCAGGATCTCGCCGTGCGCGGTGACGGTGATCTTCTGCGACAGGTCGCCCCGGGCCACCGCCGTGGCCACCTGCGCGATGCTGCGTACCTGGTCGGTGAGGTTGACCGCCATGGAGTTCACCGAGTCGGTGAGGTCGCGCCAGGTGCCCGCGACGCCGCTCACCTGGGCCTGGCCGCCGAGCCGCCCGTCGGTGCCGACCTCGCGGGCCACCCGGGTCACCTCGTCGGCGAACGACGACAGCTGGTCCACCATCGTGTTGATGGTGCTCTTGAGCTCCAGGATCTCGCCCCGGGCGTCGACGGTGATCTTCTGCGACAGGTCGCCCCGGGCCACGGCGGTGGTGACCTGGGCGATGTTGCGGACCTGGCTGGTCAGGTTGCCGGCCATGAAGTTCACCGAGTCGGTGAGGTCGCGCCAGGTGCCGGCCACGCCGGGCACCTCGGCCTGGCCGCCGAGGCGGCCCTCGCTGCCGACCTCCCGGGCCACCCGCGTCACCTCGTCGGCGAACGACGACAGCTGGTCCACCATCGTGTTGATGGTGATCTTCAACTCCAGGATCTCGCCGCGCACGTCCACAGTGATCTTCTGCGACAGGTCGCCCCGGGCCACCGCCGTGGCCACCTCGGCGATGTCGCGGACCTGGTCGGTCAGGTTGCCCGCCATGGCGTTGACCGAGTCGGTGAGGTCCTTCCAGGTGCCCGACACCCCGGGCACCTCGGCCTGACCGCCCAGCTGCCCCTCCGTGCCCACCTCCCGGGCCACCCGGGTCACCTCGGAGGTGAACAGCGACAGCTGGTCGACCATGCCGTTGAAGACGGTGGCGATCTCCCCGAGCAGGCCGTCGGCGTCCTCGGGCAGCCGGGTGCCGAAGTCGCCGTCCCGCACCGCCGTCAGGCCGGCCAGCAGCTGGCGGAGCCCCGGGTCGGCCATCGCGGCGGCCCCACCGGTCGCCGGGTTACGCCGCGACGCCGTCTTCTCGACCACCACAACCACCTCGCGGAACGGCCGGGGGCCCGCCCGCCGGCACAACATCGACCGCGCAAGTATGCACAGCCCGCTCGTCGCACGCGCGCCGACCGGCGCCTTGCGAAGCCCGCCGTCCGGCGGCTCCGCCGCGGCACGGTGACCAGCACGGTTACCGGGGGCACGGCGGGGGTAGAGGCGACGCTCGAACCGGTCCGACCGGAACGGGGACTCGCCGGGGCGGTCCTCGACGCCGGCCCGGCACACGGGTCCGGTGTGGAGCGCCCCACCGGAAAAGGGGTACGGACGGTGCGACAGTGGTGGCGGGGCGTGGGCGGGCGGATCCGGCGCGACGGCGCGACGGTGGTCGAGTTGACCCTCGCCGCGACCGCGGCCTGGGTCCTCGCCGCCCGGGTGATCGGTCACCCGGACCCGTTCTTCGCCCCCACGGCGGCGCTGGTCGTCCTGGGCGAGGCGCGGGGGCGGCGGGTCCGGCAGACGATGGAGATCCTGCTCGGGGTCGCGGCGGGCGTGCTCGTCGCCGAGCTGCTGGTGTACGCGCTCGGCCCCGGCACCGGCACCGTCTTCCTGGTGCTGCTGCTCACCACCGGCCTGATGGTGGCGATCGGGGCGCGCACCACCCTCGTGGTGCAGGCGGCGGTCTCCGCGATGTACCTGGTGGCGGTCGCCGCGCCCAGCGGCACGCTGATGCCCTTCCGGTTCGTCGACGCGCTGATCGGCGGCGCGGTCGCGCTGGCCGCGAGCCAGCTCCTGGCGGCCCGCGACCCGCTCGCCCCGCTGATCCGCGAGGCCCGGCAGAGCTTCGCCGACCTGGCCGAGGTGCTCGACGCGCTCGACGACGCGCTCGCCCGCTGCGACGAGACCGCCGCCCGGGCGGCGCTGGACCGGGCCCGGGAGCTGGACGACTGCGTGGACCGGCTGCGCACGGCGGTCCGGGCCGCCGGGGAGACGCTGCGGTTCCACGTCCGTCGGCGGCGGCACGTCGGGCAGGTGCGGGACGTGGAGGGGACCACCCGGCAGCTGGACTACGCCGTGCGCAACGTCCGGGTGCTGGCCCGCGCCGGGGTGACGCTGACCCGGCTGTGCACGGGGACGCCGCCGGAGCTGGGCGACGCGCTGCCCGCCCTGGCAGCCGCCGTACGCGCCGCGGGCGAGGCGGTGGCGACCGACCTCACCGGCGAGGACGCCGACCGCCACGCGGCGCGGGCCGACGAGGCGGCCATGACGGCGGTACGGGTCGCCGGCCGGCTGCTCGCGTCCGACCCGGCGCTGCCCGTCACGATGATCGTCGGCCAGATCCGGGCGACCGCCATCGACCTGCTGCGCGGCGTCGGCCACGACGACGTGGCCGTGCTGGCGCGGGTGGACGAGGCGCTCGGGGTGGTGCCTGCCCGGCCCGCGTCGCAGCGCTCCGACAGCGCGTAGCGGACCAGCACGACATCGCCGATCCGGCGGGTCTCCGCCACCCGCGCCCGGCGGCCGGGGTGCCAGGGGGAGCTTCGGTCGCCGACGAACCGGGGCGCCGGCGGCACGGGCCGGTCCCGTCAGCGGGGTGCCACGAGGCCGGCGTAGTCGTCGGCGGTCAGGGGCCGCCGGGACAGCGACCCGTCGGCACGCGGGACCCCCAGCGGGGCCCCGCCCCGGAAGAAGGCCACGGTGTCGACGTCGGAGCGGCCGGTCAGGGTGCAGACGATCTGCCCGAAGGCGAGGACCTCGTCGCTGCGGCCCGTCTCGTCGCCGGCCCCGCCGAGCTCCACGTCGACCTCGTTGCCCCGGGGCCGGGCGGCGGCGACCGGCACGGCCCCGGGCAGCGCCGTGGTGAGGCCGCCGTCGCGCTCGGCGGCGGTCGGGCCGGCCAGCAGGTGCTGGAGCTGGGCGTCGACGGTGGGCGTGCCGTCGACCCGGCGCTCGACGCGGACCAGCCGGTCGTCGCGTACGAAGCAGAGCACCTCCGTCGTCCGCCCGGCCGTCAGGGTCGGGGTCGGCGTCGCCACGACCGCCCCCGGCGAGGGGAACGGCCCGGGTGGGGGCGCCACGGCGCGCGGGGCGCCCTCGGTCGGGACGCCGCAGCCGCCCAGCAGCCCGAGGACGACGAGCGCGGCGCCCGCGCTGCGCCACCGGCCCCCCCGGCGGGACGCGGGCGCAGGGCTGCCGGGCGCGCGGCCGGTCCCGGCGGGCGGCGGGTGCCCGGGCGCGCGGCGGATCACGGCAGCACCCCGGGTAGCTC